>NZ_CP045422.1:2200000-2508127 GCF_014926585.1 Devosia beringensis | reverse complement strand
TTTCGACGAGCTGGCGCTTTCCGTGCTGGAAGAGGCCAACCGCGCCGGCATTTCAGTGCCACGGGACCTTTCCGTCGTCGGCTTCGACAATATCGGAGCCGCCACCTTCGCGCCGCCCGGCCTCACAACGTTTGAAACCTCGACCCGCGCGGCCGGGCGCGAGATCGGCGAGATGCTGATCGAGATCATCGCAGGTCGCAACACGGAGCCACTCACGCGGCTCATCCGACCCGCACTGGTCAGCCGCGCCAGCCACGGACCTGTGCCAACTGCAACAAATCAAAAGGGAGAAAGACAATGAAAAAGCCGATCGCCGCCTTGGCCGGAGCCACGATGGCTCTGGCCTTAACATCGGGGGTCGCCATGGCACAGACCCTGTTCTGGTCAACCCAGGCCGCTCCGGTGGAAGAAACGCAGAAGATGCGTGAGCAGGTGCTTGCCGGCTTCGAGCCCGGCGTCGACTATCAGGCTTCGGAAACCGGGCCGTTCCTCACGCGCCTCGCCGCGGAAATCCAGGCCGGCTCAGGCCAGATCGGTGTCGTAGGGGCGCTGCACGGCGACCTCTCGACCTATGGCGACAGCCTGGTCGACCTCTCCGACATTGACCTATCCGGCATCACCGTCAGCGACGCCTTCATGGAACTGGGCAAGCTCGGCGGAGACGAACAAAAATACCTGCCGTGGATGCAGGCCAACTATGTCATGGCCGCCAGCAGGCAGGCGCTCGAATATTTGCCTGAAGGCGCCGACATCAACGCTCTCACTTATGACGATTTGATCGCCTGGGCCAAGGCGCTTGCGGAAGAAACGGGCTCGCCCAAGTTCGGCTTCCCAGCTGGCCCGCAGGGGCTCAAACATCGCTTCTTCCAGGGCTTCCTGCTGCCCTCCTATGCCGGATCGACGGTCACCAAGTTCCGTTCCGCCGAAGCTGCCGAAGGCTGGAACAAATTCAAGGAACTGTGGCAGTACACCAACCCGGCGTCGACCAATTACGCCTTCATGCAAGAGCCTCTCCTGGCCGGTGACGTCTGGGTCGCCTTCGACCATATTGCCCGCCTTGCCGATGCCTTCAACCAGCGTCCCGATGACTTCGTGGCCTTCCCTGCGCCCTCGGGCCCGGCTGGCCGCGGCTTCATGCCTGTTCTTGCGGGTATTGCCATCCCGGCAAGTGCGCCGGACATGGACGCATCCAAGGCCCTCATTGCCTATATGATGCAGCCCGAAACGCAGGTCGCAACGCTTCTGGCCACCAACTTCTACCCGGTGACCGACGCCGGGTTGCCGGCTGAACTGCCTGAATCAGCCAAGGCTCTCGGCCCCGCCATCAACGCGATGACGACCGCGGACGATGCCCTGCCAGCGCTCCTGCCGGTCGGTCTTGGTGACCTCGGCGGTCAGTTCAACCAGGTCTATACCGACACGTTCGAGCGCATCGTGCTCGGCAACCAGCCGGTCGAAGACGTGCTGAACCAGCAGGCAGAGACCCTGCGTGGCCTCATGACCCAGGCCAACGCCCCGTGCTGGCTCCCGGACGCCGCCTCCGAAGGCGCCTGCCCGGTCAACTAAAGCCTCCTCCCCCCTGCGATGACCACCCGACGCCGCAAGGGGCCGGGTGGTGACCAGATCCCGGAACAAGATCATGCAAGCCAAAGTGCTGCCCTATCTGCTGTTACTGCCGGCAACGGTCTTCCTGCTGGTCTTTTTCGTCTATCCCTTTGTCGAGATCGCGGTGCTGGCCTTTACCCGTGACGGCGGCTTTTCGCTGCAGCCCCTCACGACCATGGCGACACACTGGAAATTCGGCTCCGCGCTCGGGTGGACATTACTGCTCGCCGCCGTCGTCGTGCCTATCCAGCTTGCCATGGCGCTGTCGATGGCGTCGATCGTCACCAAGCTGCAACGGGGCCGCAACGCGATCCTTTACATCTTCTCCATACCGCTCGGTCTGTCGGACCTGGCAGCAGGCATTGTCTGGCTGGCCATCTTCGAGCAGTCGGGCTTCCTCAATTCCTTGCTGAACGGCCTTGGCGTGGTGGATCAGCCCATCCTCTTTTTGGGCTACCAGAACATCTGGGTGATCTTTCTGGCCGTTGTTCTCGCCGAAATCTGGCGCGCCACCGCCATCATGATGGTGATCCTGGTGTCCGGTATGGGCCTGATCCCCAAGGAATATTATGAAGCTGGGGAAGTGTTCGGCGCCAGCCCCTGGCAGCGCTTTATCAAGATCACCCTGCCCATGCTGCGCCCAAGCCTACAATCGGCCCTGATCCTGCGCACGCTGGCAGCCTTCGAGGTGTTCGCCGTGGTCACAGCCTTGGGCGGCACGACGCTGCCCGTCCTCATGGGCGAGACCTATAACTGGCAGTTCGCGCTGCAGGATCGCAACGTGGCCTCGGCCTATGCGCTGGTCATTCTGGGCATTTCGATTATCGCCACGCTGTTTTACCTGCGCGTGCTGCGCGTTCCCAAGGGGGCCACGATATGAGTGCCGCCAAGACCAACGACGTCCCTTCCACTGTGCAGTCGGCGCGCCGGGCGGGCAAGTTCCTGTTCTGGGCCTGCGTGCTCCTGATTTGCGCCTGGGTGCTGGTGCCCATCTATCTGCTGATGGTCAACGCGCTCTCCTCGCCCAGCCAGGTCAGTGGCTTCCCCAAGACTGGTCTGCCGGGCTTTGACTTCTCCTCGCTGCAGTTCTTCGCCGGATTTTCGGGTGTCGGACGCGCGCTCTGGAACTCCGTGCTCGTCGCCGTGCTCACCATGGTGCTTTCCATCGGCATTGGTGCGCCGGCTGGCTATGCCCTCTCGCGCTTTGAATTCCCCGGCAAGGAAGTGTTCCGCATGCTGGTGGTGATGACCCGGGCCTTCCCGTTGCCGCTTCTGGCCTTGCCACTGGCGGTCATGTTCATCCGGACCGGGCTGGACGATACAGCGATCGGGCTGGCGCTCGTCCATACCGTGCTGGCCATTCCCTTTGCCGTCTTGATCACCTTCTCGCTCTTTTCGGGCATCCCGCTGGAACTCGAGGAGGCCGCCTGGACGCTTGGCTGCAATCGCTGGCAGGCGTTTCAGAAGGTTGTTCTGCCGCTCGTCCTGCCCGGGATCGCTGCGTCGGCAGTCTTTGCCTTCACCATTTCCTGGAACGAGGTCTTTGCCGCGGCGGTGCTGACCATCGAGAACCGGACGCTGCCCGCATTCCTGATCCAAAACCTGAACGTGTCGCCGCTTCATCTTAAGTTCGCCGGTGGCGCCGCGCTCGTCGTGCCCGCACTCATCTTCATCTTCGCCGTTCGCAAATACCTGTTTGCGATGTGGGGCATCGCCAACAGGTAAAGGAGAGATCCATGGCTGAAATTGTCATCAAGAACGCCGCCAAGCGCTTCGGGGCCTTTACCGCCCTGCATTCCATCGACCTCACCATTGCCGACCAGGAGTTCATGGTCCTGCTCGGCGCCTCGGGCTGCGGCAAGACCACGCTTTTGCGCATCATTGCCGGGCTCGAAACCCCGAGCCATGGCGAGGTGTGGATCGGCGGGCGTCGCGTCGACCACCTGCCGCCGCGCGAGCGCGGTATCGCCATGGTGTTCCAAAACTATGCCGTGTTCCCGCATCTGACGGTCTTCGAGAACATCGCCTTTGGCCTGCGGATGAAAAAGCTGCCCCAGGCGGAAATCGATCGGCGGGTCAATCGCACCGCCGAACTCATGCATATCGAGCAGCTCCTCAAGCGCTATTCGGGCCAGTTGTCGGGCGGGCAGCGCCAGCGTGTTGCCGTGGCTCGGGCGCTCGCCATGGAGCCGGATGTGATCCTGATGGACGAGCCGCTGTCCAATCTCGATGCGCTGCTGCGTCTCGAGATGCGCGCCGAACTCAAAGGCGTGCTCGCCGACAGCAAGACCACCACCATCTATGTCACCCATGATCAGGTTGAAGCCATGTCGCTGGCCGATCGCATCTCGGTGATGAATGGCGGCAAGATCGTGCAGGCCGCCAGCCCGGTTGAGGTTTACCGCAACCCGGCGGCGCGCTTTGTGGGCAGCTTCATCGGCAATCCGCCGATGAACTTCCTGCCGGCCACCCGTGGCGCCAACGGCCAGTTTGAAGTGGCGGGGGTCACGCTGGCGGGCCCGGCGGTCGGCGATAGTCTCGAATTTGCCATCCGCCCCGAGGACGTCGAGATCGCATCGGACGGCTTTGCCGCAACTGTGCGCGTTGTCGAGCCCTTGGGCGCGCATACGCTAGTCACGACCGAGGTGGCAGGAAAACTTTTCCGCGCGGTGCTCGACAGCGACCTCAAGGTGGCTCCAGGCGATCAGTTGCGCCTAGCACCCAAGCCCGATCGCGTCCGCTGGTTCGACCCCGAAACAGCGCTGGCCGTCTGACACTCAACCCAATTGCCGAAAGCTGGTTCATGAAGACCGATACTGCCGCATTGCGCACCTTGGCCATCGACGTTCTCAAGGAGAACGACCAAGGCACCTATACCGTACCCACGAAAGGGCTCTATCCTTTCCAGTGGAACTGGGATTCCTGCCTCACCGCGCTGGGTCAGGCCCATTTCGACGAAGCCCGTGCCTGGCAGGAAATCGAGACCCTGTTCGAGCACCAATGGCCCGACGGCATGGTGCCGCATATCGTCTTCCATGTGTATTCGGATGGCTACTTTCCAGGTCCGGGCGTGTGGGACACCAAGCGCCCGACGCCGACGTCAGGCCTCACCCAGCCGGCGGTGGCGGGCTTTGCGGTCAAACGCCTGTTCGAGCGCGCCAAGGACAGAAAGCTGGCCGAGGAGAAAGCCCGGCTGCTGCTGCCCAAAATCGACAGGTGGCATGACTGGTTCTATCGCTACCGCGATCCCCGGGCCGAAGGGCTGGTCGCCATTCTTCATCCCTGGGAAGCGGGCCGCGACAATTCAGTGGATTGGGACGAAGCCTTCGAGCGTGTTCCGACCGAGGGCATCACGCCCTATACCCGTCGCGACACCCAGCATGCCGACCCCGCCCACCGGCCGACCAAGGCGCAATATGACCGCTACCTCTGGCTGGTCGAAAAGTTCAGATCGCTGGGTTGGGACAATGCGAAGCTGCACGATGCTTCGCCTTTCCAGGTAATCGACCCCGGCTTCAATGCCATCCTCATTCGTGCCTGTGCGGACCTCGCCGATCTGGCAGAAGCGCTGGGCGAGAGGCAGATTGGCGCCGCCAATCGGGCGCGGGCCAAGAAGGGTATCGCTGCGCTCGAAGGCCTGTGGAGCGACAGCCACGGCCTGTATCTCTGCAAGGACCGGACCACGGGCAAGCTGATCGACAGCGCCTCGTTGGGCGGCATGCTGCCGGCGCTGGCTGATATTCCCGCCGGTCGCGCGGCCGCGATTGCGCGCACCATCGAACGATGGTCGGACAAGGTGAAGTTCATCGTGCCAAGCCAGGACCCGGACGACCCGCGCTTCGAGGCCAAGCGCTACTGGCGCGGGCCGGTCTGGCTGGTGACCAATTACATGATCGCCGATGGCCTCGCCGCCAGCGGCGAGCGCGCCGTGGCCGACCACATCAGGCGCTCAAGCCTTGACCTCATTATCGAGTCGGGTTTTGCTGAATATTATGATCCGATCACCGCCGAACCCTGTGGCGGCGGGCGCTTCACTTGGACGGCGGCCATGGTCCTGGAATTCATCGAGGCCTGACCCCATGAACGTGCTCGCCATCGGTGCGCATCCCGACGACATCGAGATCTTCATGTTTGGCACGCTCGCCGCCCTGGCGGCGCGGGGCGACCAACTCGCCTATGTCATTGTCACCGACGGCACGCGCGGCGGGCGGGGCGCTCCGGGCCATCTCCGCGCCACCCGCAAGGCAGAGGCAGAGGCTGCCGCAGGCCTGCTCAATGCGGATCTGCACTTTCTGGACCTGCCCGATGGGGAACTGGTCGCCGATGCCACCCTCGTCAAGGCGCTCAAGGGCGCGATCGAGCGCGCCTCGCCCGATCTCATCATCACCCACGCTGCCAATGACTATCACGGCGACCACCGGGCCCTGAGCGAAGGCGTGCGCATCGCCGCGTCCTTCGCGGCGCCTGTGCTTCATTGCGACACGCTGCGCGGCGTGGGCGCCAGCCCGACGCACTATGTCGACATCACGGCCCATGTCGAGGCCAAGGATGCGGCCATCCGGTGTCACGCTTCGCAGGATCCGGACCGCTTTGTCAGCGCGTCCCGCGTGCTTTCGGCATTCCGCGCCAGTCAGGCCAATGCGCCCGAAGGCAGCCACGCCGAAGCCTTCCGCTTCGAACCTGTCTTCCCCTTCGTCGACATCAGGGACCTGCTCCCAAAGGCACCTATGGTCAGACCAGTCGTCAACCGAGCAAGCGTGAGCCGAGGGTGAACCACCCCAGTTGAGGTCTCAGGCTTTGCGTCCACGTGTTGTTTCAGCGCACCAGACGAACGGCAGAGGCCCCACAAGGCACAAAGGAGCTGGAGCGGTGGTCTGGAAAATGGCCGAGAACTAAACCCCCGTGTGCATTGCCTGTTCTCCCGTGAACACGCTTTTGCAGCTGATCGTGGTTCGAGTGAGATCTAGAGCGCCGTAAATATGGCCACGACTTGAGCGGACGGTCTGCTTCTAGGAAGTCGGAGAGACTGATTAAATGGCTGAAATGGGGCGCGTTTCTGCCTGGCAGTTGTCGACCCCAATTCGGCCATCCGGGACCCTTCGGCGGCTTCCCAAAAACTGCCGCCCCTCGAAGGAGCGGCGGGCGGCGCAAATGGGGTGGAGAGCAGTCGGTGGGTAGTTACTTGGTCAGCGACAGGGGCATCAGAGATTCGATGTCACGGGCGTCGTGCTTACCTTCGAGGTTCTCGGCGAAGCGGTCGGTATGTCGCGGGTGGCTTCGGGGGATTTCCTAGCCGGGTCGAGCTATGCGGGTCGGTCCAGGGGCCTTGGGGTGGGCCTGGATGGCAGAATCGTGCAGGTGGGCGCCAGGCGGTTTGCAAGTGTTGGAGGAGGGGCGTGGGTATCGGCGCTGCTGCAGATCGCGCAGATGGCTGGCGCTCGCCCTAGTCCCCGACGCCGGAGCGTGGTAATTGCTGGCGCTGCGCCAGTCGATCCCCACCTTATCCTGATCGAGTAATCCCCGTGACCGTGAATTCCATCTTTGCCAATATTGTTGCCGGTATCGGTGCCGTGGCCGTTGCTATCCGACATCGCGGGGACGGTCCGCGTCCGCCGGTGTTCGGCCCGGCGCCGGTCATTCCTGCGCCCAAGGCCCAGGGCAGTATTCCGACGCTCAAAATGCCGACGGCCAAGGGCTGGGAAAACGGTCGCACCCCGACGGCGGCTGCGGGCCTCAAGGTCGACGCTTTCGCAACCGGCCTCGATCATCCGCGCCATATGCATGTGCTGCCCAATGGCGACGTGCTGGTCGCCGAATCGATGGGCGAAGACGGCAAGCCGAGCGGCGTGTTCGGCCACGCCATGTCCGTCACCATGAAGCGGGCGCGCGCGTCGGGCACCAGCCCCAATCGCATCACCCTGCTGCGCGACAGCGATGGCGACGGGGTCGCTGAAATCCGCCATGCTTTCATCGAGGGCGTGCGCCAGCCGTTCGGCATGGTGCTGATCGGCGACACGCTCTATGTCGGCGCCAGCGATGCCGTGCTCGCCTATCCCTACGAGGCCGGCGCCACGCGCATCACAGCGCCGGGGCGCAAGCTGATGGATTGCAAGCCGGGCGGGCACTGGACGCGCAATCTCATTGCCAGCGCGGACGGGACCAAGCTCTATGTGGCGGTCGGTTCGATGAGCAATATCGGGGATCTGGGCATGGAGGTCGAGATCGACCGCGCCTGCATCCACGAACTCGACCTCGTCACCGGCCAGTCCCGCGTATTTGCCGGTGGCTTGCGCAACCCGGTGGGCATGGCGTGGGAGCCGACGACCGGCGCTCTTTGGACCGTGGTCAACGAGCGCGATGGCCTGGGCGACGAGACGCCCCCCGATTACCTGACTTCGGTGCGCGACGGCGGCTTTTACGGCTGGCCCTATTCCTATTGGGGCGTGGTCGACGATCGCGTGAAGCAGGACCCGGCCCATCCTGCCGCCAAGCAGGACCATCCCGATTATGCGCTGGGCGGCCATACCGCGTCGCTCGGCCTCTGCTATCTGCCGGAAGGGACTTTGCCCGGCTTGCCGGCCGGCATGGCGATCGGCCAGCACGGCTCGTGGAACCGCAGCATTCTGAGCGGCTATAAGATGACCTTCGTGGCATTAGAGAATGGCAAGCCGGTCGGCGTGCCGCGGGATATTCTCACCGATTTCCTGTCGCCGGACGAGAAATTCTCCTATGGGCGGCCGGTGGGCGTGGCGATTGCGGCGGACAAGGCGGTGCTGATGGCCGATGACGTCGGCGACGTCATCTGGCGCGTGACCGGCGCCTGATCGCCGCCATGCGCTATGTCTTAGCAACCATTCTTGCCGGCCTGATCCTAGCCGGCACTATCGCCCTTGCTGGTGCGCAGGAGGTTCTGACCGTCGGTGTGCATGAAAGCGGCACCGTGCAGTGGGAGATCGAGACCATCAAGCGGCTAGGTCTCGACGCCAGCCATGGGGTGAACTTGCAGATCCGGCCGCTGGCCGATAGCCGGGCCGGGCAGGTCGCGCTGCTGACCGGCGCCGTCGACGTCATCCTGTCCGATTTCGTCTGGGTCTCCAGCCAGCGCGCCGCTGGCAATATGGTCACCATGGTGCCCCATTCGCTGGCGGTGGGCGGTCTTATGGTTGCCGCCGACAGTCCGATCCAGACCGTTGTCGACCTCAAGGGCAGGACTACCGCCGTAGCGGGCAGCCCGGACCAAGTTTGGCCGCCATCTTTATGCGATCGGCGGTAACGAGAGTGCGGCAACGCTGACCGGCGTCCCGGTGCGGCAGGTCAAGGTCGTGGTCTATATGCTGTCGGCGCTGTCGGCAGGCATAGCCGGCATCATCTAGACCGGCTGGCTGGGCGCGGTGACGACCAATATCGGCACCGGCATGGAGCTGCAGGTGATCGCCGCGGCGGTCATCGGCGGAGCCAGCCTCGTCGGCGGCGTGGGCACGGCGATCGGCGCCCTGGTCGGCGCGGCGCTGATCGAGGTGATCCGCAACAGCCTGGGTCTGCTGGGGATCAACGCCTTCTGGCAGGGCACGTTCATCGGCGGATCGATCATCATCGCTGTCGCCTTCGAACGGATCCGCCAGCTGCGTTCGTCCGACTGAGGCCCGCACGCCCCCTCCCGCACCGGGAGGGGGAGCTCATTTTCTTGGTTATTTCGTGCCGCCGTTCAGCCGGTCGATATAGTCGGGCAGCATCGGCACATAGTCCTTGGCCCCGCCTGCGGCGATGGCGACGCCATAGGAATTCTTGACCGCATTGCCCACCACATTGACCAGCCCTGCCCCATCGGCCATCGCTTCGAGATAGCGCAGGTCCTTGAACGCATTGGCGAGGCTGAACTTGTGCGCGTCGCGGTCGCCCTCGAGCGTGTAGCGCATGAATGTCTGGTAGAAGCCGCAGTCCATGCGCCCGCCCCGGATCACCTGGTCGAGCCGATCGGCTGAAATGCCCACCCTGTCGGCCAGGACCAGCGCTTCGGCATAGATCGCGCCATAGCCCAGCGAAATGAAATTGTTGAGCAGTTTCATGCGGTGCCCGTCCCCAACTCCGCCGATATGGACGATCTTGCCGGCCCAGGTGCCAAGGACCGGTGCAATGCGCGCAAACACGGCCTCTTCAGCGCCCACCATGGTGTCGAGCGTGCCTTCCCAGGCTTCCTTGGGGGTCCGGCTCAGGGGCGCGTCGGCATAGTCGATGCCGGCGGCTTTGAGCTCGGCGCCCAGCTTGACGGTCGAGGTTGGATCCGAGCTGGAACAATCGATCACCACCGAACCGGCCTTGAGATGAGCGAGCAGCCCGTCGGGGCCGCGCACCAGCGCCTCGACTTCGGTCGAGCCGGTAACGCAGAGGAAGACAACGTCGGAGCGGCCGGCCAGCTCGGCTACCGAGGCGGCCTCGACTGCCCCGCGCCCCACCAGATCGTCGACCGGGGTGCGATTGCGGTGGCCCATCGTCGTCAGGGCATAGCCCTTTTCCACGATATTCTTGGCCATGCCATGGCCCATCAGGCCAAGGCCGATAAAGCCGATTGTGTCAGCGGTGCGAGAAACGTCAGACATGTCGAATTCCTTGTTGAGACTATTTGAGATCAAAGCGTTGGCGCAGGTCGGCGACCTGCTGCGGGGTCAGCGGCCGGATCACCCGCGTGCCCAGTAGCAGGAACAGGCGCGCGGTTTCCTCCAGTTCCTCGGTTGCATATTGCGCGTTGGCGAGGCTGGTGCCCGCCACCACCGGCCCATGATTTGCCAGCAGCACCGCATGATGGGCGCCGCTGAGGGCACCGACGGCCCGGGCCAGTTCCGCATCACCGGGCGGCAGGTAGGGCACCAGCGGCAGCCGGCCGACGCGCATCACATAATAAGCCGTCAGCGGCGGCAGCACGTCCAGCGGATCGATACCCTCGAGCAGGCTCACCGCCACCGAATGGGTCGAATGCAGATGCACCACGGCTCGCGCATCCGGGCGCTGGCCATACATGGCCAGATGCAGCGCGCCTTCCTTGGTGGGCGCATCGCCCCCGACATGGCGCCCGGTGTTGTCAAACAGCGACAGCCGCGCTGGATCGAGGTCGCCGAGCGAGGCATTGGTCGGGGTCATCAGCCAGCCCCCGTCGTCGAGCCGAACGCTGATATTGCCGGTCGACCCGAAGGTCAGGCCGCGCTCGAACAGGGATTTGCCGACCCTGACGATGTCGGTACGGGCGAGGTTTTCGGCATGTCGGATGGAGTCAGTCATCAAGCTTGTCCCAGGCGGAGAGGAAAAAGTCAGGGTCGCCGAAATTGCCTGACTTGAGAGCCAGGGCCAGATCGGGCACGCCGATGCTGCGGGTCCAGGGAACGCCGGGGGTGATCTCGGGACCGATCCGCAGCGCCTGGGCCCCCAAGGCCGCCACCACCGCGCCCGAGGTCTCTCCTCCGGCAACGAGGAAACGCGAAAATCCGCTATTGCGCAGAATGATGCTGACGGCGCCCAGTAGCTCTTCCACCAGCGCGCCTGCCCGCTCGACACCGAGGCTTGATTGCGAAAGGCGGACCGACGCTGGGTCATCGCTTGAATAGACCAGTGCCGGTGCATTTGCGTTTTGGGCCAAAACCCATTGCGCCACGCCGGCCGCATCCTGGGTTCCAGCCGCGATATCGAGCGGGGTAAGGCGGAGCGCCGGAATGCCCGCGGCGATGGCTCCAGCGACCTGCCCGCGGGTCGCCGCCGAGCAGGATCCGGCGAGGATGACTGAGCGCCCGGCAGGCGCGGTCATGCGGGCGGGGAGCGGCGTCGTGCCGATCTGGCCTTGGCGCCGGAAGTTGTCCGGCAGGCCCATTGCGATCCCCGAGCCGCCGGTGATCAGCCTCGCCTCCGCCAGCGCCGTGCCCAGCACTCGCAGGTCGGCATCCGCCACGGCATCGGCAATCATCATCCCGTGGCCCGACTTGGCGGCCTCGGCCAGGGCGAGCTGCACCGCGTGTGGACCCGCGGCCACCACATTCAGCGGCAGCAGGCCCACTGTGTGGCGTGTCTGCCTCTGCAGCACCCGAACGAGATTGGCGTCGCGCATCGGCGTCAGCGGGTGGTCCTTCATCGGCGAGTCCGACAACAGTGTGTGACCCACGAACAGGTGGCCCTGATAGACAGACCGGCCCGCCGCGGGAAAGGCTGGACAGGCAATCGCAATCCCGCCGCCCAGCAGATCGCGCAGCGCATCGGCGACCGGGCCGATATTGCCCGCATCAGTGGAGTCAAAGGTCGAGCAATATTTGAACAGGATCTGCCTGGCCCCGGCAGCCAGCAAGGCCCGCGCTGCGGCAAGGCTCATGTCAATGGCATCACCAGCGGCAATCGTGCGCGACTTGAGCGCCACCACTAGGGCTTCGGCATCGCCAAAATCGGCACCGGCCTGGGGTACTCCAACATATTGCACGGTTTTCATGCCGTTGCGCGCAAGCATCAGGGACAGGTCAGTGGCTCCGGTCAGATCATCGGCTATAGCGCCAAGCAGCATTGGGGTCCTCGTTTCAGGCGGTTGCGCCGGGCAGGATCTGGTAGCCCGTGTCGATGATTTCGGTTTGCCCGGGCCGCTCGCGCTGCGCCAGCACGCGCTCGATGGCGGTCTTTCCGGTCAGGAAGCGATTGGACCGCATGGTGGAGAGTGGCATGGGCAGAGCCTGGCCGATATCGACGCCATTAAAGCCAAACAGCGCCAAGTCTGTCTTGGGCCGGATGCCGGCGCCGAGGCAATGAAACACCCCCCCGACGGCCATGTCGTCATTGGAAAACACCACGACATCGAGTCCCGAGCCGCGCGCCAGCAGCGCTGCAAGCGTGTCACGCCCGGCATGTGTCGAGCTTGGCCCATCGTTGCGCTGGCTCTCGACCAGCGTCAGGCCTGCTTCGGCCAGCGCCGCCACCAGTCCATCATGACGCAGCCTGGCCCGGCGATCGGCCAGCCAGTCATGCCCGACATAGCCAAACCTGGTGTAGCCGCGGTCCAGCAGATAGCGCCCGCTGTCATGGCCGGCCTGCCAGTGCGAATGGCCGACCGCCAGATCGATCGGCGCGCTGTCGATATCCATCAGTTCGGCGACGCGGACGCCGCTGTTGTCGAGCATGGCGCGGGCCGCCAGCGTATGCTCGAAGCCGGCAATCAGCATGGCCTCGGGCCGCCAGGCGAGCAGCGAGGCGACCAGTTCTTCCTCGACAGCCAAGTCATAGTCGCTGACGCCGATCACCGCCTGAAAGCCCGTACCAATCAGAGCCGAGCGGATGCCGCCCAGCACTTCTGGGAACACGACATTGGTCAGCGATGGGACGATGACGCCAACCAGTTTGGAGCCGGAGGATGCTAGCCCGCCCGCCAGGCGATTGGGCACGTAGCCGGTCTCGCGCACCGCCTCGAGCACCCGCAAGCGGGTAGCCTCAGCGATCGGGCCAGTGTTGCGCAAGATGCGCGACACCGTGATTTCGCTGACCGCTGCACGGAGTGCCACTTCGCTGAGGGTCACGCCCTGCCGCCGTCCTGCCAATCGTTTGCCACCCATACACGGACTGCCTTAGCGCTGTTGACTTGATTGACACCAGGGCCGCGATCGGGCCATGATCGCCAACAATGACAGCGCTACCATAAGACTGATTGGCAGCCATCGGCAACCGGTGTTCGTCAGCCGCCGCAGATGAGGAACCAGAAATGTCCGCAGGCACTTCGCACACGATCGCCGTTATCGGCCTAGGATCGATGGGATTGGGCATGGCACAATCCCTGCTGCGCGCAGGCCATGTAGTGCGCGGCTTTGACGTCACGCCCGCCGCAACTTCAGCCCTGGCGACCGCAGGCGGCGTGGTCGGCCACAGCCCCGCCGATGCGGCCGCCTCGGCCAGCATCGTGGCCGTCGTGGTGGTCAATTCAGGCCAGACCGAGACTGTGCTGTTTGGGCCCTCCGGCATTGTCCCGGCGATGCAGCCGGGCAGCGTCATCATCTCCTGCGCCACCATGGCGCCTGCCGTGGCCCGGACGCTCGCGGCGCGTTGTGCCGAGACTGGCCTGCTCTACCTAGATGCGCCGATGAGCGGCGGCGCGGCGCGCGCCGGGTCGGGCGAACTGACCTTCATGGCCTCGGGCACGCCTCAGGCGTTTGCGGCCGCCCGACCGGCGCTCGATGCCATGGCCGGCAAAGTCTACGAACTGGGCGATGAGGCGGGTATCGGCGCCTCGTTCAAGATGGTCAACCAGCTGCTGGCCGGGGTGCATATCGCGGCGGCCTGCGAGGCCATCACCTTTGCCAGTAAGCTGGGCCTCGATATCGCCAAGGTCTATGAGGTGATCACCGCATCGGCCGGAAATTCCTGGATGTTCGAAAACCGCGTGCCGCATATCCTCGACGGCGATTATTCGCCGAGGAGCGCGGTCAACATCTTCACCAAGGATCTCGGCATCGTCAGCGATATCGGCCGCGCCGAAACCTTTCCGCTGCCCATCGCAGCCTCGGCGCTGCAACTGTTCCTGATGACGGCTGCCGCCGGTATGGGGCGCGACGACGATGCCTCCCCGGCCCGGCTGATTGCAGAGATCACCGGCATCGCCCTGCCCGCCAGAACGGACGCCTGAGCATGGTCAAGCTGGCTGCAAACCTGACCATGATGTTCAATGAGCACGCATTTCTCGACCGCTTTGCGGCGGCGGCCGATGCCGGCTTCACGGCGGTCGAGTTCCTCTTTCCGTATGATCATACGGTCGATGCGATTGCCGAGCGCCTCCAGCACCACAAGCTGACGCTGGCCCTGTTCAACCTGCCCCCGGGCGACTGGGCGGCCGGCGCCCGAGGTATGGCAGCCGTTCCGGCGCAGCGCGCGGCTTTTGCGGCATCGGTGGCGCAGGCCATGGACTATGCCAAGGTGCTCAAGCCCGCCCGCCTGCACCTGATGAGCGGCCATGGCCGGCGCGATGATGCGGATGCCGTGGCGGCCTATTCCGACAACATCGCGCTGGCTTGCGCTGCAGCCGCGCCTCTTGGCATCGAGATCGTCATCGAGCCGATCAACGGCCGTGACATGCCGGGCTATTTTCTCAATGATTTTGCCTGGGCAGCCAACCTGATCGGCGCGATAGGCCTGCCTAACCTCAAGCTGCAATATGACATCTACCACCGCCAGATCCTGCACGGCGACGTGCTGACTAGCCTTGCCAAGCTGCTGCCGATCATCGGTCACGTGCAGATCGCGGCCGTGCCGCACCGGCACGAACCCGGCAGCGGCGAACTCGACGATATCGGCATTCTTCAACAGCTCGATGCGTTAGGCTACCGCGACTTTGTCGGCCTCGAATATCGGCCAAAGGGCGATACGGTCATGGGCCTTGTCTGGCGCGACCACCTTACTGTGATGGAGAACAAACTATGAGCAAGCGCATCGTCTTTACCGGCGGCAGCGGCAAGGCCGGACGGCATGTTGTGCCCTACCTGCTCGACAGGGGCCACGACGTGCTCAACCTTGATCTTGTGCCGCTCGACCACAAGGGCGTCAACACCGTGGTGACCGATCTCACCGACGGCGGTCAGGTGTTCAATGCACTGTCAATGCATTTCGACATGGCAGAGTTTGCGTCTGGTACCGGGCCGGCGCCGGTGGACGCCGTCGTCCATTTTGCCGCCGTTCCTCGGGTCCTGCTGCGGCCCGACAACACCACCTTCATCGCCAATGTCACCTCGACATACAATGTCATCGAAGCGGCGGTGAAGCTGGGGATCAAGAAGGTGATCATCGCGTCCAGCGAAACCACCTATGGAGTTTGCTTTGCCGAGGGCGACAAGGATTTTCACAGCTTTCCGCTCACCGAAGACTATGACAGCGACCCGATGGACAGCTATGGCCTGTCCAAGGTCGTCAACGAGAAGACCGCACGTGCCTTTGCCATGCGGAGCGGCAACGATATATACGCCCTGCGCATCGGCAATGTGATCGAGCCGCACGAATACGACATGTTTCCCCGCTTCCTGGCCGATCCAGCGTCGCGCAAGCGCAATGCCTGGAGCTATATCGATGCGCGCGATCTCGGGCAGATCGTCGATCTGTGCATTGCCAAGGACGGCCTGGGCTACCAGGTCTTCAACGCCGTCAACGACGAGATCACGGCCAACGCGCCAACCCTTGAATTCCTGCGCGACTGGGCCCCTAACTCCCCCATTATCGGAGAGATCTCGGGGTCGGAGGCGCCCATTTCCAACCGCAAGATCCGGGACGTTCTGGGCTTTGTGGAACAACACAACTGGCGCAAATACGTTTAGGCACCAGACATCCTGGCGTTCGATTTGGTGACCCTTGCGAACGCTCTGAACGGCAGAAATACGTCGCGTTATCGCCATTTCCTCGACTTGAGCGGAGCGACTACTTTTAGGACAAAGGTAAGGCGGTCTGAACGACCACAATGGGGCGCGTTTCTGCCTGGCAGTTACCGACCCCATGTGCGAGTTTATTATTGAACGTAGACTGCCCAACTCCGGTCATGCCAACAAGCCAGTTTCATCCCCATGCTTAGGCTGTTCGATGAGCGTGGTTGGGTAGACCGCCGTGGCGGTAGTGGCAGAGAGCTAGCGCCGCACGACCTACGGCAGTTGGTTTTTATAAGGTCAACAGCGTCGCGCCGCAGATTCCAGCTCAAACCAAAGGCGACGGGAGAGTGATATTTCCGTAATGTCTCTGTGACATCCTGATCCTAGCGTCGGCTATGTATCCATCAACGAGAAAAAACCACATCATGAGCTCTGCCACGGGCTGCGACGGCTGCCGCAATGCTGACGCCAACAATTTTTCCATCCCCTTCACCATGGCCTTCCAGCCTATCGTCGATGTAGAGGCAGGGACAATCTGGGGCTATGAGTCACTGGTGCGTGGCGTCGCCGGCGAATCTGCCTTTCAGGTGCTCAGCCAGCTCACCCCCGAAAACCGATATGCTTTCGATCAGGCCTGCCGGGTCAAGGCGATCGAATTGGCGGGCGCGAAGCTGGCGGATCCGACTGCAAAGCTCTCCATTAATTTCCTGCCCAATGCAGTGTATGAGCCAAAGGCCTGCATTCGTGCAACGCTGGGCGCGGCATCCAAGGCACACTTCGACACCAGCCGGTTGATGTTCGAGTTCACCGAAAACGAGCGGATGGAAGACGTCAGCCACATTCGGCACATCGTGGCCGAATACAAGCGCATGGGATTCACCACGGCGCTGGATGATTTTGGCGCTGGATATGCGGGGCTGGCGCTATTGGCTCAGTTTCAGACCGACCTGATCAAAATCGATATGGTATTGGTGCGTGGGATCGCTTCCTCGCCGGCCAAGCAGGCTATCGTCGCCGGCATCGTCGGAATTGCGCGGCAGCTGGGCATTACCGTGCTGGGCGAGGGCGTCGAGACCGAGGCCGAGCTACTAATGCTAAGAAGCGCCGGGATCAGGCTGATTCAAGGCTACTATTTTGCGAAGCCGATGATCGAGACATTTCAGACTATGGCCGAGGTTACGCGAAAGGCAGCATAATTCTCTGCAACCCAATCCATTTCTAAATAGTGGCAGCCCAACGGCTGCTAACCTGTCGCTCGCGTCCAGAAGCGGACTGTCTGGAACCCTGAAGAGTTTCGGCTGCCGATAGGCGCCCGAAAGTCTGGGATGACCGAACCCGCGATCCGCAGGCTCAGCGCTATGGGTAATTCTGGATTTGGCCGGCTTGGGAACGGCCCTGAGCGCGTGCGGGAGGCGATACGGCCGGGGCGAACGGGTCGATGAAGAGGCTGATGCAGGGGCGCTTGCGGCGGCAGATGTGGTCCATAGCGGGTGCCATGATGGCCCGGCCATTGAGCGGGGCAAGATCTCCAGCAGGCCGCGACGGTGGCATCGCAGTCTGGGCCGATATTGGATCATGCCGGGTCATGGGCGTTCTCCCGGTTTGGCTGTCGCTGCAGGCGGCGCGCGGGGCCTGCAGCCTCGGGCGAAGGTCTCGATGATGACCATAGTGCCGCCACAGCACGGGCATGGTGGCCGCGGATCGGCAGTCTCCTGAGTTACCGCGGCGTCCTCCGGCGCCGGTGCGACCTCGAGCAGACTGCGGGCCTGGGCAAGGCAGTCCTTACGGGCGGAGCTGGCGAGCAGACCGTAGTGCCGGATGCGGTGGAAGCCGCGTGGCAGGACGTGGACCAGGAAGCGGCGGATGAACTCGTCGACGGCCAGGGTCATGACCTGCTGCCGGTCGGCGCCGGTGCGGCGATAGTCCTTGTAGCGGAAGGTCACCGCAGTCCCATCGAAGGCGATGAGGCGGTTGTTGGAGATCGCCACCCGGTGGGTGTAGCGGGAGAGATAGGCGAGCACCGCCTCTGGCCCGGCAAAGGGCGGCTTGGCGTAAACCACCCAGCGCTTCTTGCGGGCCGGCGCGAGGTGACGCTGGAAGGCACGGCGATCGCTGAGCTCTGCCATCTTGCCGTAGAAGGTGAGCCGGCCAGCATCGTGCAGTTCGAGCAGCCGGGTCAGGAACAGGCGGCGGAACAATGCGCCGAGCACCCTCACCGGCAGCAGGAAGGCCGGCCGCGATGATATCCAACCTCCATCCGGCGTGATGCCGCCACCGGGCACGATCATGTGGATGTGCGGATGGTGGGTCATTGCCGAGCCCCAGCTGTGCAGTACAGCGGTGATGCCGATGCGGGCGCCAAGGTGTTTTGGGTCGGCGGCGATCGTCAGCATGGTCTCGGACGCCGCCTTGAACAGCCGGTCATAGACCTGCGCCTTGTTGTGGAAGGCGATATCGGCGATCTCGGCGGGCAGCGTGAACACGACGTGGAAATAGCCGACCGGCAGCAGGTCAGCCTCGCGCTGCTCCAGCCAGGTGCGTGCGGCAGCGCCCTGGCACCGGGGACAGTGCCGGTTGCGGCAAGAGTTATAGGCGATGCGCTGATGCCCGCAGTCAGTGCAGGCCTCAACGTGACCGCCCAGGGCAGCGGTGCGACAGGTCTCGATCGCCGACATGACCTTGAGTTGGTCCAGGCTCAGATGCCCGGCATGGGCGAGCCGGTAGGCTGGACCGGCCGAACGGAAGACATCGGCGACCTCGATGATGGCGCGCACCGCTCAGGCGTCGGGCGGCGCCTCAGTTGGAACGAAGATGCCCAGACGGTCGAGCGGACTGGTGACGGACCGCACCGTGCGGGTTGCCACCTTGGTATAGAGTGCTGTCGTCTCGAGCTTGCTGTGCCCGAGCAGCACCTGGATCACGCGGATATCGACGCCGTCCTCCAGCAGATGGGTAGCAAAGCTGTGCCGCAGGGTATGCGGCCCGACGCGCCTCGTGATCTCGGCCGCCTGGGCCGCTTCGACCACGACACGATAGAGCTGCCTGGTACTGATCGGCTTGAGGGCATGCTGGCCGGGAAACAGCCAGCCGTCGCGATGCAGCACACCCTGGCGATGGCCATCCTGCCACCACTGGCGCAACAGGGTGAGCAGGTCGGGCGAGAGCATGGCATTGCGGTATCGCCCGCCCTTGCCGCGCTCGACGCGGATCAGCATGCGCGCGCTGTCGATATCGCGCACCTTGAGCATGGCGACTTCGCCGACGCGCAATCCTGCGCCATAGGCAACCGACAGCGCCGCCTGGTGCTTGAGGCTGGTGGTCGCGTTGAGCAGACGCGCGACCTCGTCGCGGCTCAACACCACCGGCAGGTTGCGGGGGTGTCTTGCCCGCACCAGCTTGCGCGCCAGATCGGGTCGGTCGAGGGTATTGGCGAAGAAAAACCGCAGCGCCGAGACCACGCTGTTCATGGTGGGCACCGGAACGCCGGCCTCGCTCTGGGCCAGCTGGAACTGGCGCACATCCTCGGTGGTCGCGGTATCCGGCGGCCGCCGCAGGAAACTGGCGAAGCCCCCACATCGCGGATGTAGTTGCGCTGGGTCGCCACCGAGAAATGCCGCATGGTCATATCGTCGATCAGCTTCTGGCGCAGTGGACTGACAGAGGTGTTGGGAAGGATCGTGGACATCGTTGGGCTCCTGGAAATGAAGGAGCCGAATGGAACGCCTGAATGCGGGGATGCTCAATCAGGCGAGGACTTCAGGGCCCGCCACCATCCCACAGCGGCCACCCTCCCGCGCCAGCGGGTTCGTTCTTCCACCCCACACAAGACCGTCCGACACCTACCCCATCTTTGCCGTTCGCGCTTTGAGCGAGAGTTCATGCAAGCTGCCATCCAGCGGTTGTCACCTCGAGGCGGCTCAGCACCCATTTTTTGGCCGTTCGGGCGTGCGCTGCCGGTGCCAGATTGGTTGGAACACCCGAAACGCCGCTGCTATTTCCGGGTTGGTTTGTTAATGGCTGGCGCCCATACTGTAAGGCAAAAGGAGCGGTGACTTGGCAGGATCAACAATGAGCTTTGAGGCGGTAACGCTCGCTGAGCTCGAAGCCATGAGTGCGACAGAGCACAATTTGCTGCCCTACGGCGTCGTTGGGTTTTCACAAGATACAACGGTAAACGTCTACAATGCGACCGAAGCGCGCATGGCGGGGCTTGACGCATCTCAGGTAGTTGGCGCTCATTTTTTTGAAGCAGTGGCCCAGTGCATGAACAATTTCATGGTGGCCCAACGCTTTCAAGACGAGCCCGAACTGGACGACATAGTTCCCTATGTCTTGACCCTGCGCATGCGGCCAACACGGGTGCGCTTGCGTTTGCTGGCAAGAGCCGGTGGCTTGCGCCGTTACATTCTCGTCGAGCGATAGGATACGCGATGTCTGACCGGTCGAGTGAAGAAGAACTACTCGAGTTCTTGTACGCTTGTCCCGTTGGCTTGCTCGAATGCAACGCCGCGGGCGATATCGCGATGATCAATCCCCACGCCATGCAGCATCTGCTGCCTCTCACCGGCTCGCGCGATGCCAGCAACCTGTTCTCCGCACTGGAACAGCATGCTCCGGAGCTGCGCAGTATTGCTAACGACTTTCGCCCCGACACAGGCAAAATCTGCGATGGTCATCGAATCTATGTGGATTTGGGAACGGGGCGAAAAGTGGGAAGTCCGCAAGTCCTGTCCTGCACGCTGGTCAAACTCGGGCCAGATCGGCTCATGGCGACTCTCGCGGACGTCAGCGAGCAGGTTGTTCAGGAACGTCGCCTACGCCAAGCGGATACATGGTTTGCTACCCTTTTGGACAGCGTCAACGGCTACGCAACGGTTGAGATCGACTCAGACCGCAAGATCGTATCCGCCAATGTCTGCTTCACTCAGCTGACAGGTCATGACCATTTGGAAGTCGCGGGTCAGGATCTAGATACGGTTCTGGGAGCGGAAGCGTCAGGGCAAGTGCCGCGCTTGGGTGAGCAAATCGAAATTGCCGAACGCGATGGTTGGCACCTGCAGGAAGGGTGGCAGCAGCGTGCTGGCGGCGAACACTACTGGTGCCAGCGTCTCGTCGTAGCGCGATCGAAAAGTGAGATGACGCGGTCTGGCTTTTTTGTGGTGCTGCGGGATGTCCCTCAACACAACGAGGGGACCGCCGACCTACAGCGGCTGTTGATGAGCGACCCTCTGACTGGGGCCGCGAACCGCCGGCATCTCAGCCAGTCGATGCAGCAGGAACAGACGCACTGGCGTGATTTTCAGCAGCCATTCTCGCTGATAGTCCTCGATCTAGACCACTTCAAATCAGTTAACGACATTCATGGGCACCCGGTGGGCGATCTCCTGCTATGCGGCGTGGTGACCGCCTGCGCAATGCTGCTCCCGCCGCGCGGTTTATTTGCGCGGCTTGGAGGAGAGGAATTTGCCGCTTTGCTGCCGCGCTTTGATCGTGAAGAGGCGCTCGCCCTCGCCGAAGAAATGCGCAAGGCCATCGCAGCACTTACCGTTGCGAGCTCGATCGGTATCGTCGAAGCGACAGCCAGTTTCGGCTGTGCGACTATAGACGAAGCGCAAGGCTCGATCGATGGCCTCCTCGCGCTTGCGGACGCCCGTCTTTACTCCGCCAAGCGGGCCGGGCGAAACCGCGTGCACCGCGTGGAAGGCCGCGCAGCTTGAGCTTGCTCAAATTGAAGCGGTCAAGCGTTCACCGTATCACCTGCGCTGTGGTCATCGCGGAGATTGGTCGCCTTCGGGAAAGCGACCTCGTTCCGTCAATATCTGGCGATTGGCCCGAAGCGATGCCTATCGGTGACGAAGGGATTGGTCTGGACTCGCTTGAACAGCTTGGCGCCCTCGGGGCGCTGGCGGAGACCTTCAACCTCGATGACGGTATCCTTGGCGAGGAAAGTCCGCAAACGGTTGGCGCCTGGATCGACTTGATCATGCGGGGGATTTCCCAACCGGACGCGTCTATTACGGTGCGATCGTCAGGTACGACGGACAGGCCGCAACCTTATCCCCACCGAGTATCGGAACTACTGGAAGAAGCCTCGTTCCTCGCTGGGCTGCTCGAGGGGCGCCGCAGGGTAGTCGCATTGGTCCCGGCACACCATCTATATGGCATGATCTGGACGGCGCTGCTTCCAGACGCGCTCGGTATACCCGTGGTCATGCGCAAAGTCGGCACACCGCTCAGTTTGCAGCCAGGCGATTTGGTCGTTGCGGTTCCGGATCAATGGCGAGCCCTGCTACGGCTAACCCGTCGCTTCCCCCCCGATGTCATTGGTGTGAGTTCGGGTGGGGCGCTGGATACGACGATTGGCACTGAACTAATCGTGGCTGGACTGGCCCGGCTGGTGGACGTTTACGGCGCGTCCGAGACAGGTGCGATCGCCATCCGGGACGTACCCGCGATGGCCTACCACCTCCTCCCGCGTTGGAACTTGATGGCACTGGCTGACGGCGACTGGCAGCTTGTAGATCTCCGCGGCGCCGTGGCTGCGCTACCCGACTTTGTCGAGCGCATCGACGATCGCAGTTTGAGACTGGCCGGCCGACGTGACGGTGCGGTGCAGGTCGCTGGGCACAACGTCTCACCAGAGCGCATAGCGGCCATCTTGCGGGAGGTTGTGGGTGTGGTCGACGCAGCGGTCCGGCTTTCCGCGGATGGCCGTTTGAAGGCGTTCGTTGTCACGCCAGATCATCGCAACCCTTCCGAATTGCTAAGTATGCTGGAGCTCACGGCTTCGGCGCGCCTCCCGTTTCACGAACGCCCGAGGTATTTCAGCTTCGGGGACGTGTTGCCGCGGAATGGAATGGGCAAGTTAAAAGACTGGGATTAATGGTTTATGCCCCAATCCTGCGGGAGCCTTGACCATCAAACAGCGGCTGGCCATTACTTCACCGCACAGCATTTTGGAACCGCTGGGTCGATCTCAGAGAGCCTCACGGCCCGCCTGGCGGACGCCGGACCGGTTCGATGAAATGGTGGCTGCGGCTTAGGTGGCCGGAATCGCAACCTTATAAAATCTAAGTGCCTCGGAAATCGCGGTTAAATGTTGATTGTCGTCTTCAACGCTTTCGACCTGAATGTTTGGAATATCTCGAATCATAACGCTGATTAGTTCGTTCCAATGCTCGCTGTCTATAACCCGGTTCGAGGCCAGCACTGCGAGGAGAGCCTTCAGTGCCTGCCCTGTGGCTGCCAATTCGATCTGATCATCATTCACATCCGCTCTCCCATCTTACATCCATGTCGCATGGATGCGCCCAGCGTGTCGAGAAACGGCAGGTTCGACCTGCTCTAAGCGGGAACAACGGCAGACCCAACAACAGCCACACCTCATCGTCGTCTCCCTGAATGCTTGAAGCCTGCGATGCTGTAACGTGTTGCTGAAATCCCATCGACAGGGTTGAGCCTCACACAACCACCAATGGCAAATTCACCGCGCGGGATTCGAACCGCTGGGGAGTGCGCTGGCGGTAGCATGCGATGTCACGCAGCCTGAACAGCTGAAGAGGCGGTGTAGGCTGCAATGGAGAAATTTGGATGGATCACGTGAGGAACAGCTTTCGCGTTCGAGTTGACGGTCGGACAATGTAATTCGCTTGCGCAAATCATACGGAAGCGCCTCTTCTAAAAAACGCCGTCCGAATGAAGTGAGCATAATTTTATGCGAGACCAGACAAATACGCTTAGGTCAACGACCATTTGGCTAGGGTTTATTGCCATGTGCGTCGGCATGTTCATGGCGATCCTCGACGTGCAGGTGGTCGCGACTTCGATCACCGCCATACAAAGCTCCGTCGGCATAGAGCCCGATCGACTGAGCTGGCTGCAGACAGCCTATTTAATAGCGGAAGTCATCGCCATTCCGCTAACTGGCTATCTCACCCGGCTGCTCACAGGACGCTGGTTATTCGTAATTGCTGTCACCTTGTTTTGTGTTGCCTCAATCGGGTGTGCTGCCAGCAGCAATTTTGAGTCTTTGGTTATTTGGCGGGTACTACAGGGCTTTGCGGGCGGGACGCTGATTCCGTCCGTATTCTCGGCTGTATTTGTCTTGTTTCCGGCTCGCAGCCAAGGTCGTGCCACGACACTGGCCGGCTTGCTGGCCGTCTTAGCGCCAACTGTTGGACCGATTGTAGGTGGATGGATTACGGAAACCTACTCTTGGCATTGGCTGTTCCTGATCAATGTTGCTCCAGGCATTGTCGCAGGGTTTGTCGCTGCGCTGTTTCTTCCGAAAGACGAACCTAACCCGGCGGTTCTTGGCACGCTCGACTGGCTGTCACTGGTCATGCTCGCCATTGCACTAGCAAGCCTGCAGCTTGGCCTCAAGCAGGCACCCGATGAAGGTTGGGCCTCACCGTTGGTACTTGTGTTGCTGGCTGTCACAATTATATGCGCATACGGCTTTGCCCTTCGCAGTCTGGCAGCGGATAGGCCCATAGTGGACCTCAGCACCCTTGGCGATAGGCCGTTCCTTGTTGGCTGTATTTTGAGCTTTGTGCTCGGAATCGGGCTGTTCGGGTCTGTCTATCTGATGCCGGTTTTCCTCGGTTTCGTTCGTGGTCACAACGCGCTTGAAATCGGCTCGATCATGCTTGTGACAGGCTTGGCTCAGTTAGCCACCGCACCGTTAGCGGTGTATTTGGAGCAGCGTTTCGACCCGAGAATATTGATTGGCGCCGGCTTTGCGTTGTTCGCCTTGGGGATGAGCGCGAGCGCTTTCCAGACCGTGTCGACCGATGCCGCTCAGATGGTGGTTCCGCAAATCCTACGTGGCGTAGCCATAATGTTCTGTTTGCTTCCGCCGACGCGACTGGCGCTTGGTAGTCTGCCACGCGAAAAAGTGCCTGACGCGAGCGGCTTGTTCAATCTCATGCGAAATCTCGGCGGCGCCATCGGGCTCGCAATCATAGACTCAATCATCTACGGCCGGTCCGACGTCCACAGCCAGTATATCATTGGGAAACTGATGGAAGGCGATGCAATCACCGCAACATCGATCGGCATTCCGGCTGGGCTTTTTACGGCAGCACAATCAGGTTCATTCGATCAGGCAAATCAAGCTCTGGTCGCCCCATTTGTGCAGAAGGCGGCAATCACGATGTCAATAAATGAGGCGTGGGCGTTCGTGGCGGTTCTTACGGTGCTGGCGTTGGCGCTGTTGCCTCTTGCTCAGCGTGAAAAGACTAGTGTTGATGGATGACGTGGGTCGCTGAGGCCCTTGTCACAAACTTTGAAATACCTGCGGACGTTGCTGATAACCTGATGCTAACACCCTGTCCGGCCTTAAGAACGGTGCTGTGTGACGTTGCCCCCTGCGCCTAATCCAGTTTGAAGTAGGCTCTGGCCCCATCAGAAGGACCAGAGATGAAGCGAACCAGGTTCACCGAAGAGCAGATCATTGCGATCTTGAAGGAGCAGGAGGCCGGCGTTCCAGTTGCCGACCTGTGCCGCAAGCATGGCGTCAGCAATGCCAGCATCTACAAATGGAAGGCCAAGTATGGCGGCATGGACGTCAGCGAGGCCCGACGACTGAAGGCGCTTGAGGACGAGAACGCCCGGCTCAAGAAGCTGCTGGCCGACAGCATGCTCGATAATGCCGCGCTGAAAGATCTTCTTGGAAAAAAATGGTAGCGCCCGCCGCCGAGCGGGATGCTGTCGCCCATCTCCAGACTGCCTATGGGATGAGCGAGCGGCGGGCGTGCCGAGTATTGGGATGTTGCCGGATGACGATGCGCTACCAGGCGCTGCGAACCGATGACATCGTGCTGCGCGACCGGATGAAGGCCATTGCCCATGAGCGGCGACGGTTTGGCTATCGGCGGCTGCACGTCCTGCTGCGGCGGGAAGGGTATCAGGTCAATCACAAGCGCCTGTTCCGGATCTATCGCGAGGAGAAGCTGATGGTGCGCCGTCGAGGCGGCCGCAAGCGTGCCATGGGCACCAGGGCGCCGATGCTGATCCCAATGGCGCCCAACGAACGCTGGTCCCTGGACTTCGTCTCCGACCAGATGACCGACGGTCGGCGCTTCCGGGTGCTGACAGTGGTCGATGACTGCACACGCGAATGCCTGACCTTGGTTGCCGACACCTCGCTGTCTGGTCTGCGCGTTGCCAGAGAGCTGGAGACGCTGATGGCTACTCGAGGACGCCCCAAGATGATCGTCAGCGACAATGGGACTGAGTTCACGTCCAATGCCATCCTGGGCTTCGCTGACCGGATGGGGATCGACTGGCACTACATTGCCCCTGGCAAGCCGATCCAGAATGCCTTCATCGAGAGCTTTAACGGCCGGCTGCGGGACGAACTGCTCAACGAGACCCTGTTCCCATCGCTTGCTCACGTCCGGGCCACCGTGGCGTCTTGGCGCGCCGATTACAATCTGCACCGGCCGCACTCGCGGCTGGGTTGGATGACGCCTGCCGAATACGCCGACACCTTCAACCCGCGACGGGATCTGCCGCTCCGCTCAATGACCAGCTCCGCGCCAGCCCCCGTCGCTCACCCCGGCCAGATCGACCAAACTAACCGCCCGAGTCTACTTCACGCTGGATAGAAGTTGGGGGCAACGTCACTGTGAAAGGACTCCTGGAACGGAGAGCGTCATGAGCTCTCAACCCGTTGATGCAACCTTCGCCCCGATGGTTTGCTTAACGGTGGTGCGACGGTAGCGGCCTTCGTCGAAGAAAACTCCCGCGAGATGCGCTTAGACCGTACGACTGGACAATATCATATGCCGACTCAAGCCTACCTCAACAGCGTAGCCACGGCTGTTCCCGCCAACGACGTGCATCGGTTCTTCATTGATTTTGCCGGCACCTTGCTTGCTGATGAACCGAGACGCCGGGCTGTGTTTAACCGTATGGCAGACAAGGGTGGCATTGAGCATCGCTATGCTTGCTTTGCACCAGCCTCAGATGCCACTGCGGCGAGTGCAGATGCTGATGGCGTGTTTGCCCGAGGCGCGTTCCCAGGAACGGCCAAGCGCATGGACATCTATGCCCGCTTGGCGCCGATACTCGCAGAGCAAGCAGTCAACAAGGTATTGGTAGGGCAGGACAGGGCTGCTATCAGCCATATTATCGTGACCACCTGCACCGGCTTTTCTGCCCCCGGTATGGATCTAGAAATCGTGGCGAGATGCGGACTTTCTACCAGCGTCGAACGCACGATCATTGGCTTCATGGGATGCTACGCAGCGATCAATGCGCTCAAGCAAGCGCGGCATATCGTACGCTCTGAGCCAAACGCGCGCGTGCTGGTGGTCAATATCGAGTTGTGTA
The DNA here is from genome assembly GCF_014926585.1 of Devosia beringensis. Taxonomy (NCBI): domain Bacteria; kingdom Pseudomonadati; phylum Pseudomonadota; class Alphaproteobacteria; order Hyphomicrobiales; family Devosiaceae; genus Devosia; species Devosia beringensis. Next base: position 2,480,831 of record NZ_CP045422.1, on the reverse strand, counting down.
CCATACATCTCAAGGAAACCACTGATCTGGAAAAGCTACTGTCTTTCTGTCTTTGGGGGGACGGCTGCGCTGCCTCCATCATCAGCGCAGAAGCAACCGGCATGGCGCTCGATAGCTTCCACGCCGTGGTGGCGCCCGACAGTCGCGAACTGATGACCTGGAGCGTTCGTGATGACGGGTTTGACATGGTCCTGTCAGGTCAAGTACCCGCAGCCATTCACGAAATCCTCGGCGCAAAGGCTGCCGAAATTCTGGACGGAGCACCGATAGCGGCAATCGACCTGTGGGCGGTGCATCCAGGTGGCAAATCGGTACTCGATGCGGTCGAACGCGCTCTTAGCCTTCCCTTCAACGCCTTGGCGGCCTCGCGGGAAGTGCTTCGCGCCAAAGGCAATATGAGCTCGGCTACGGTGATGTTTGTCCTCGAAGCTATGATGGCCGTGCGCAAGGCCGACCATCGGGGCTGCGCTATGGCGTTTGGCCCGGGACTTACCGCCGAGACAATGTTGTTTCACACCATGGACGCGGCTCACTGATGCTGCGGGGTACAATGGCGCGGCAGCTCATGCCCGAATTGCTTGATAGCCTGCCAGCAGATGATCCCGACGCGATCGGCTCGCGGCGCGATTTGGTGGTGATCAATGCCCTGATGTTTCAGACGAGGATTATGGCAGGGCTCATGCGTAGCCATATCAGACCAGGTAATCTTCGCCTGCTTGAGATTGGTTCAGGCGACGGCGCTTTTATGCTTGCCGTCGCGCGTAAGCTCGGACGACGCTACGGCGCCGTCGAATTGTTGATGCTCGATCAGATCAATCTGATTACTCCACTACGCATCAAGCAATTCGCGGCATTGGGATGGCAGGTAAAGACCGTCACGGCGGACGTATTTGAGTGGATCGCGCGTGAAGAAGCCGGTCAGTTCGATGCCGTTTTTGCCAATCTGTTTTTGCATCACTTTGACGGCGGCGCATTGAGCAAGCTGCTGGCAGCGATGCCAACACTTGCGCCCGTGTTTCTAGCCACGGAGCCCCGTCGGAGTCGCATTGCTCTGTGGAGCACTTGGTTTCTAAGGTTTGTTGGGGCCAATGCGGTAACGCTGCATGATGCCGCTGTCAGTGTGCGGGCGGGATTTGTCGGCGACGAATTATCTCGAGTCTGGCCAGACGGTGCGGGTCAGGTTTTGACCGAGCGGCGAGTGGGGCCCTTTACCCACGTTTTCGCCGCTGTAACTTCAGGAGCAGACCGGTGAAATTCGACGCCATTGTAATTGGTGCGGGCCCAGGCGGCGCTTCCACGGCTCTATCTTTGGCGCGACAGGGGCGATCGGTAGCCATCATCGAGCGTTCAGAGTTTCCGCGTCGCAAAGTTTGTGGCGAGTTCATCTCGGCGGTCAATTTGGCATTGCTTGACAGACTGGGCGTTGGCGAGGCCTTCAGGAACCTGGCCGGACCAGAAGTCGCGCGACTGGCGCTCTTCGCCTCAGGGGCGGCATTGGAGGCGCCCATGCCGAAAGCCGATAGCGATGCTTTCGGACGGGCCCTTGGCCGCGATGTGCTGGACAATCTGTTGCTTGATGCTGCACGCCACGCTGGCATTACCGTCTTGCAGCCCTGGCGAGCGGTAGAGATCACCCGTAATGGCGACCTCGCCACTGTTCGCATTGAAGAACGTGGCCAGGCCATGGACCTCGCCGCGCCGGTAGTTGTCGCGGCACATGGGTCGTGGGAACCTGGAAAGCTCACCAGCAATCTGGAAAAGCGCAACCGTCCCCACGATTTCTTGGGCTTTAAAGCCCATTTAACGCAGGCAAAACTGGCGAGCAATCTGATGCCGCTACTTTTGTTCCCCGGGGGCTATGGGGGCATGGTGTGGGCAGATAAGGGGCGGCTATCAATTTCATGCTGTATTCGGCGTGACGTGCTCACACAACTGCGATCGAACCAGCCCGGGTTGTCGGCAGCACAGGTGGTGCATCGCCATATTCTGGCCTCTTGCCCTTCAGCACAAACAGCTCTCGCTGACGCGCGTTTGCATGAAGAATGGCTGGCTGCCGGACCGATCCGGCCAGGCATTCGACAGCAATATCAGGACGACATTTTCCGGGTTGGAAACATTGCAGGCGAGTCTCACCCAATCATCGCAGAAGGCATTTCAATGGCATTGCAATCGGGTTGGTTATTAGCCGAACAGCTGCGGCAGGTTCAAATATGGGACAAGGCCGGTAGGGCTGTCGCAGGCGCAGCCTACGCCAAAGCATGGAGGCGGCAGTTCGCTATACGCATCCATGCTGCGGCTTTTCTGGCAAAGCTCGCAATCTTTCCACAAAGTGCCTCGCTGGTACGCACTGTAGTTAAAGTGTTGCCTGCCGCACTTTCGGTAGGCGCGCGCGTGAGTGGCAAGACCAAAACGCTTCCCGGGTTTTGATTGGTATATCGCAGTACAGATTCTACGGTTTCTGATCCGCTCAACAATGACCTGCGTTCAGGCATATGCGTTGCGGCAGCGATGTTCACGAATGTCGCGTTCCAGGTGCGGGTCCTAGGGTGACTAGGCGAGCAGTCACAACAATGCCGAGCACAATGTCGCCGGATTCGCTGCGATGTCGATCGAAGCGCCGTTCCGGTCATGACGGTTGCAGTCCGACCATTTCCATTTTTCAGATAGCTTGGCCACTTCTTAGACGTCCGCTTTTTGAACAGTTAGGCCAAAAGCTGCCAGACCGATTTCCTGAAGAGTTTCGGCTGCCGATAGGCGCCCGAAAGTCTGGGATGACCGAACCCGCGATCCGCAGGCTCAGCGCTATGGGTAATTCTGGATTTGGCCGGCTTGGGAACGGCCCTGAGCGCGTGCGGGAGGCGATACGGCCGGGGCGAACGGGTCGATGAAGAGGCTGATGCAGGGGCGCTTGCGGCGGCAGATGTGGTCCATAGCGGGTGCCATGATGGCCCGGCCATTGAGCGGGGCAAGATCTCCAGCAGGCCGCGACGGTGGCATCGCAGTCTGGGCCGATATTGGATCATGCCGGGTCATGGGCGTTCTCCCGGTTTGGCTGTCGCTGCAGGCGGCGCGCGGGGCCTGCAGCCTCGGGCGAAGGTCTCGATGATGACCATAGTGCCGCCACAGCACGGGCATGGTGGCCGCGGATCGGCAGTCTCCTGAGTTACCGCGGCGTCCTCCGGCGCCGGTGCGACCTCGAGCAGACTGCGGGCCTGGGCAAGGCAGTCCTTACGGGCGGAGCTGGCGAGCAGACCGTAGTGCCGGATGCGGTGGAAGCCGCGTGGCAGGACGTGGACCAGGAAGCGGCGGATGAACTCGTCGACGGCCAGGGTCATGACCTGCTGCCGGTCGGCGCCGGTGCGGCGATAGTCCTTGTAGCGGAAGGTCACCGCAGTCCCATCGAAGGCGATGAGGCGGTTGTTGGAGATCGCCACCCGGTGGGTGTAGCGGGAGAGATAGGCGAGCACCGCCTCTGGCCCGGCAAAGGGCGGCTTGGCGTAAACCACCCAGCGCTTCTTGCGGGCCGGCGCGAGGTGACGCTGGAAGGCACGGCGATCGCTGAGCTCTGCCATCTTGCCGTAGAAGGTGAGCCGGCCAGCATCGTGCAGTTCGAGCAGCCGGGTCAGGAACAGGCGGCGGAACAATGCGCCGAGCACCCTCACCGGCAGCAGGAAGGCCGGCCGCGATGATATCCAACCTCCATCCGGCGTGATGCCGCCACCGGGCACGATCATGTGGATGTGCGGATGGTGGGTCATTGCCGAGCCCCAGCTGTGCAGTACAGCGGTGATGCCGATGCGGGCGCCAAGGTGTTTTGGGTCGGCGGCGATCGTCAGCATGGTCTCGGACGCCGCCTTGAACAGCCGGTCATAGACCTGCGCCTTGTTGTGGAAGGCGATATCGGCGATCTCGGCGGGCAGCGTGAACACGACGTGGAAATAGCCGACCGGCAGCAGGTCAGCCTCGCGCTGCTCCAGCCAGGTGCGTGCGGCAGCGCCCTGGCACCGGGGACAGTGCCGGTTGCGGCAAGAGTTATAGGCGATGCGCTGATGCCCGCAGTCAGTGCAGGCCTCAACGTGACCGCCCAGGGCAGCGGTGCGACAGGTCTCGATCGCCGACATGACCTTGAGTTGGTCCAGGCTCAGATGCCCGGCATGGGCGAGCCGGTAGGCTGGACCGGCCGAACGGAAGACATCGGCGACCTCGATGATGGCGCGCACCGCTCAGGCGTCGGGCGGCGCCTCAGTTGGAACGAAGATGCCCAGACGGTCGAGCGGACTGGTGACGGACCGCACCGTGCGGGTTGCCACCTTGGTATAGAGTGCTGTCGTCTCGAGCTTGCTGTGCCCGAGCAGCACCTGGATCACGCGGATATCGACGCCGTCCTCCAGCAGATGGGTAGCAAAGCTGTGCCGCAGGGTATGCGGCCCGACGCGCCTCGTGATCTCGGCCGCCTGGGCCGCTTCGACCACGACACGATAGAGCTGCCTGGTACTGATCGGCTTGAGGGCATGCTGGCCGGGAAACAGCCAGCCGTCGCGATGCAGCACACCCTGGCGATGGCCATCCTGCCACCACTGGCGCAACAGGGTGAGCAGGTCGGGCGAGAGCATGGCATTGCGGTATCGCCCGCCCTTGCCGCGCTCGACGCGGATCAGCATGCGCGCGCTGTCGATATCGCGCACCTTGAGCATGGCGACTTCGCCGACGCGCAATCCTGCGCCATAGGCAACCGACAGCGCCGCCTGGTGCTTGAGGCTGGTGGTCGCGTTGAGCAGACGCGCGACCTCGTCGCGGCTCAACACCACCGGCAGGTTGCGGGGGTGTCTTGCCCGCACCAGCTTGCGCGCCAGATCGGGTCGGTCGAGGGTATTGGCGAAGAAAAACCGCAGCGCCGAGACCACGCTGTTCATGGTGGGCACCGGAACGCCGGCCTCGCTCTGGGCCAGCTGGAACTGGCGCACATCCTCGGTGGTCGCGGTATCCGGCGGCCGCCGCAGGAAACTGGCGAAGCCCCCCACATCGCGGATGTAGTTGCGCTGGGTCGCCACCGAGAAATGCCGCATGGTCATATCGTCGATCAGCTTCTGGCGCAGTGGACTGACAGAGGTGTTGGGAAGGATCGTGGACATCGTTGGGCTCCTGGAAATGAAGGAGCCGAATGGAACGCCTGAATGCGGGGATGCTCAATCAGGCGAGGACTTCAGGGCCCGCCACCATCCCACAGCGGCCACCCTCCCGCGCCAGCGGGTTCGTTCTTCCACCCCATTTCAGACAGGCACCTGCGGTCAGCTCGTGCGTCTAAGATGCTTCTGGCGCTGCGCTCACGACCTCCCGCAGTCGACGTTCGAGGACTCGGTGATAACGTCTGAGTCTTACGCCCTGATCGGCTGCGCGTTCGTGGTCCCGCAATGGGCATATTTCCAATCGCCATGAGCAGAGACGGCCGCGAGTTCGGCTTTCGTGAATGATCTGCATGCCAATAGCGATTGCAGCTGCCAAGTGCACACAAAGGTGCACACGCCTCACAAATGGGGCAAACAAAACGTTGTTTATCAATAAGTTATAGTCGATCGATGGCGGAGAGAGAGGGATCTGAACCGACTAGAGTGGGAAGGCCAGCCCATTTCAACGCCTTAATGCGATTCGATTCGAACCGCATGCTACCTATTTGCTACCTGCCCCTCAAACGCGGAACAGTCTTGTTCCTTCGGGCAACAAAAAACCCCCGGTTTCCCGGGGGTTTGAATGGTAGCGAAGCCCAGATTTGAACTGGGGACACACGGATTATGATTCCGCTGCTCTAACCAACTGAGCTACTCCGCCATAAGGCATGCACGGGTTGCCCCGTCCACGCGCCCTAACTAAGTTTACCACGCCACCCTGTCAAGACGCTACTCTGACAAGTTTTATCCCCGCATCGACAAGGCGTCCAGCGCCTGGCGCACCAGCATCAGGTCGGCCTCGAATTTGGCACTCTCCCGCGCCCTGCCCTCGGCATCGGGGATACGCAGCAGGTAGGAGGGATGATTGGTGACAAACAGGATCGTGCCATCCGCCATGCTGACTGGCGCCCCGCGCAAGGCGCTGATCTTGATGGCTTTTCCGAGCAGGCTCTGCGCCGCCGTGGCGCCCAGAGCCACGATGATCCTGGGCCTCACCAGCCCGATCTCGAGATTGAGCCAGAACTTGCAGGCCTGCACTTCGCCGCCATCGGGTCGCTGGTGGATGCGCCGCTTGCCGCGGGGCACAAATTTGAAGTGCTTGACCGCATTGGTGACATAGACGCTCGACCGATCAATGCCGACCTTTGCCACCGCCGCATCGAACACCTGGCCGGCCGGCCCAACAAAAGGTTTCCCTTTCAGATCCTCCTGGTCACCCGGCTGCTCGCCGACAAACATCACGGCGGCCTGTTCAGGTCCCTCGCCAAATACGGCCTGCGTTGCCTGCTCATAGAGCGGGCAGCGCTGGCAGCCCTGTATGGCGGCACGGGCATCGGCGAGCGTCGCGATATCCCCAAGGCTATCCTGGGTCTCTGGCTCGCGTGCCTGCTGTCGCAGGTGCCGGGATGGCGGTTGGCTGGCGGCCCGCTCGATCATGTCATCCGCCATCTGTCGCGCGCCACGGATCAGCGGCGCAATCAGCTCGGCCTCGGGCAGATTGCGCCAGTATTTCATCGGCATTTCCGATTTCATCATGCTGACCTTGAGCCGCGCCGGATTGAAGATGGAGGAGAAATACGTTTTCCAGTCGTCCTCCACCGCATCGTCCTGCGGCACGTCGGCACGCTGCCCGCCCGGCCCGAAGGCCAGGCTGTCCCCGTCCCAATAGACGCTGCGATAGGGTGTCACGATGGCCCAGACCATGCCGTCGAAGCGCCGGGCAAAGAACGGCGCCGTCATTTCGAGCGTATAATGCTCGGGCTCGAACCAGGCCGCATAGCGCTCCAGCCCGCTGTCATCGCCAATGGCTTTGAAGCGCACAAAGGCCTTCATCTTGTGGCTGTCTCGCCGTACCGCAGAGGCCCATTTCGTTAACAGACTGTTAGCACTGAGTATCGCGTCTTCAAGCAATCGGTTATTGCTTTGCAGCGCCCAGAGCAGGTCATAGAGCACGGCAAAGCGCGCCGGATCGGCATGGCAGATGGCCTGTTGCGCAAGATCGAGGAATTGCCGCGGCACCGAGCCGATCGGACGATCGGCCTGGGGCAGAGCCATGGCGTCGACGTCGTCGAGCAAACCACCGGCATCGCCCAGCATACGCCACTCCACTTGCCCGGGGGATAAACCCGCCGCCAGCAATTGCCGCGCCTTGCCGCGCCATTCGGCAAAGTCATTAGGGGCCAGCAGGCGGACGACATGCATCAGAACAGGCTCAACTGTTCCGGCGGTGGCACGAGGCGGGCGCGCAGGCGCGCATCATCGGTCAATCCACCCGGCGTCCAGTCCACCGCCTCGATGAAAGGGCGTATCTTGTCGATTGTGCCGGCAATGCGCGCCACATCATCGAGCCGCAGGCTGTGATGCCGGCGGGTGGCGATGATCCGCTCGACGCTGCGCGTGCCAAGGCCCGGCACCCGCAGCAGCATTTCCCGGTCGGCACGGTTGACGTTGACCGGAAAGCGCGCCCGGCTCTTGAGCGCCCAGGCGAGCTTGGGATCGATGACGAGGTCGAGTAGCCCGTCTTCGCCGCCCGAAACGATCTCGGGGACGTCAAAGCCATAAAACCGGATCAGCCAGTCGGCCTGGTAGAGCCGGTGCTCGCGCATCAGCGGCGGCGCCTTGAGCGGCAGGCGCGCGCTGGCATCGGGTATCGGTGAAAAGGCTGAGTAATAGACCCGCCGCAGCTTGTAGCCCGAATAGAGCCCTGCCGCCCGGTTAAGAATGGCCCCATCATCGGCCGCATCGGCACCGACGATCATCTGCGTCGATTGCCCGGCGGGAGCAAATTTCGGCTTTTTGGCCCGCGCCTTTTTGTCCGGCCCCGCTTCGTCGAGCTTGCCACGCACATTGGCCATGGCGGTGCGGATTTCGCTCGGCTTTTTCTCCGGCGCCAGCGCCTCGAGCCCGATATCGGTCGGCATCTCGATATTGGTCGAGAGCCGATCGGCCCAGCGCCCCGCCTCGACCAGCAGTTCAGGCGCCGCATTGGGTATCACCTTGAGGTGGATATAGCCGGCAAACTGGTGCTCCTCGCGCAGGCTTCGAGCCACCCGCACCAGCTCTTCCATCGTATAGTCCGGCGAGCGGATCACGCCCGAGGAGAGGAACAGGCCCTCGATATAATTGCGCTTGTAGAAATCGAGCGTCAGCTTGACCACTTCCTCGACGCTGAACCGCGCCCGCGCCACATTGGACGACGAGCGGTTGACGCAGTAGACGCAGTCATAAACGCAGAAATTGGTGAGCAGGATCTTGAGCAGCGAGATGCAGCGGCCGTCTGGCGCATAGGAGTGGCAGATGCCGCTGCCTTCGGTCGAACCGATGCCGCCGGTCCCCGCGCTGCTGCGCTTTTCGGTACCGGATGATGCGCAGGACGCATCGTATTTTGCGGCATCGACGAGGATTGCCAGCTTCCGGCGCAGTGTCAGCGTGGCCATGATTGTTCCCTTTATGTTCCTGCAAGGGATAACGCATCGGGCTGGCGAGGGACATGTCAAAAAGACAGGTCTCGGGCAATCGTGATCGCTGACCCAAGACACGCCGACCGCTAACGACGCTTGCCGCGCCCACAACATGCTTTAGACTGCCCCTGGGTGGGAGGCGCTCGGTCATGACCAATCAGCGGGTCTACAATTACAGCTTTGCCAGCATTTATCCGCTCTACGTCACGAAGGCGGAACGCAAGAGCCGCACCCGGCAGGAAGTCGACCAAATCCTCTTCTGGCTCACCGGCCATGACAGGCAAAGCCTCGACCAGGCCATTGCATCGGGCGTGACGCTGGAAAATTTCTTCGCCCAGGCGCCGGCCATGAACCCGGCCCGATCCCTGGTCACCGGCGTCATCTGCGGGGTGCGGGTAGAGGAAATTGCCGAGCCAACAATGCGCGAAATCCGCATCATGGACAAACTCATCGACGAGCTCGCCAAGGGCAGGTCCATGGCAAAAATCCTACGCACCCCCGCCGCCTGACCGCGGCATAGCAGCACCTTTGTTCAAGTATCGACATCAGTCTGTCGGTATTGTCAGCCTGCACAAACTGGTCGCGGTCCTCTACATCTACCGCAACAGCAGCGCGGCACCCGCGCCAGTTCAGGAGATATGACCATGACGCTCGAACTCGGAGGCATCCATCACCTCACGGCGGTCACCGCCGAGCCCAAGAAGAACCTGGCCTTTTATACCCAGACACTGGGCATGCGGTTGATCAAGAAGACGGTCAACCAGGACCAGACCACCGCCTATCACCTGTTCTATGGCGATGGCGTGGCTTCCCCGGGCGCCGATCTGACCTTCTTTGATTTCGAGACGGCACGCGAGCAGCGCGGCAACCACACCGTCAGCCGCACCGGCCTGCGCGTCGACAGCGAGGACAGCCTGAACTGGTGGAAGAACCACCTGCAGACGAAAAACGTCGGCACCAGCGCCATCAAGGAGCGCAACGGCCAGCTCTCCCTCGATTTCGAGGATTTCGAGGGCCAGCGCTTCCGCATGGTGATTGATGCGGTCAACAAGGTCGTGCCCTGGGCCAAGTCGCCGGTACCGGCTGAACGCCAAATCATCGGCCTGGGCCCCATCTCGATGGCCGTGCCGCGGCTAGATCGTACCGAAGCCGTGCTCACCCAGGTGATGAACATGCGCAAGGTCCGCTCCTACGCCATGACCAGCCACACGCCGGAAACTCATGTCTTTGAAATGGGCCCCGGCGGCCCGGGCGCCGAGCTGCATGTTGTTGTCGATCCCGCGCTGCCGCCAGCCCGGCCCGGTGCCGGTGGCGTGCATCACGTTGCCTTCCGCACGCCCGATCAGGACAGCCTGCGGCTCTGGATCGATCGGGTCACTCAGGCCGGCATTCGCTCGAGCGGCGAAGTGGAGCGCTTCTACTTCACCTCGCTCTATTTCCGCGAGCCCAATGGCATCCTGTTCGAGATTGCCACCGACGTCCCCGGCTTTGCCGCCGACGAGCCGATGGAAAGCCTTGGCGAGACCCTGGCTTTGCCGCCCTTCCTCGAAAGCCGCCGCGCCAGCATCGAGGCCAATCTCAAGCCGCTGGTGTAATCCACCGGCCCGCCTCTCCCCCGCGGGGGAGAGGCACCGCGGCTTATGCCGTCAGGCCTTGCTTTTGCAGCCCACGCCTTACTTTTGCAGCCATTGTCGTGCATGACTAATCTGCCAGCACGCGCTCCCTCGTGCATCTGCAGACTCAGTTCGAGGCCATCATGGACGAACCAAAACCAAGCCCCTTCGCCCTCAACCGCGGTCGCATCGTCATTCTGGTGCTTGGTGCCCTTATCGTGGTCATCGCCATCTCGACCTCGCTGGGCGGCATCAATGCCTATCAGCAGTTGCGCGAAGCCAATGCCGAGGCGACCTCGCCGGCGCCAAGCCAGGCGCCAGCGCAGTAGTCCGCCTCAGGCCGCCGCAAACACCTGCGGCACGGCCTCGGCGATAAAGCCGCCACCCCAGACTTCCGCGGTGGCGGTGTCATCGGCATAGAACACGCAGGCCTGTCCGGGCGACACGCCATATTCCCCGCTCACCAGCGTCACGAACACATCGCCATCCCGGCTGTGGATCACCGCTGACTGCGGCCCGGTAGTCGAGCGGATCTTGACCTCGACCGGGGCGCCATTGCCGGCGCTGAGCTCGGCCAGCGGCGTGCCGCCCAGCCAGTTCACATTGCGCAACCGCACCGTATGGGTCTTGAGTGCCTCGCGCGGCCCCACGATCACCTGCCGGCTCTTGTAGTCGAGCTTGATCACGTAGAGCGGCTCGGCCGCGGCAATGCCAAGGCCCTTGCGCTGGCCGATCGTGTAATTGACAATTCCGGCATGTTGACCCAGCACGCGGCCATCCAGATGCACGATGTCACCGCCGGCCACGGCCTCGGGATGCATCTTGCGGATGATGTCGGCATACTTGCCCTGCGGCACGAAGCAGATGTCCTGGCTGTCATGCTTTTCGGCGATTTCGAGCCCCATCTCGCGCGCCATTTCGCGCACCGCCGCCTTGCTGAGGCCGCCGAGCGGAAAGCGCAGATAATCGAGTTGCTCCTGGGTGGTGGCAAACAGGAAATAGGTCTGGTCGCGCTCGGCATCGACCGGCCGGAACAGCTGTCGCCGCCCGTCCTCGCCCAGCCGCGACTGCACGTAATGTCCCGTGGCCAGCACATCGGCGCCTAGGTCCCGCGCCACTTCCAGCAGATCGACGAACTTGACCGACTGATTGCAGGCAATGCAGGGCACCGGGGTCTCGCCCTGCTGATAGGCATTGGCAAAGGGCGCAATGACGCTGCGCTTGAAGCGCTCTTCATAGTCGAGCACGTAATGGGGAATGCCCAGGGCGGCGGCGACCCGGCGCGCATCATGAATGTCCTGGCCGGCACAGCAGGCGCCCTTGCGATGGGTCGCCTCGCCATGATCATAAAGCTGCAGCGTAACGCCGACGACGTCATAGCCCTGTCGGGCCAAGAGGCCGGCAACGACCGAGGAATCCACGCCGCCGGACATCGCGACTACAACGCGCGTGTCTTCGGGGCGCTTGGCAATATCAAGCGAGTTCATATCTGTCCTGTATCCGGTTGGGTTCAAGGGCCAGCGGATTAATTGGTGGCCGCTAGATACAGCTTTCGCCGCGCGCCCGCAACATTTGCCCGGCAACTATTGCCGCCTGCCCCTATTGGTATCGCCAGGCCGCGACCCGGCGCTTGGGTCAAGCTGTTGCAGCAAAATGAGATTTGCCGGATTTCCCAAACTGGCAAGGCGCTTGCATTGATCTGGTCGGACTAGTCTCATTCTTGCGAGCCAAACCGTGGCATCTCACCTGACCGTTACCAGCAAAGCCCCAACGGGCGCTTCAACCACCAGGGCTTTCAACGCCCAGGGGGCCGAAGCCGACGATGGCGCAAATGGTGCATTCGCCGCCTTGCTGGGCGGCAGCGAACCGGCCGCGGAGGGCAAGGCAACTGCTGGTTCCAAGCTGGAATCGGCGCTCAGCAAGCTGGCGAGCCTGATCCTGGGCGATGCCCAGCCGGGCGAAGCCGACAGCGAGCCGCAAGATCCCGAGGCCATGGCCACCGCCATCGACGCGACACTGCCCATTGCCACCCCGATCGACGCCAAGGCCATGTTTGCCGGTCTGGTCAAGGATCTGGCCGCCCTCAAGCAGAGCCTGGAGGCCGGCGAAGCGGCCGATCCCGAACTGCTCAAGCGCATTGATAGCGCGCTCGAGGGCCTGAGCGCCAAGCTCGACATCGACCTGTCCGCCCTGGCGACGCCATCGCTGGCCGATCTGGCAGCCCTGGCCCAGCCATCCGCGGATGGCGATCTCAGCACCACCGCGCGCCTGGCCCAGGGCATGGCCCCACTGGCCCAGGCCCTGCTCGGTGGCGAAGCCACCGCCGCCAATGCCGATGCCGGCGCCGACGTGACCCAGTTGCTGCAGTCCATTGGCGACAAGCTCGCCAAACTGGCGCAGGCCCTCAAGAGCGATGGCAATACTGCCAGCGCTCTGGCCAGCCTCAACCTGCAGGCCGACAGCGCCGCTGATGCCGACCTCGCCGCCGCCATAGCCAAATTGCTGGCAGCCCCCGCCGTGGCCGATTCCGGCGCCACCGGACCGGCGCTCGGCACGCCCAGCCTCAGCCTCACCGAGACCGCGCTGATCGGCAAGCCTGCCGAGGCCGGGGCCGCCGCCACGTCGACCACGGATTCAGCCGACAGCGCGACACCGGCCCCGGTGCTCAGCGTCGATGCCAAGGCCGGTTCAGGCGGTGATGCCCCCACCGACCAGGACGCCAAGCCCAGGGACGATACCGACAAGACCCCCGCCGATACCAAGGCCAATGCGGCCGCCGCTGCCACGGTCAACGAGATTCGCAACGACACGCAGGGTACCGCGCAGAATACGGTGCAGGCTGCCCGCGCCGATGCCGTGGCGCCGCGCGTCATCCAGGCCGGCTACCAGACCAGCCAGCAGCAGCTCAACCTGCCGCAACTGGCCTTCGAGCTGGTCCGCCAGGTCAATGACGGCAATACCCGCTTCCAGATGCGCCTCGATCCGCCCGAGCTGGGCCGTATCGACGTCAAGCTAGACATCGACAAGTCCGGCCAGATCAATGCCCGCCTGGTGGTGGAGAAATCCGAGACGCTCGACCTGATGCAGCGCGATCAGCGCGCCCTGGAACGGGCGCTGCAGCAGGCCGGTCTCGATGCCGGCAAGACCAACCTTGAATTCTCGCTCAAGCAGAGCCCCTTCAGTGGTGGCCAGCAGCAGGCGCGCGACGACCAGGGCCAGCAGTTCAGCCTCAATGGCGGCCGGGTTGATGACATCGAAGAAGCCCCACCCACTGTCAATCTCTACCGCGCCAGCCTCACGGCCAGCGGCGTTAACATCATCGCGTAAGGAGTAGTTGTTATGGCTGTCAGCAATGTATCGGGTACCAGCAACACGACGACATCGTCCTCGGCACGTGCCGGCATAGCGGACAATTTCGATACCTTCCTCAGCATCCTGACCACCCAGCTGAAGAACCAGAATCCGCTGGACCCGCTCGACACCAACCAGTTCACCCAGCAGCTGGTGCAGTTCTCCGGCGTCGAGCAGCAGCTCAAGACCAATGAATTTCTCGAAACGCTGATGCTGGCCGGCCAGAACACCGCCAAGTCCGACGCCGTGTCCTATATCGGCAAGGAAGTCACCTCCTCGGGCAAGACCGGCGAGTTGACGGACAGCGATGCCGTCTTCTGGGCCTATAGCGCCGACGCCAATGCCACCAACGCCAATGTCACCATCAAGGACGCCAATGGTCAGGTGGTCTACACGCAGAATGGCCCCCTCGATATTGGGCCCGGCACCTTCCGCTGGGATGGCATCGGCAGCGATGGCAATGCCAAGCCCAATGGTGTCTACACCATCGACATCAAGGGCGCCGATGCCAACGGCAAGGCCGTCAATATCAGCACCGCCTCCATCGGCGTGGTCACCGCCGTCGATTTCACCGGCGCCGTCCCGATCCTCACCATCGGCAGCCGCCGGGTCGCCATTACCGACGTAACCGACGTCCGCATCCCCGATGTCACCGCCAAGCCCCCTGCCACCGAGACGCCGGAAACAGAGGCCTGACGCCACCTTTCTGCACCGACCTGTCGCACACCCTCGGGCCCCGCCTGGGGGTGTTCTGCTGAAGGCACCCTCGATCTTTTCGGTGCCAGGCGGGCATCATCAATCCGCGGCTTTGCTTTAACCTGTTGTAAGCTTTGCCTTAGTCGAATTTTAAGGCAACTGTCCTAGTCTACTCAACATATGGTCAGGTTTGAGTAGAGAGTAAAATGACCGTACAGATGCGACCTCGCGTTAAGTACGTTATCGGGCCGGACGGAAGTCCGCTCACGATTGCAGATCTTCCCCCCGCGAATACGCGGCGGTGGGTCATTCGCCGTAAAGCCGAAGTCGTCGCTGCTGTGCGCGGCGGTCTGCTCAGCCTTGAAGAGGCCTGCGACCGTTATACACTCAGCGTCGATGAATTTCTGAATTGGCAAGCGGCTATCGACAAGCATGGGCTTGCTGGATTGCGGACGACCTGGATCCAGCACTACCGCGAAGGCTGAGCCGAAAGGCTCCTGGCTCAGATAATCAAAGCCCGCCCGGTTCGCCGGGCGGGCTTTGCTGTTATGGCGTTTGCGCGGTCAGCCATGCCTTGGCCGCCGGCCGCTGCAGCATGCCCTGGTAATAGGCCTCCGCCGCAGGCATGGGCGCATGCTCGAACGGAATGGCAAACCAGCGGTGCAGCCCCAGCGTGATGGCAATATCGGCCAGCGAGAAGGCCGAGCCGATCACAAACGGGCCGCTCCTGGCCAAATGCGCCTCGATGATGGCCATCTTGTCCGTCCAGGCGGCAATCTGCTGGGCCAGCTTGTCCGCGTCATCAAAGCCCGCTTCCTTGCGAATGATCGAGCGCAATGGATAGCCCCAGTGGCTCCCCATGTCGTTGTTTTGCCAGAGCACCCATTGCATCGCCAGCGCCTGCTCCCTGGGGTCTGCCGGCAGCAGCGCGCCGCCGCCATGGGTCTGGTTGAGATAGCCCATGATGGCGATGCTCTCCCACAGCACAAACCCGTCCTCGATCAGCACGGGCACCTGGGCATTGGGGTTGAGCGCCAGGAACTCTGGCACGTGGGGATCGCGCAGCGGCAGTCCCCAGTCCTCCCGCTCATGGGCAATGCCCAGCTCATCGAGCACCCAGAGCGCCTTGCGCACATTTATCGACGTCACGCGACCGAGAATTTTGAGCATATTCGGGAACCCTTCATTCACTTAGCCCGGCACAATCTGCCGGAATTTGCATTCTGCGACAATTCGTTAAGACTCTGTTTACCACCAGGTAGGTAATTTTTGCCCAGCGATCGCCGTGCAGCTTTGCGTCGCATTGGCCCCGTTTGAATCGAGTGTCGGCTTGGACAGTTTCTCACAGTTGATGACCCGCATCGGGCTGCCGCGTCTGGCAGCGATGGCGACCGTCGCTGTGCTCATGCTCGGCTTTTTCGCCTTCCTGATCATGCGGGCGCAGACCCCCAACCTGGCGCCGCTCTATACCGGCCTCGCGCTGGAAGACTCTTCGGCCATCATCAGCGAGTTGCAGACCCTCAACGTACCCTACGAGCTGCGCGGTGAAGGTGACACGATTCTGGTGCCGCGCGAGCAGATCACCACCCTGCGTATGACGCTGGCCGGTTCAGGCCTGCCGCAGCGCGGCCAGGTCGGCTACGAGATCTTCGATGAGCAGTCGACCCTGGGCGCCACCAGCTTTGTGCAGAACATCAACAATGTCCGCGCCCTCGAAGGCGAGCTGGCCCGCACCATCACCTCGCTGACCCGCATCAAGACGGCGCGCGTGCACCTGGTGCTGCCCGAGCGCGAACTGTTCCGGCGCGAGCGCAGCGATCCCTCCGCCTCCATCGTCCTGTCGGTGCGCGGTGAACTCTCGAACGGCGAAATCCGCGCCATCCAGCACATGGTGTCTTCCGCCATCGAGGGCCTCACCCCCAGCCGCGTCTCCATCGTCGATGATCAGGGCAACCTGCTGGCCTCTGGCACCGGCGACGAAGCTGACGGCGCCATGTCGGGCGAAGCCACCGAGCGGACCCTGAGCTACGAGAACCTCATGCGCACCCGCGTCGAGGACATGCTGGCCAATGTCGTAGGCCCCGGCCGTGCCCGCGTCGAAGTATCAGCCGAGATCGACTACAACCGCTCCACCACGACCCAGGAAACCTTCGATCCTGAATCCCAGGTGGTCCGGTCCAGCCAGCTGCGCGAAACCGAAAATCTCACGGCCGGCGCCAATGGCCAGGTCACCGTTGCCAACGAACTGCCGGGCGCCTCGGGTGCCGGCACCGGCGGCGCCTCCGAGCAGGGCACTTCTACCGAGGAAGTGACCAATTACGAAATCTCCAAGACCACCCAGACGGCCGTCACCGAAGCCGGCCAGATCAAGCGCCTGTCGGTGGCCGTGGTGGTCGACGGCACCTATACCGATGACGGCGCTGGCAACATGGTCTACGCGCCGCGCAGTGCCGATGAAGTAACCCAGATCCTCACGCTGGTCCGCTCGGCCGTCGGCTATTCCGACACCCGCGGCGATAGCGTTGAAGTGGTCAACATGCAGTTTGCCGAGCGCCCGTCCATCGCCCCCCCAGGCACCGACGGCACTGGTGGCCTGCTCGACTTCACCCGCGACGACCTGATGAACGGCGCCGAGATGGCCGTCACCCTGCTGATCGCCCTGGCGCTGGTCTTCTTCGTCATGCGTCCGCTGCTCAAGAAGGTCCTGACGCCCGAGACCAAGCCACTCTCGCTGCCTTCGGCCGCCGAAGTTGGTCATAACGGCGTGGTCGGCGCCGACGGACAGCTCATCACCGCCCAGTCCGAGGAGTCCAAGGACAAGACCCCAGCCTGGGTCGCCAACGCCAAGTCGATGGGCGAAACCCAGCTCCAGACGCTCAAAATGGTCGGTGACCTTGTTGAAGAAAACCCCAAGCAGGCCGCGCTGATCGTGCGCGACTGGCTTGGTAGCGCGGCGTAACCCTCATGGCCCTCGTATCCCAATCCGGCGAAACGCCAGCACCCGAAGCCGCCAAGGCCGCCAGCCAGCTGGTTGTCACCGACGCGACGACGACGCGCGTCCTCAAAGGCGACGAAAAGGCCGCCGCACTGCTGCTGGCCCTTGGACCAGATTACGGCAAGCCCATCTTTGACGAGCTCGACGAGCTTGAGGTCAAGCAGCTCAGCCGGGCCATGGTGCGCCTCGGGCCGATCACCCAGGAAATGCTCGATGACCTGATGATCGAGTTCGTCACCGCCGTTTCCTCCAATGGCTCGCTGTCCGGCAATACCGATTCCACCGAGCGCCTGCTGCTCAGCTTCCTCAGTCAGGACAAGGTCGATTCCATAATGGAAGAGATCCGTGGCCCGGCCGGCCGCAACATGTGGGAAAAGCTCTCCAACGTGCAGGCCGACGTCCTGGCCGCCTATCTCAAGAACGAATATCCCCAGACCATCGCCGTGGTGCTCTCCAAGATCGCCACCGACCATGCTTCCCAGGTCCTGGCCGTGCTGCCCGAGGAACTGGCCATGGACGTGGTCACCCGCATGCTTGGCCTCGACCCGGTGCAGAAGGAAATCCTCGAAAAGATCGAGTCCACCCTGCGCACCGAATTCATGTCGACGCTCAACCATTCCAAGCGCCGCGACAGCCACGAACAGATGGCCGAGATCTTCAACTCCTTCGATCGCCAGACCGAGGCCCGCTTCATCACCACGCTCGAAGAGAACAACCGCGACGATGCCGAACGCATCAAGGCGCTGATGTTCACCTTCGAGGACCTGGCCAAGCTCGAATCCTCGGCCATCCAGACCCTGCTGGCGCGCATGGACAAGAAGGAACTGGCCATGGCGCTCAAGGGCGCCAACGACGCGATCAAGGAAACCTTCTTCAACAATATGTCCGGCCGCACCGCCAAGCTGCTCAAGGACGATATGGAGGCCATGGGTCCCGTTCGCCTCAAAGATGTCGACGATGCCCAGGGCCGCATGGTCTCCACGGCCAAGGATCTCGCCGCCAAGGGCGAGATCATGATCATGAAGACCAAGTCCGACGATCAGATGGTGGCGTAAGTGGCACAACCCGCACGTTTCACCTTCAATCTCGACATGGGCCAGAAGAGCCAGGCGACGCCGGCCGCGCCGCCCAAGCCCACAGTGCCCGAAGAGCTGGTTGCCGAACTGGTCGCCCAGGCGCGCGAGGACGCCTATGCCGAGGGATTGGCCGCGGGCGAGCGCAACGCCACCTCCATGGCTGCCCAGACCCTCGCCGCGGCCGCGGCCACCCTGGCCACCCAGAGCGCTGCCATGGCCGCAGCGCTGGACGATGCCACTGCCTTGGCCCAGCGCGAGGCCATCAGCCTGGCTGCCGCGATCGGCCGCAAGCTGGCCCTGCACCTGCTGGCCCGCTTTCCCACGGCCGAGCTCGACAGCCTGATCGGCGAATGCATGCAGAGCCTCGGCAGCGTCCCCCATCTGGTGGTGCGCTGCCACCCCTCGATAGCCGATGGTATCCGCGATATCGCCACCGCGCAGATGCAGACGTCAGGCTTTTCCGGGCGCCTTGTGGTGATGGGTGACCCCGATCAGCGCGTCGGCGACGGCAAGCTGGAATGGGTCGATGGCGGTCTCGTCCGCGATATCGGCGCCGTTTCCAAGGATATCGACAAGAAGATCACCGCCTATCTCGCCGCCAAGTCCGGCAAACCCATTGCACAGGAGAGTGGCCATTGAGCGCTTCTGATAACGACCCCGATACCGAAGAACCCATCAGCTTCGAAGAGATGCTGGCCGCCGTCAAGGATGACGCCCCCGAGGCCTATGTCGAGCGTAGCGCCGCCGACCTCGAAGCCGTGTTCGACGTTCCCGTCCGCATTTCGGTCGTACTCGGCCGCACCAAGATGGCCGTTTCCGACCTGCTCAAGCTCGATACCGGCACGGTCATCGAACTGGACCGTCAGGTCGGCGAGGCCGTGGAAATCTTCATCAATGAGCGCCTCGTTGCGCGTGGTGAAATCGTGCTGGTCGAGTCCAAGCTCGGCGTCACCATGACCGAAATCATCAAGCCGCAATAAGGAGGAACTCAGGATGCGTCTGCTAATCATCGGGGCCCTCGAAGGCCAGCTCAGTGAGGCCACCAAGATGGCCATGAATGGCGGCGCCAAGGTCGCGCACGCCCCCTCGGTCGAGATCGCGCTGGCCGCCCTGCGCGCCGGTCGCGGCGCCGATCTCCTGCTGGTCGATGTGGTCATGGACATTGCCGGGCTCATTGCCGGGCTCGAGGGCGAGCGCATCGCTATCCCCGTGGTGGCCTGCGGCGTCGAGGCCAATGCGGCCGCCGCGGTCAACGCCATTCGCGCCGGCGCCAAGGAATATATCCCCCTGCCGCCCGATGCCGAGCTGATCGCGGCCGTCATTGCCGCGGTGGCCCGCGACAGCGCCGAATTCCTGTTCCGCGACCCGGCCATGGAACGTGTCGTCCGGATGGCCGACCAGATCGCCGGTTCCGATGCCTCCATCCTGATCACTGGCGAGAGCGGCACCGGCAAGGAAGTCATCGCCAAATACGTCCATGCCCGCAGTAAGCGCGCCAACAAGCCGTTCATCTCGATCAACTGCGCCGCCATTCCCGAGGCCCTGCTGGAATCCGAACTGTTCGGCCATGAAAAGGGTGCTTTTACCGGCGCCATTGCCCGCCGTATCGGCAAGTTCGAGGAAGCCTCCGGCGGCACCCTGCTGCTCGACGAAATCAGCGAAATGGACGTGCGCCTGCAGTCCAAGCTGTTGCGCGCCATCCAGGAGCGATTGATCGACCGCGTCGGCGGCGGCAAGCCCGTCCCGGTCGACATTCGCATCCTCGCCACCTCCAACCGCAATCTCAACGACGCTGTCCGCGAAGGCAGCTTCCGCGAGGATCTGCTGTTCCGTCTCAACGTCGTCAATCTCAAGCTGCCCCCCCTGCGCGATCGCCCCGGCGACATCGCCGCGCTCAGCGAGCACTTTGTCGACAAATATGCCAAGGCCAATGGCCTGCCACCGCGCGTTCTCTCCCCTGACGCTCGTGCTGCCCTGCTCAAGGCCCCCTGGCCGGGAAATGTCCGTGAGCTGGAAAACACGTTGCATCGCGCGGTGTTGCTCTCTTCAGGCGATGTCATCGGTCCCGATGCCATTGTCCTGCCCGATGGCATGGGTCTCAATGATGTGGCTGCCGCCAGCTCGCTGTCATCGCAGCTGGCGCAGACCGCACAAACCATGTCGGCGGCCCTGGTCGGCCGCACCGTGGCCGATGTCGAGCGCGACCTCATTCTCGATACCCTCGATCACACGCTGGGCAACCGCACCCATGCCGCCACGATCCTGGGCATCTCGATCCGCACGCTGCGCAACAAGCTCAACCAATATGCCGACGAGGGCAGCCCCGTGCCCGAACCCGGCGAACGGCGCTCCGTCGCTTAGGACCTAGATGACCGACCTGCCCACCGGCCGCGTACATTCGCCCTTCAAGCTGCCGACCGCCGCGTCGGTCGTGGACATCATGCGCTCGGGCGATATCGCCCTGGCCATGGGCGTCATGGGGCTCATCGTCATCCTCATCGTGCCGATCCCGCCGCTGCTGCTCGACGGCCTGCTGGCTATCTCGATCGTCTTTTCGGTCATGATCCTGATGACGGCGCTGTTCATCCAGAAGCCGCTCGAATTCTCGTCTTTCCCCACCGTGCTGCTGATCGCCACCATGCTGCGGCTGGGCCTCAACCTGGCCACGACCCGCCTGATCCTGGCCGAGGGCCATACCGGCACGGCCGCCGCCGGCCACGTGATCGAGGCCTTCGGCAATTTCGTCATGCGCGGCAATTTCGTCATCGGCGTCGTGGTCTTTGCCATCCTGGTGCTGGTCAACTTCATCGTCATCACCAAGGGTTCGGGCCGTATCGCCGAAGTGGCCGCCCGCTTCAACCTCGACGCCATGCCCGGCAAGCAGATGGCCATCGATGCCGATCTCAGCTCCGGCCTCATCGACGAGGATACCGCCAAGAAGCGCCGCGCCGAGCTCGAAGGCGAAAGCGCCTTCTTCGGCAACATGGACGGCGCCAGCAAGTTCGTGCGTGGCGACGCCATTGCCGGCCTGATCATCACCTTCATCAACGTCATTGCCGGCATCTTCATCGGCATGATGCAGGAGGGCCTCTCCATCCAGGAGGCAGGCAATGTCTATACCCTGCTCACCATTGGTGATGGCCTGGTCTCACAGATCCCCGCCCTGATCGTTTCGACGGCCGCCGGTATCCTGGTGTCCAAGTCCGGCGTCACCGGTTCCGCCGACAAGGCGCTCTCGGCCCAATTCACCGGCTATCCCCGCGCTTTGGGCATGTCCTCGGCCGTCATGGCCCTGCTGGCCTTCCTGCCCGGCATGCCGATCATTCCGTTTCTGTCCATCGCCGGCTTTGTCGGCTATGTCGCCTGGCGCTCCGCCCGCTCCAAGGACGAGCGCATTGCCGATGCCAGCCTGGCCGCGGTCAGCAAGGCCGCGGCCCAGCCCGGTGGCCCGGCCGGACCAAGCCAGGAACAGCCCATCACCGATAGCCTCAAGATCGACGAACTCAAGCTCGAGCTCGGCTATGGCCTGCTCAGCCTGGTCAAGGAAGACGAAAACGGCTCCGATCGCCTTACCGAGCAGATCAAGGCGCTGCGCCGCCAGCTGGCGACCGAGCTGGGCTTTGTCATGCCGCCCGTCCGCATCCTCGACAACATGCAGCTCGAGCCCAATGCCTACAAGGTCCGCATCAAGGAAGTCGAAGCCGGCGCCGGCGAAATCTATGCCAACCAGCTCATGGTCATGGACCCCTATGGCAACCAGATCGATCTGCCGGGTCACCACACCACCGAACCCACCTTCGGCCTGCCCGCCACCTGGATCGAGCCGGCTTTGCGCGACGAGGCCGAACTGCGCGGCCTCTCCATCATCGATCCATCCACAGTAATCTCCACCCACCTCACCGAGGTGCTCAAGGCCAACGTCGCCGACCTGCTCAGCTACGCCAATGTGCAGTCCCTGCTCTCGGGCCTGCCCAAGGAGCAGCAGAAGCTGGTCGAGGACATCGTGCCGGGCCTCATCACCGTCTCGGGCGTGCAGCGCGTGCTGCAGACCCTGCTCAACGAGCGCATCTCGATCCGCGATCTGTCGACCATTCTCGAGGGCATTGCCGAGATCGCCGGCAATGGCCGCTCGGTACAGACCATTGCCGAGCATGTGCGCAGCCGCCTGGCCCGCCAGCTCTGCGCCGCCAATCTGGGCCCGGACGGCAACCTGCCGCTGCTGACGCTCGGCCCGCAATGGGAACGCGACTTTGCCGAAGCCATGGTGGGCGAGGGCGACAACCGCCACCTGGCCATGGCCCCCTCGCGCCTGCAGCAGTTCATCGGTGCGGTCCAGACCGCCTATGAACGCGCCGCCCAGGCTGGCGAAATCCCGGTCCTCATCACCTCGCCCGGCATTCGCGCCCATGTCCGCGCCATCATCGAGCGCTTCCGCCCCCAGACCGTGGTCATGAGCCAGAACGAGGTCCATCCCCGTATCCGCCTCAAGACCATCGGCAGCGTCTGACCATGAGCGAACCGGCCCGCTTTCCCGTTCCAGATGTGGTCAGCCGCCGCGCTATCTCGGAGGGTGAGGCGGGCTTGGCCTGGCTCGCCAACCTAGACGACACCCTCAGCAGTCTCGAACAGGACTGGGGCCTGACCATCGGTCCGGCGCTGCCCGGCGGCACTGCCGCCTTCGTTGCCGAAGCCACCACCGAGACCGGCGAGATCGTCATCCTCAAGCTGGGCACCCCCGGCACCCTCGCCGGCCGTCACGAGGCCGAGGTGCTGCGCCGTGCCGACGGACGGGGTTACGTCAAACTGCTCCGCCATGATCCCGACCGCCATGCCATGCTGCTTGAGCGCCTGGGTGAGCGTCTCGATACGCTCGAACTGCCCTATGAGCGGCAGGTCGACATCATGTGCGCCACCCTGCTGCAGGCCTGGATGCCCGTTCCCGCCGATCTGCCCTGCCCCACCGGCGCCGACAAGGCCAATAGCCTGGCACAAGCCATTCTGTCGCTCAGCTACGACGCTGGCCAGCCCTGCGCCCAGGCTGTCATCGACATGGCGCTGATGTATTGCCAGGATCGCGCCGCGGCCTACCGCCCGGAAAATGCCGTGCTGGCGCATGGCGATCCGCACCCGGCCAACACCCTGGCACTGCTCGACAGCGAGCCGCCGCAGTTCCGCTTCATCGATCCCGATGGACTTGCCATCGAGCCGGCCTATGATCTGGGCGTGCTGCTGCGGGCCTGGCACGAGGGCATTGCCGGCCCCCACGCCCACGACATCGCGCGCAGCCATGTCCGCCACCTGACGCGGCGCACCCAGGTGCCGAGCGAAGCCATCTGGCAATGGGGCTATATCGAGCGCGTCTCCACCGGCCTGCACCTGCTGCAGATCGGCCAGATCGAGGAAGGCCGCATCTATCTCGACGTGGCCGAGGCCATAACCAGCACGATGGGCTAGCGCTCCATCAGCGCCAGCCGGGCACTGAGCAGCACGAAGATCCCGGCAAAGCTCCGCCGCATCCACACCATGATTGCCGGCCGCGTCACCAGCTGGCCACGGATCGCTGCGGCAAACAGCCCATAGACGGCGAATACCACAAAGCTGATCACCATGAACACGCCGCTGAGCTCGAGCATCTGGCGCAGTGCATGGGGCGCGCTCGCCGGCACGAACTGCGGCAGGAAGGCGAAAAAGAAGATCGACAGCTTGGGATTGAGAATATTGATCAGCACCGCTTCGACCAGCACCTTGCGTATCGACTTGTCGGCGCTGTCGGCTTCCACGCTGAGCGAACTGGTGTCGCGCAGCGTCGCCCACGCCATATAGAGCAGATAGGCAACGCCGAGATATTTGATGATCTCGAAGGCCAGCGCACTGGTATGCAAAATGGCCGCCAGCCCGGTAATGGCCGCCAGCATATGGGGGATGATCCCCAGCGTGCAGCCAAAGGCCGCCCAGACACTGGCCTTGCCGCCCCGGCTCAAGCCCGCCGCAATGGTGTAGAGCGCCCCGGTCCCCGGCGAGACCACGACAATCAGCGTGGTGATCAGAAATTCAATGCTCACGATTCAGCTTCCAGTTGGGCGCGGCGCGCCACCACGATTTGCGCGATGATATCATGCGGGATCGGCTTGCTATAGACCAAGCGCACCGTGTCCTTCTTGACCCGATAAGGCCCGATCGCCGCCTCAAAAGCCGCGTCGCCATAATAGACCGGGTAAAGCCCGATATGGTGCTTCCACGCGGCTGCATAGATCACCGGGCGACCCGAAAGCTGCCAGCTCGGCATGTCATACTTGATCATCTCGGCGGCCTCCGGCAGCAGATTCGCAATGGTCTGTCGCACGGCCGCAAAAATCTCCCGCACTCCCTCGGGGAGCGCGGCGATATAGAAATCTACATCCTTGCTGTCATGTTCCATGGTCACCACCATCCCTAACCCGCACCGTGCCTGCATGCTGGCCCGGCCATCACCCAGATCTTGCGCGTTGCCCGTAAACAGCTGCCTTTTGCTGACTTCTGTCATCCCACAGCATCAATATCCCGGTATTTGCAACCAGGACATGCAACAGCCCGACTTTCCAAGCCCAGCCGACTTTTCGATAGATGGCCTTGCACGCGCCACGTCAAGCAGATCATCCTGCCGCTTGTTGAGTTGCCGATCTGTGGCGAATAGGTTGAACAAGGCGGTCTATCGCTTGTTGTCAGATTGGCGTGGGCACCACCAAGACGGATGCGGTCTTCAGTTCCGGGTATCAGCATGAACATAATCACGATCGCCGTGGACGATATGAATGCGTTCGCGACCTTCAAGTCCCTTTATCCAGGGGTCTTGCACACGCCCAACATCGATCGCCTGATGGCTGAAGGCGTGACCTTTCAGAATGCCTTTGCCCAGGTTGCCCTGTGCAATCCGTCGCGGACGTCCATCCTGACAGGCAAGGACCCCGCGCTGACTGGCGTCCACTACAATACCCAGCCCTGGTTCGAATACGTGACCCCGCAGGACACCGTGCCCGCCATGATCAAGGCGGCCGGCTACAATACGGCCATTTATGGCAAGGTGTTCCACTTGCCGCTGGCCATGATGGATCAGGAGGATGTCAGCGTCCTCTGTGACGTCTATTCCTTGTCTAATGATTATTGGACGTCCAACGGAGATGGTATTGACGAGACCTCAATTGGCTCCTTCCCCGTATTTGGAGCACTTGAGGTCAACGTGGAGCAGCACGGGATTTCATCAACACCAGTGCCGCCATAGACTATCTGCGCTCGGCCCCGCCCGATCAGCCATTCAACCTGTATCTGGGCATCTTCAAGCCCCAT
Source organism: Devosia beringensis (assembly GCF_014926585.1). Taxonomy (NCBI): domain Bacteria; kingdom Pseudomonadati; phylum Pseudomonadota; class Alphaproteobacteria; order Hyphomicrobiales; family Devosiaceae; genus Devosia; species Devosia beringensis. The sequence continues at coordinate 2,455,151 of NZ_CP045422.1, read as the reverse complement.
TCCAACTGGATTGTGCCGCAAGAGTATTTCGACCTCTATCCCCTCGCTCAAATGGCTTTGCCGTTAGTGCTGGACAATGACCGAGACGATATCCCGGCTTACGTAGACAGCATTATCGGACAAAACGCCCAGAATACACTGGAGGCCGCTGGAGAATGGCCCGCGGCGGTGCAGAGCTATTTCGCCAGCATCAGCTTCGCCGATGCCATGGTAGGCCGGATGCTCGACGCCATCGAGGAAACCGGCCACAGCCACGATACCGCGGTCATGTTGTGGAGCGACCACGGGTACCACCTTGGCGACAAGGACACCTGGCACAAGTTTACCCTCTGGGAAGAGGCGGGGCGCGCGCCCCTGATCATCAAGGTGCCGGGAAACCCCAATGCCGGTCAGGTCGTGAGCCAGCCCGTGGAGCTGGTCGACATCGCCCCCACCATGCTTGAACTGGCTGGGGTCACGGCAACGCACGAAATGTCTGGACGATCGCTGCTGCCCTTCGTTGAGGATACGTCCCATGTGGACGGCGGCGTTGCCATTACCACCATGTTTGGCGCGGCATCCATCCGCACGGAGGAGATGCGCTATATCCGATACCCCGAGGGTTCCGAGGAGCTCTATGACATAGTAGCCGATCCCCACAGCTGGACCAACCTGGCCAGCGACCCCAATTATCTCCTCGCCAAGACCAGCCTGCGCATCGACCTGGAAACCGCGCTCAAGCAAGACGGCTGGCAATGGGTAACCGAGGGCGTGGGGCAACCGATAGAGGGCGCCAACCTCATGGTGCTGGCGCCGGCGGCGCATGGTGCGGTGGGCGGCCCGGGCAACGATAGCTATTTCATTATGAGCGCCGACGCCACCATCACCGAGCAACCAGACAGCGGCTATGACACCATTTACGCCGCTGTTTCCTATGAACTGCCCGCCAATATCGAAGAACTGCAGATGTCCAGTCTGCTAGTGCCAATGAGCCTTACAGGCAACGAGCAGGACAACAAAATTGCCGGCTTTGGTCAGCTTTACGGACTCGGCGGTGATGATGTGCTCCAGTCGACGGGCGCTTCCACGGTGGAAGGCGGAGAAGGGGATGACCTTCTTATCGGCTCGAAGTCATCGGACGTCCTGATCGGCGGTCCTGGCAATGACGTATTGCGCGGTAATGACGGCGATGATCGCCTCATCGGCGGTCCGGGAAGCGACACTCTTGTTGGAGGTCCTGCATTAGACTGGGCCGATTACAGTTCAAGTCTGGGCGCCATCGCAGTGGACATGGCCGGCCCGACGGTTACGAGTGGCGATGATGTGGATACGATTTCACAGATTGAGAACTTCGTCGGCACCAACTTCGATGATGAGTACCGTCTCGGTGCGACGGACAACAAGGTGGTCGTCGGCCTTGGCAACGATACCGTCGATGGTCGCGCGGGCTCAGATACCGTCATCCTGCCGGTCGGTCCCACCGAAGTAAAAATCATTGCCAGACCAGGCAAGGTGGACTTCGTCTACCATCTGGATGGCGCGACCTATCGCGTGACCACACAACGGGTCGAATTTGTCGAGTTCGCCGACGGCACGACGCAGTTGCTGGAAAAAGTCGAGCAATCCGAACCGCCACTGGGGGATGCCCCTCAATAATGCTGGCGTCCTGCCCACCCCCGTTGCGCTATCAAGCCCAATAGCGGAGACCTCGGACCTTGACGGTCACGGAACAGGCGCATGCTTCGTGCATTGTTGCGGTGATGTATCGAGGATCCGATGAAGCTATTTGCCTGTGACCACTGCGGTAACACCGTCTATTTCGAAAACGCCAGCTGCGAGCGCTGCGGCCATACGCTGGGCTATCGTTCCGACAAGAACGCCCTGGTGTCACTGGTTCAGCAAGCCGGCACCTGGGCCTCCTCGACCTTTCCCGACGAGCCCTACATATTCTGCCAGAATGCCCGCCATGGCGCCTGCAACTGGCTGATCCGCGCCGTTCCCGGCGGCGACACCTTCTGCGCCGCCTGCCGGCACAACGACACCATTCCCGACATCAGCGACCCGCTCAACCTCGCCCACTGGCAGGTCATCGAGCGCGCCAAAAAGCGCCTGTTCTACTCCTTGCTCCGGCTCGACCTGCCCCTGCAGACCCGCACCAGCAACCCCGAACACGGCCTCTCCTTCCGCTTTCTCGCCGATACGCCCATCGCCAATGAACGGGTACTCACCGGCCACGAAAACGGCATCATCACCATTGCCCTGGTCGAGGCGGACGACGCCGAGCGCGAGGCGCGCCGCACCAGCATGGGCGAGCCTTACCGCACCCTGCTCGGCCATTTCCGCCACGAGATCGGCCACCATTACTGGGACCTGCTGATCGATGGCCGCGCCCCGCTGCCCGAATTCCGCCGCCTGTTCGGCAATGAATCTGTGGATTATGCCCAGGCCCTGCAGGCCCACTATGCCGATGGCGCCCCCGCCGGCTGGTCACAGAGCTATATCAGCAGCTATGCCACCGCCCATCCCTGGGAAGATTTCGCCGAAACCTTCGCGCATTATCTCCATATCGTGGACACGGTCGAGATGGCGTCAGCCTTCGGCGTCCATGCCCGGGTGGATGGCCAGGAGGCCGACCTCTCCATTCAGACCGGCTTCGTGCCCTACAACGCGCCTGATGCCCAGACCATCGTCGATAACTGGGTGCCGGTGGCCAGCATGCTGAACAATCTCAATCGTGCCATGGGCCACCCCGACGCCTATCCCTTCGTCCTGACGCCCCAGGTAATAGAAAAGCTCAGCTTCGTGCATCAGCTGGTGCATCGCCAGTGGACCCTGGGTGCCCGCTAGGCAACGGGGCCCACACTCGGCTATCCTGGCGCCATGACCACTACCATCCTCATCGTGCCGCCTTTTTCAACTCTGTGCAATGCCGCCTTCGCACTGCGCCGCGAGGTATTCGTGTGGGAGCAGAAGGTGCCTGAAGCCGAGGAAAACGACGCTGACGACCTCACGGCTACCCATTTCGTGGCCATCGCTGCTGGCGAAGTGGTCGGCACCCTGCGCCTGCTCGACAAGCCCGAACATATCAAGATTGGCCGCGTCGCCGTGCGGCACGCCTTTCGCGGCCAAGGCATCGCCAAGGCGATGATCCACGCGGCCATGGCGCATGCGCGCCAGGCCGGGCGCAACCGCTTCTACCTCACCGCCCAGTCCGACAAGCTCGGCTTTTACGAGCGACTTGGCTTTGCTGCCTTCGGTCCTGAATTCATCGATGGCGGCATGCCGCACCGGGCTATGCGCAGCTATGATCATGAGAGCGCACGCCTCACCGATTAGGCTGCAAGATAACGCGCCGCTGGCCCACCCGACCGCCGGAAAATCGGCCCCGATTGGGGACACGCAGGCCAAGCATCTAACCCTGCGGGAAAAATTCGTTCGGAACGTCTCCGCACGTCGATGCGTTGTTCCAGCATCATGGGCCGCACGGTGCGCCACAGCCAAGTTTTGCACCGCACGGCCCGTTCACTTCAAGAATGAACATACGGAGCTTACTATGATCCGCACCCTCATGGCCACTACTGCCCTTGCAGCATTGATGTCCACCGGCGCCATGGCGCAGGATGCCGCACCGGCCACCGATCCAATGGCCCCGGCAACCACCACCGAGGCGCCTGCGACCGAAGGCGTCGATACGGCTCCTGACACCAGCGTCACCACTGACACCAATAGTGATGACGCAATGTCGGCCAACAATACCATGTCGCCAGGCTTTGAACTGTCGGCCGGCTATACTGCGGTGGACACCGACAATCTGGCCACCCGCCTGATCGACCAGCCCGTTTATTCGAGCAATGGCGATGATGCCGAAGAAATCGGCAATGTCACCGACCTGGTGTTCAGCGAGAATGGCGAAATAACCGCCGTGATCATCGGCGTTGGCGGCTTCCTGGGCATTGGCGAAAAGTCTGTTGCCGTGGATTTCTCCGAGCTTGAATTCTCCCTTGCTGCCGACAACACCGAACGTTGGGTTCTGCCCACCACGGCCGACGCGCTCAATGGCGCTCCGGATTTCGTCTGGGAAGAAGATGAGCCCGCCGATGCCATGGGCACCGATGGCATGACCACCACTGACGGCATGGCCCCGGCCGATCCAGCCATGGCCCCTGCTGATCCAGCAATGGCCCCTGCTGATCCAGCAATGGCCCCGGCTGACCCAGCCGTGGCCCCAGCGGACCCGGCAATGGCCCCGGCCGACCCAGCAATGGCTCCGGCAGCCACCAATGACGACGCCATGCCAATGACCATGCCTCGGGAAGGTTACGAAACCATCGAGTTTGAGGCCCTGACGGCTGACAACCTGACCGGCGCGACCGTGATCGGCCCAGATGGTGATGACATTGCCGAAGTGGGTGACATCCTGCTCACCGCCGATGGTGAGATCGATGCAATGATGGTCGACTTTGGTGGTTTTCTCGGCCTCGGCCAGAAGACCGTTGCTGTTGCCTTGGACAACCTCGAATTCGCGTCCAATGAAAATGGCGACCTGGTAATCTACAGCGACTTCACGCGTGAGCAGCTCGAAGCTCAGCCTGAATATGACGAAAGCACCTACGCTACCGATCCGACCCAGCGCGCCACCGATATGTAATTCGGTCCGCCGGATCGCCGGAATCACGATTCCTCGCGGATCATTCTACGGAGGGCCGGCATCTAGCCGGCCCTTTTCGCGCGTTCCACTGGAGGATTTGCCCATGCGCCTGATTGCCTTTTCTACGCTCACCCTCATGCTGGCGTCCGCCAGTTTCGCCCAGGACGCTGCCCCGCTCGCCCCCAGCAGCGAACTGGCGCGCACCGGGATCGTCGCACCCACCGTATTGTCGCGCGGCTATGTCGTCACCGGCGCCGACACTCTGGTCACTAAACTGCTCAACAAATCCGTCTTCACCTCGGCAGCCGATGACGCCGAAGAAGTCGGCACGATTGTCGATCTGGTCGTTACCCCGAGCATCGGGATTTCGGCGGTGGTTATCGGTGCCGGCGGCTTTCTTGGTCTCGGCGCCAAGGATGTCGCAGTCGATTTTGCCCAGCTGCAATGGCTTGAAGCCAGCGACGGTACCTATCGCTGGGTGCTGGCAACGACCGCCGAGGCGCTCAGGGCCGCGCCCGCCTTCATCTGGGCCGACAGCGTAGAGACAACGGGAGAGCCGGCGCTGACACCGGCCGAAGAGGAGGCACAGCTTGTCGATGGCAATCCCAATGCCACAACCATTGACCAGGCGCTGACGACCGATCAACCCGCGCGTGAAGACACCGGCATTGCTGTGGATCGCGCCAACCTGGCCGATTTCGATACCGCCGGCCTTACCAGCGAAGAAATGCTGGGCATTGGCGTCTATGGCATAGACGACCAGCAGATTGGGACCATCGGCGAGGTACTGGCCAATGACGATGGCACCATTGACGCCATCATCATCGATGTCGGCGGTTTTCTGGGCCTGGGCGCCAAGCCGGTGGCCGTTGGTTATGAGAACCTGACCTTCTCCACCGACACCCGCGACAACCGCTACCTGTTCATCAACGCCACGCGCGAACAGCTCGAGACCCAACCCACCTATGACGCGGCGACCTACGCGCAGGATCGCGCCACCCAGCGCATGATCTTTACCCCATAGCGGCAACAAAAAAGGCGGGCCCATGGCCCGCCTTTTTCACTTCAGTCGTTCTTTCAGTGCGCGCCGGCGGCTTCCCGCACGGCATCCTGCACCTTTTCAAAGGCACGCACCTCGATCTGGCGAATGCGCTCGCGGCTGACGTCATATTGCTGAGCCAGCTCTTCCAGCGTCGAAGGATTTTCCTGCAGCCGGCGGGCATGGAAGATCGCCTTCTCGCGCTCGTTGAGCACATCCATTGCCGTAGTCAGCAGGCCCATGCGCTCAGAATATTCTTCGCTTTCGCCCAGCATGGTTTCCTGGCTGGGCGTATCGTCGACCAGCCAGTCCTGCCACTCCGACGAGCCTTCATCGGCCCGCATCGGCGAGTTCAGCGACGCGTCGCCGGACAGACGCGCATTCATCGACACCACATCGGCCTCGGTGACCTTGAGCGTGGTGGCGATCTGCGTGATCTGGTCGGGATGCAGGGCACCATCGTCGAGCGCCGCGATCTGGCCCTTCACCTTGCGCAGGTTGAAGAACAGCCGCTTCTGGGCGGCCGTCGTGCCGATCTTGACCAGGCTCCACGAGCGCAGCACATATTCCTGAATCGCTGCCCGGATCCACCACATGGCATAGGTGGCCAGCCGGAAGCCCTTGTCGGGCTCGAAGCGCTTGACGGCGTGCATCAGGCCCACATTGCCTTCCGAAATCACTTCGGAAATCGGCAGGCCATAGCCGCGATAACCCATGGCGATCTTGGCCACCAGCCGCAGATGGCTGGTGATCAGCTTCTGGGCAGCACCGGGATCTTCATGTTCCTTGTAGCGCTTGGCCAGCATGAACTCTTCATCCGGCTCCAGCATGGGGAACTTCCGGATTTCCTGCAGATAGCGGCTGAGCCCGCCTTCGGCTGAAAGCACTGGCAAATTCGTTTGGGCCATCATTGCACCCCTTTCGTTTTCCCCCGCATGCCGCGGGCGGAATAGCATCAATCCATCGACGTCCGGCCAGACCATCGTAAGACGACGATGGATATATAGGAAACCAGTTTGGCGATTGTAAGATGCGGAACGTTGCATCAACATTGCGAAGTGACGCCGCCGACGGAAAACGTCCCGTTATCTCAATCCAACGCATGGTTGGCGCTCTTGCGCCATCACCATGCGGTGAGTCTAGCGCGCAAACGCCTTGTTGTAATCACCCAGCGCCTCTTCCAGCGCTTCCAGATCTGGCGGCAGCGGCGCCTCGAACGACATCTCCTCTTTGGTCACCGGATGCTCGAAGCCCAGCTCGGCCGCATGCAGCGCCTGCCGGCCCAGCGCCTGGATCGGCGCGGCGACTTCCGGCGGCAACCGGTTGATCTTGGTGGCATAGCCCGAGGCATAGACGCTGTCGGCAACCAGCGGGTGGCCGATATGGGCCATGTGCACGCGGATCTGATGCGTGCGGCCCGTCTCGAGCTGGCACTGGATGCGGGTGATGTCCCAGCCCTCGTCGCCGAAGCGTGCTTCCACCATGTAATGGGTGATGGCTTCGCGACCATCTTTGCGAACGGTCTGCTTGAGCCGGTTGTTCTGGTCACGGCCAAGCGGGGCGTCGATACTGCCCTTGGCGGTCTCGGTCGATCCCCACACAAAGGCAATATAGGCCCGGTGCAGCGGGCCGGTACGGCCATGATCGGCAAACTGCGCCGACAGGTGACGATGCGCCCGCTCGGTCTTGGCCGCGACCATCACGCCCGAAGTGTCCCGGTCGAGCCGGTGCACGATGCCGGGCCGCTTGACCCCGCCAATACCCTGCAGGCTTTCCCCGCAATGATAGATCAGCGCATTGACCAGCGTGCCATTGGGTGATCCCGGGGCCGGATGCACCACCATGCCCACCGGCTTGTTGATCACGATCAGCTGATCGTCCTCGTAGAGGATATCGAGCGGGATATTCTCCGCCTGCGGCTCGGGATCTTCTGGGGGCGGGGCCAGAAGAATGATTGTCTCACCGGCGCTAAGTCGGTATTTGGGCTCACTGACGGGTTTGCCGTCGATGCTGACGGCGCCGGTCAGGATCAGCTCCTTGATCCGGCTGCGGCTGAGCACGCTGTGCGCCTTGGCCAATGCGGCATCGAGCCGGCCGCCGGCCATCTCGGCATCGACCACGACTTCAACCTCGTCGCCCTCGAACTCTAGTGCGGTATCTTCAGCCATGGCTAATCCTAACGAAACTGGGCCCAGCGAGCAAAAGGCGGATGAACCGTTCACGCCCGAGGCTCTCGCCATGCTGGGGAAGGCACGCCGCTCGTTCGGTATCTCGATCGGCATCCTGTTGCTGGGCTTTATGGCGATTGGCGTCGCCCTTGTCTATCGCGTGATGCGCGACTCCCCCCCGCCAGCCATCGCCGAGGCCATTTCCCTGCCCGCCGGCGCCGTTGTGGTCTCGGCTTTGGTCAATGAAGGCGCCATCAACGTCACCTATACGCTCGATGGCGCCACCACGCTGGCTCTGTTCAATCAGGAAACCGGCGAGATGACCCGCAGCGTCGGCATTCGCTAGAGCGTTTTCAGCAAAAGTGGCTCCACTTTTGCGGTTCGAAAACGCGACAAACCAAAGACCTAGAGCTATTGAGCCGTTTCAGCGAAACGGTGAAAGGCTCTAGGCGCAAGCCCCGCGGCATGCACGCCGTCAGACGCTGTCCAGCCTAGCGATCCTGGATTTCCCGCAGCGCCGCCATGCGGTCGGAAACCGAGCCGCGGCGGCTGACGGGCGCGGGATCCGCCGGCAGGGCATCACGGCTTTCCCCGTCATCGGCAAACCGCTGCACCCGGTCAAACAGGCTCTCTTCGGGATTGGGCGCCACCGCCGTGTCGTTATCGACGGCATAGACCAGCCGACTGACGCTGGCCGCAATATCGTTGAGTTTTTCGCGCAGATAAGCCTCTTCGAGGCGTTCACTGTCCCAATCGGCCATGATGCTCGATTCCACGCCGAGCACCTTCTTGCGCAGGGTTTCAACCTCGGCCTCAAGCGCCAGCTTGTCAGCCAGCAGGTGTTCGACCCGCCCCGAAGTGCGTTCGACGATCTGCTGACTCTCGGCCAGGATGGCGTTGAGCCGATTTTCCGCACTGGCCATGCGCGCTTCAGCCGCCACCAGCCCGTCCGTCTCGCTGGCCTGGCTGTCATCGCGTTCCGCCAGGGCCGCACGCATCTTGGCGATGGCCGCATTGGTTTCGATGCTGCGGCGGTCCGACGTTTCCAGCCGGTTGACCAGGCTCTTGGCCTGGTCTTCCAGAAAGCCCGCGCGATTCTGCTCGATGAGCAGGGCGGTGCCCAGTCGCTCGATATCCTGCTCGTAGTCGCCGGTCAGCTCAGTACCATAGACCATGCCGGCCTTGGGCAGCGCGCTTCCGACCGTCTGGTGCAGCGTGTCTCGTTCGTCGCTGCGCTGCGCCAGGTCGCGCTCGCGCATACGCAGCCGCTGCGTCAGGTCGGTCGCTTCGCGTTCCAGCTCGGTGACGCGGCTGCGCAAGGCGCTGCCCCGGCTCTCCAGCTCGGCGATGATTTCAAGGTTCTTGTCGCGTTCGGTCTTGAGCAGCACCAGCTCGTTGCGCTTCTGGTTGACGTCGCCCAATTGCTCGGCCAGGCGCTTGCGCAAGGTTTCGACATTGATTTCGAGCCGTCGTGTGGACAGGGCAAACTCGGCCCGCAGCTGATCCTTGTCGGCGCGGAACTCGGCCAGGGTGATGGGCGTGGCAGCCTCGATGCGGCGCTTGGTCAGCCGTACCGCACGCTTCCAGACCGCCGGCAGCATGATCAGGGCGATCAGGCTAGCGACAAGCAGGCCGAGCGCGAAATACATGACGTTCTCGATGAGCATCGGCTGAACTCCGAAACCAGGGGCTTGGACCCGCCTGGACCTCCCCGTTCTGGCAGCAATGGGGCAGCGCCGCCATCTTCACCAGCGCTTAACCCTAACGCGGATGGGCGACCCCGTCACGACAGTGCCGGGGTTTTTTGGCCCCGGCACGGTAAAATTGTTCGGTGGCAGTTAATGGATCAGAACGGGTTCCAGGTGGGCTCATTGGTGAACTTGAGATAGCCCACGTTCACGCCCAGCCGGGCCCCGACGCCCGAGCGGATCGGGACCATCACCACATTGCCGCGCTTGAGCACGGTCATGCCGAAGCCGCCCAGCACATAGGCCGAGCCATCGACGCCGGCAAACCGCCCCAGCGAGTCAGGCACCTGGCTGAGATTGTAGACCAGCATCATGACCTTGGAGCCATCGCCACCGACGTCAAAGCCAATCGAGGGGCCCTGCCAGAAGATGTTGAACTCACCGGCATTGCGGGTGTGCAGGATGCCCTCGCCATAGCGTGCGCCGGCAAACAGCGCCCCGCCGGCGTCTTCACCCAGAATATAGCCATTGGGCAGCCCGAACTGGCTCACGGCCCGTTCCACGACAGAGGCCAGGCCCTGCGAGGCGGAGCCAAAGAACTGCTTGCCATTGTTGACGAGGTCATCGCCCGAATAGGTGTCGCTGAGCGATCCCTGCGCGAAGGCGACCGGAACCGGTGCAGCCACCGCGCACAGCATGGCAAACAGAATGACGAGGCGTCTGATCATCGGGTAACTCCCTGGCGAAAGGCAAATACGGCAATTGCAGGCGTATAAGGACCTGGACCTTAACTTTTGTGAGGCAGTCTGAAATCCGCCCGCATGCCGATCCTTGATTTGAAGATGAAGCAAACCTCTAAACAAATCTTAACCATTCTCGCCTTTGTTTTGCCGCTTTTGGGCATGGTTGCGACCACCCTGCAGCCGGTCCGGGCGCAATCCGTGGTGACGCTGATCGTCACCGATCCGCTCACTGGCCTCGCCATTGCGGGCATGGATCCGGTCAGCTACTTCACCGAACCGGCGCCCCTGCCGGGGCTCGCCGAATACGAATTCATCTGGAAGAACGTGGTCTGGCGCTTCGCCACGGCGGCCAATCGCGACATCTTCGCCAGCGCGCCGGACATTTATGCCCCCCAATATGGCGGACACGACGTCACCGGCGTGTCGCGCGGCTTTGTCTCCGACAGCGATGCGGCGATTTTCGTCGTCTTCAAGCAGCGGCTCTACCTCTTCTATTCCGCCGCCAACCGCGAGGCCTTCCTGCTGTCACCGGACGCCGCAGCGCGCACGGCCGAGGAAAAATGGCCCGAGCTGTCCAAGAACCTCTCCATCAACTGAACTTCCTGGTGGACGGGCGGCCCCCGCAGTCAATTGGGGGTCCACTTTTAACCACCAGCCTCTAATGTCGGCAAAAGTGATTCTTTGCCGACATTCCCGCGCTACGGAGACAGCAGCATGGCCGACATCATCGACCTTAAGGCAACCGACCTCGCGGCGATGCTCTGCAGCCGCGTCTGCCATGACCTGATCAACCCGATCGGCGCCATCGGCAATGGCCTTGAAGTGCTGGGCGACCCGGCCCAGTCCGAAATGGCCGACGGCGCCCGCGACCTGATCGCCAATGCCGCGCGCCAGAGCCGCGCGAAGCTCGAATTCGCCCGCCTGGCCTATGGCGCCTCCTCGACCTCGGGCACCGATATCGACACCCGCGAATGCGAGCGGGTCGCCCGTATCCTGTTCGAGATCGAGAAGGCCGATCTGGAATGGAATGTGCCGCTGATCCTTTTGCCCAAGCACAAGGCCAAGCTGTTCATGAACATGCTGCTGATTGCCGCCATGTCCGTGCCACGCGGCGGCCAGGTCACCGCAGCCATCAATGGCGATGCAGGCAATGAGCGGTTCGAGTTCACCTCCAGGAGCGATCCCGAAAAGCGCCAGAAGACGCTGATCCCATCCGGCGCCGCCGGCCTGCTGGCCGGTACCCCCGATGAGGGTTTCGTCGATGCGCGCGGTATTCAGCCCTTCTATACCGGCATTCTCGCCCGCATGACCGACATGGATATCAGCATCGGCATCGAGAATGACGTGTTCCTGTTTACCGCAATCCCCCGGGCTGTTGAAACGGCGGCATAGCGGTCAGCACTTTGCTAACCAAATGCTAGGAACTGCTGCGTCACAATGAATGGCGCGTCAGTCGCTGCGGAGCCCTTTCGACATGAAGTCCTGCCTGATCGTCGATGACTCGACCGTCGTGCGCAAAGTCGCGCGCCGCATCCTCGAGAACATGGATTACATTGTCGATGAGGCCGAGGACGGCCAGGAAGCCTTCGACAAGTGCCGCGCCGAAATGCCGGACGCCATCCTGCTCGACTGGAACATGCCCATCCTGTCCGGCCTGGAATTCCTCAAGCTGCTCAGGGGTTATGTCGGCGGCGAAAAACCCTATGTGGTCTATTGCACGGTCGAGAACGATATCGGCGCTATCGCGCTGGCCCTCAAGGCCGGCGCCAGCGACTACATGATGAAGCCCTTCGACCGCACCATCCTCGAATCCAAATTCGACCTCGACCAGGCCGCCTAACCTCGTTCGGCCGCAGCCGCCCGTCCCAGTAGATAGTCCCGCTCGCGTGCATTGCGCGTCAGCGCCGCAGCCCGCGTGAACTCGGCAGCCGCCTCTGCCTGCCGCCCCAGCCGGCTCAACATATCCCCGCGCACGCCAAACAGCAGATGATAGTCGGCCAGGGCCGGATCGTCGCGGATCGCATCGACCAATGCCAGACCCGCAGCCGGCCCCTCGGCCATCGACACCGCCACCGCCCGGTTGAGCTCGATCACCGCCGAGGGCGTCCGCGCCATCAGAATCCCGTAGAGCGCGGCAATCCTTGACCAGTCGGTATCGGCCGCCTTGCGGGCCCGCGCGTGGCAGGCCGCGATCGCCGCCTGCAGCGCATAGGGCCCGTCCGCCCCACCCAGCGCCAGGGCCTGCTCCAATGCCTGCAGACCCCGTTCAATCAGCAGCCAGTCCCAACGCCCGCGGTCCTGGTCCGGCAGCAAGACCGGCGCGCCGGAGCGGTCGGTTCGGGCGCCCAGCCGCGACGCCTGGATTTCCATGAGCGCCACCAGCGCATGCACCTCCGATTCTTCCGGCGCCAGCCGGGCCAGCACGCGCCCCAGCCGCATGGCCTCCTCGCAGAGCTGCGGCCGTATCCAGTCCTGCCCCGCCGTGGCCGAATAGCCCTCGTTGAAGATCAGATAGATCACGCTGAGCACCGAGCCCAACCGGGCCGCCCGTTCGGGCCCCCGCGGCACCTCGAACGGAATGCCGGCCTGGGCAATTGTTTTTTTCGCCCGCACGATGCGTTGGCCAATCGTGGGCTCGGCCACCAGGAAGGCCCGCGCAATCTCCTCGGTGGTCAGTCCGCCCAGCAGGCGCAGGGTCAGCGCAATGCGCGCTTCAGGCGGCAGGATCGGATGGCACGAGGTAAACATCAGCCGCAGCAGATCGTCGCCAACCTCATCGTCAATGGCCTCATGCAGGCTCTCGACGACATCGGGCTGTTCATTCTCGATACCCCGTTCGACCTCGGCCAGCTTGGTGGCCGCCATGGCCTTGTGGCGGAAATGATCGATCGCCCGCCGCTTGGCGGTCTGCATCAGCCAGGCGCCCGGATTATGCGGCACCCCGGTCTCCGGCCAGGCCTTGAGCGCCGAGACCAGCGCATCCTGGGCGAACTCCTCGGCCAGTGAAATGTCGCGCACCATTCGCGTCAGCCCGGCGATAAGGCGGGGCCGCTCGATCTTCCACGTAACCGTGATAGCGCGATGGATCTCGGACTCGGTCGTCATGGACGGCAATTGAGCAGGCCGCGCGGGCGGAGGCAAGGCACTGCGGCAGGGCGCGGCGCGGCTATTGATCAAACATGCCTTTGGGCGTCTCGCCCTGCAGGAAGGGCTCAATGACGGCATGCAGCAGGTCAACCTGGCCAATCACCGCCGTATGCGAGGTGGCCGGCAGCACCGCCAGGCGCGATGCCGGCAGGGGCGCACCCATGTCACCCATTTCGCCGCCGCCCAGCAGACGGAACATGGCGACGGCATGCTCCAGCGTGGCCACGTCGGCATCGCCCGTGATGATCAGCACCGGCGTTTCAAGCGCGGCCACCTTGGCGCCCCATGCCAGCGGCTCATGTTCCAGCGCGATCAGCTTTTCCACCAGGGCACGGAAACCGTCCTTGTTGACCGCCAGCTTGCGATAGTCGTCTTCCATCGGCGTGCCGACAAACATTTCGGGCGTCATGGACGGGATCATGGCGGCAAACGCCGGCTGAAAGCCGGACACATCGTAGGAGACCGATGCGGCCACCAGCTTGTCGACTTTTTCGGGATGCCTAATGGCCAGTTGCAGTCCCGCGGCCGAGCCCATCGAATAGCCGAACACATCCGCCTTTTCGAGCCCGACTGCATCCATTAAGGCGGCAACGTCGTCCGCCAGATGGGGATAGGTGATGGGCCGATCGATATCGGTCGTGCGGCCGTGGCCCTGAAACTCGATGGCATAGACCTTGTGCGTTTCCGCCAGCCTGGGAATGATCGCCCCCATGCTCGGGATGTTCATATAGGCGCCGTGCAGCACGATGAGCGGATCGCCCTCGCCGCTGACCTCGTAATAGATCTCCATACCATTGACGGGTACGGTCTGCCCGGATTGGGCCACGGCAGCGCTGGTGACAAAAAGGGCGCCGGCAATGATGGCGGTGCGGATCATTATGGGTCTCCTCGACATGAACGATCAGCGCGGCCTGCGGCGCGCTTCCGATCAGACGACGAAACAGCCATCCCGACTTCGACACCATCGCGCCACGGCAGGCCGACAATGAAAAACCCCACGTGACGGGTCACGTGGGGTCAAATTCGTTCGAGCAGACGCTGCAGAACTAGGCGACGTTCTCGGAATAGCTCTCGACCTCATCGGGCTCGCGCAGCACATAGCCGCGACCCCAGACGGTTTCGATATAGTTCTTGCCGCCCGTCGCAACGGAGAGCTTCTTGCGCAGCTTGCAGATGAACACGTCGATGATCTTGAGCTCGGGTTCGTCCATGCCGCCATAGAGGTGGTTGAGGAACATTTCCTTGGTGAGCGTGGTTCCCTTGCGGAGGGAAAGCAGCTCGAGCATCTGGTATTCCTTGCCAGTCAGGTGCACGCGCTGGGTCTGCACTTCGACGGTCTTGGTGTCGAGGTTGACCGTCAGCTCGCCAGTGGTGATGACCGACTGGGCATGACCCTTGGAACGGCGAACGATGGCGTGGATGCGGGCCACGAGCTCGTCCTTGTGGAAGGGCTTGGTCATGTAGTCGTCGGCACCAAAGCCGAGACCACGAACCTTGTCCTCGATGCCGGCCAGACCGCTGAGGATCAGGATCGGCGTCTGCACCTTGGCGACACGCAGGGTGCGAAGCACCTCGTAGCCGCTCATGTCGGGCAGATTCAGATCGAGCAGAATAATATCATAATCATATAGTTTGCCGAGATCGACGCCTTCTTCACCCAGATCGGTGGTGTAGACGTTGAAGCTCTCCGACTTGAGCATCAGTTCGATGCTCTGCGCTGTCGCGCTGTCGTCCTCTATAAGGAGTACCCGCATTATATTCCCCTTGTCATTCGTTCCTGCTGGAACCGTGGGACCTGGCCTGCCCACGCCAACCCTACTGGATATGACTGAACCCTAAGTCCAAATAGTTAACAAAGTTTAATTCGGTTCCGCAATACGCAAATGCCATTCCCCGCAATTTAGTCTAACTCATTGAAATTAAAAGATTAATCTTATCAATTTTTCTTAAGAAATTGGTTTAAGTCGAGGCCGCAACCGACTCTTTAGACTCATGCAATGGCGGCTTTGCGGGGGTTTGCGGAGGGTCACACGCCAATCAGCAGGCGGACCGGTCCATCGCCTCAAATAGCGCCTTTTGCTTAACGTTGGGTTACTGTCGATTCGTCACCGGCTCGATTCGAGACCGTCTGGAAACCTTAATGCCTGCAATGCGACACGCAAGTTGAACCCGTCATGAGAGCTTTGATCTCCGCCATCGAGGCCATCGACGACATCGAGGTCTATGGCCGCGTCAAATCGGTCCAGGGCCTGTTGATCGAAATCGTCGGCCCCGTGCGCGAATTGCGGGTGGGCGGGCGCGTCCAGATCGAAACCACGGACGGCGCCCATCTGGCTGCCGAGATCATCGGCTTCAAGGCCGGGCACGCCCTGTGCCTGCCCTTTGGCCAGCTCTCCGGTGTCCGTCTTGGCTGCAAGGCCATCTTCCAGCGCAATGACGGGGCCGCCTTTCCGTCCGAAAGCTGGCTGGGGCGTGTCATCAACGCCAATGGCGAGCCCATCGACGGCAAGGGGCCCCTGGCCCGCGGCGCCATTGCCTATCCGCTGCGGCAGAACCCGTTGCTTGCCCATGACCGCGTCCGCGTCGGCGACCCGCTCGATCTGGGCGTACGCTGCCTTAACACCTTCACCACCGTCTGCGAGGGCCAGCGCCTGGGCATCTTTGCCGGCTCGGGCGTCGGCAAGTCGGTGCTGATGTCCATGCTTGCGCGCAATACCAATGTCGACGTGGCCATCATCGGCCTCATCGGCGAGCGCGGCCGCGAAGTTCATGAATTCATCCAGGAATATCTGGGCGAAGAAGGCCTCGCCCATGCCGTGGTGGTGGTGGCCACCTCCGATGAAGCCGCCCTGATGCGGCGGCAGGCCGCCTATATGAGCCTGACCCTGTCGGAATATTTCCGCGACCAGGGCAAGCGCGTCCTGTGCATGATGGACAGCCTGACCCGCTTTGCCATGGCCCAGCGCGAGATCGGCCTGGCCATTGGCGAGCCGCCCACCGCCAAGGGATATCCGCCAACGGTGTTCACAGAATTGCCGCGATTGTTGGAAAGGGCGGGTCCGGGCACGCCAACCAGCGGTTCTGTTACCGGTCTATTTACCGTTTTAGTCGAAGGTGATGATCACAATGAGCCCATTGCCGATGCCGTACGCGGCATTCTCGATGGGCATATCGTGATGGAGCGCGGGATAGCCGAACGGGGACGTTACCCGGCGGTCAACGTGCTCCGGTCCATCTCGCGCACCATGCCAGGGTGTGTGCCGGTCGAGTTCAGACCGGTCCTGGCCAAGGCACGCGAACTCATGTCGATCTATGCCGACATGGAGGAACTGATCCGGCTGGGGGCTTACCGGAAAGGGTCAGATCCGAAAGTGGACCGCGCAATCGCTATCTATCCGGCCCTGGAAGCTTTTCTGAGCCAGGACCGGGAAGAGACGACGACAGTTGCCGAGGGCTATCAGATGCTTGAGGCCATTATCGCCGAAGCGGGCGCGGCAGACTGATGGGGCGCTGTATTGGCCCCGGAACTGACTTGGTGTGTAAGGAGTACAAGTCTTGAAATCGCGCAGTGAGAGCCTCATCCGGCTCAAGAAGTTTCAGGTGGACGAGAAGCGACGCCAGGTGGCGCAGATTGAAATGATGGTCAACGATTTCGAGCGCATGGCGTCCGAACTCGACCAGCAGATCGAGATCGAGCACACCAAGACCGGCATCTCCGACATCGCCCATTTTGCCTATTCCACCTTCGCCAAGGCAGCCCTGGCCCGGCGCGACAATCTGCTGGCCTCGGCCAGCGATATGCGCGGCAAGCTCGAAGCGGCGCAGGATGCGCTGGCGGAAGCCCTGGAAGACCTCAAGAAGGTCGAATTGCTGGACCAGCGAGAGCATCAGCGCGAGGCCGCCGAACAGCTCAAGATCGAGCAGTCAGAATATGACGAGATCGGTCGCCTGCGTTTCCGCACCCAGTAAGGCCTGATCGAACCAGCATCAAAGGCCCGCTTGCGCGGGCCTTTTTGCCTTGTGCGGCCGCGTCAGGCTGCCACCAGATCCCAGAGCCGCTCCTTGCCCAGGATCAGCAGCCAGGGCGTGCCATCCATCGGCACGATCTCGACCTGCCCGCCTGTGCCTTCATTGGAGGTGCCCAGCAGCCCGCCGGGCTCCAGCTGCAATCCATCAAGCCGATAGCGCAATCCGCTTGAGGTGCGAAAACTGACCGGCACCAGCGGATGGATTGACACCCGTTCCCCCGCGCCCGCGGCAAATCCGATAGGTCCGATCACCGCCAGCGCGACATCGACCTCGTCGACCAGTACCAGCCGCCGCTGCGGCGCATATTCCAGCACGGCACTCAGCGCCGCCAGCGTATGATCGAGCCTCTTGCCCGTCATCCCCAGGGCCAGGGTCACCGGCGCCTCGGTCGAATACAGCGCTTTCTGGAAATCGGTACTGATCTGCTCGGGGATGTGGATGACCCGCGTCCGCGCTTCCCAAGCAGCCCGATCGCTGAGCGAATCGAGGTCGCCCACGATCAGTTCTGGCACGAGGCCCGCTGCGCCGATGGCGTCGCCACCGCCATCCGCCCCCACCAGCGCTACGCCTCGTTCCGCCAGTTCGCGCAGCAGTGCGGGGTCAACGACACCGCCGCCAACGATGGCCATGGGCCGCTCAAAGCGGATGATCTCGCGGTCCGTGGGGCGCGCGGAAGTCTCTTGCACTGTCACAAAGCTCTCATTAAGTGTGGGGTGTCTCGCTGGGGTGTTCCGGACTATTCCGGAGCTGAGAGTTACCCATTGAACCTGAACCAGGTCATGCTGGCGGAGGAAGTTCGAGATGGCAAGGCCGTCTCTCGGCCTCTCGCCATTGACACACATCCCCTTCTTCATGACCGCAACCAACGAAGGGAATGACCCATGGTCAAGTCCACCGGTTTCGTTGCTGCGGTCCTTTTCGGACTGCTCGCAACCCCCACTTTGGCGCAGGACGCGCCCGTGCTCACCATCTACACCTATGACGGCTTTGCCGCCGAATGGGGCCCCGGCCCGGCGCTAAAGGCTGGCTTCGAGGCTATCTGTGGTGGCTGCTCGGTCGAATGGATCGCCGCCGACAGCTCCATCGGCACCCTGCGCCGCGTCCAGCTCGAAGGCGACACCACGCAGGCCGACCTGATCGTGGGCCTCGATACCGCCATTGCCGGCGAGGCCCGTGCCACCGGCCTCTTTGCCGATCACGGCCTCGATCTCTCCGGCCTTACCCTGCCCGAAGCCTGGACCGACGCGCAGTTCGTGCCTTTCGACTACGCCCACTTCGCCTTTGTCTATGACAGCGACAGCGTCGCCACGCCGCCAAAATCCTTCGAGGAACTGATCGCCCTGCCCGCCGATTTCAAGATCGCCATCCAGGACCCGCGTTCAGCCACCCCGGGCCTGGGACTGGTCCTGTGGATCCGGGCCGCCTATGGCGATCGGGCGCCCGAGATCTGGGCCGGCCTCAAGCCGCATATCCTGACCATTACCCGCGAATGGAGCGAGAGCTACAATCTGTTCCTGACCGGAGAGGCCGACATGGCGCTGAGCTACACCACGTCCCCGGCCTATCACATCATTGCCGAAGACGATCAAACCATCCACGCGGCCCTGTTCGACGAAGGCCATCTGGCCCAGACCGAAGTGGCCGGTATCCTCAAATCGTCACAGCACCAGGAACTGGCCCGCCAGTTTCTGGCCTATCTGAGCTCGGCCGAGGGGCAGAAGATCATGCCGTCCACCAACTGGATGATGCCGGTGACAGATCTCGGCGACGCCCTCGATCCTGTGTTCAAGGCCCTGCCGCAGCCGTCCACGACGCTGACCCTGACCGATGCGGAAATCGCCGCCAATGCCAAGGCCTGGATCGACGAAATGCTGACCGCCGTCCAGTAGGTCCGGCCCCGCCATGCTGACCCTGCCCGTCCGCCCCGCCCGCATCGCCATCGCGATCGGCCTGGCGCTGGCCATTGTCGGGCTCATCGCCCTGGTGCTCTGGGCAATCCTTGCTGCCGCCACCGGCAGCGAGGGCACCGCCTCGCGCATAGATATCCCCCACCTGCTACGCATGACCACGCTGCAGGCCAGCCTCACCACCGTGCTCTCCCTGACGGTCGGCATGGCCCTGGCCTGGGCGCTCAATCGCCTGCGGTTTCCCGGGCGCGATCTGCTGGTCGGCCTGTTCGCCTCGGCCATCGTTACCCCCGGCATGGTCGTGGCGTTTGGCCTGCTCGACATCTGGGGCCGCAATGGCTGGATCAACCAGGCCAGTGACGCCCTGCTCGGTTTCCCGCTGGGTAACCCGGCCTTCGGTCTCTCCGGTATCCTGCTGGCTCATGTCATTCTCGACGGCGCCTTTGCCGCCCGCATCCTGCTGGCCCGGCTCGATGCGATCCCCGCGGAACGTCTCAAGACCGGCCAGTCTCTCGGCCTCACGGCGCAACAACGCTTTGCCATTCTCGACTGGCCCGCCATGCGCGGCACCATGCCCGGCCTTGCCGCCATCATCTTTCTGCTCGCCTTTACCAGTTTCCCCATCGTGCTGCTGCTGGGCGGCGGTCCGGGCAACCAGACCCTTGAGGTCGCCATCTATGCGGCAGTGCGCCAGGATTTCGACCTGACCGGCGCGGTTCACCTGGCCTTGACCCAGATCGCGGTCTGCTCGGGCGTCATCCTGATCGCCGCCGCACTGGCTCCAATCCCCACCAGTTTCGGCGCCTCCATCGCGCCAACCTGGCGTGACCGCCCCCTCGCCCGGGTTCTCCAGACGCTGATCCTGCTCACCTGCAGCATCGGCTTCGTGCTGCCGCTGGCATCCGTTCTGGTCGATGGACTGGGCACCGGCATGGGGAGCCTGCTGACCCAATCCACCTTCTGGCAGGCTGCCCTCAGCAGCCTGCTGATCGGCACGGCATCGGCGATATTGACGCTGGCCCTTGCCCTCGGACTGGCACTCGGCCGGGCTGCCACCGACCATGGCATCCTGCGCACCCTGCTGGGCATGCCGGTCTTTGCCTATCTGGCCGTGCCGGCGGTCGTGCTGTCGCTCGGCTTCTTTCTGCTCGTGCGCAATCTGGGTGTCGCCCCGGCGGCAGCGGCGCCCTTTGTGGTCATCCTAGCCAACAGCCTGCTTGCTTTGCCCTTTGCCATCGCCACGCTGGGTCCCCCGCTCGAGGCCATTGCCCGCACGCGCGGCAAGCTGATCCGCTCGCTCGACCTGTCCGGCTGGCGGCAGTTCATCACGGTCGAATATCCCCTCCTCGGCAAGGATATCGGCGTCATGCTGGCGCTCGCCTTCTGCTTTTCGCTGGGTGACCTCGGCGTCGTCGCCCTGTTCGGTACCCAGGATTTCCAGACTCTGCCCCTGATGATGTTCCGCGCGCTGGGCAGCTATCGCAGTAATGATGCTGCCGCCATCGCCGCCATCCTGCTGGTCGGCACCATCATCGCCTTTGTCGGCCTGCCCAGACTGTTCTCAAGGATTGCCAATGCTGCTCGCTGACGCGCTCACCTTCGCCCATCCCGGCCAGGCGGCACCCTATGTGTTCAGCTTTGCTGCCGCTCCCGGCGAGATCACCGCCATCTCGGGAACCAGCGGTTCGGGCAAGTCCACCCTGCTCGACCTCATAGCGGGATTTCTGCAGCCCTTCTCGGGCAGTCTGACGCTGGACGGCACCGATCTGCTGCCCCTGCCCCCCGAAGAACGGCCGGTTTCCCTGCTGCTGCAGTCGGAAAGCCTGTTCGAGCACTTGCGGACCGACAGCAATGTCCGGCTGGGCTTGCCGGCGCGCACGCCGCGGGCAGAAGCATACGACAGGGTTGCCCAGGCGCTGGCCGAGGTGGGACTGGAGGGCACCGAAGGCCAGATTACCGCCACGTTGTCCGTCGGGCAGAAGCAGCGCGTGGCCCTGGCCCGCACCCTGCTGCGCAATCGGCCGGTGCTCTTGCTCGACGAGCCCTTCTCAGCCCTCGATGACGAGACCCGCGGCACGGTGCGTGATCTCGTCCGCACCCTGACCCTGCGCCATGGCTGGCACACTATCCTGGTCAGCCATCACGCCGATGACGTCGACAGCCTCGCCAACCGGCGGTTCCGCCTGGTCGAGCGGCGGCTGGAACGCCTCTAGCGCGTCCTCACTCAGCCCAGGTGGCAAAGACCTTGTCGAACAGGGCCTGCGCGTCATCATCCTTTTCGAGGGTGATGATGGCATTGCGACCAGTGCCATAGACCACGGCCAGATCCATCCACTTCCGGTTTTCCAGCAGATCGGTATTGGTCGTGGCGTCGGCTGGCGTAGCGCTGAGCGCGAACAGGAACGAATTGCCCACCACGCGCGCCGAAGCGCCCACCAGCGGCGTGCCCGGCACCAGTTCCTGATCCTTGAGCAGCACGCCGGGAAGATTGGCCACGGTGCCACCGATGAAGGTGTCCGAAACCTGGAAATCCACTTCCATCAAATGACTGGCCGGCAGGCTCGGATCAGAATTCTTGCGGATCGTCACGTCGACCCCGAGATTGCGCGCCGGAATGCTGGCGTGACCGATCAGCGTCGGCAGGCCAAGCTCGTCCACACCCTCGCGCCATTCTACGGTACCCGAGAACGGCACGGCCCCGGTGGTGCCGGTGGCACTGGCCTCGAGCAGCAGGGACTGGCTGCCGGCCAGCACTGCCGGATCGACAGAGGCGCTCGGATCATTGGCGGCAATCGTGCTGGCATCCTGCCCCGGCAGGCGCTCCTCGCCCTTGGCATCGGCGTCGGCCAGCGGCGGCAGCACCGTCTCATTGCCGGTCGGCACCACGGGCTGCGGCGTTGGGTCGAGGCGGTCATCGGCCTCAAGGCCTTCAAGCGTATTGGTCGGTTCAGCCGCTGTCGTCGTCGCCGTATTGCCGGGCGCGGCAACCGGGTCGGTGGCGGCATCGGGCTGTTGAACCGGATCAAGCGTGGGTGTCGTGGGCAGTGTCGGATCGGCCGTTTCGGCCACCACCGGCTGCGCCTGGCCAAACATCTGGTCGAGATCGACATAGCCTTCGCGCCAGGCCCAGAAGCCGGCCCCGCCAACGCCGGCCAGCAGGATGGCAAAGACCACGAGGAATATCGTCAGCCCGGAGCCTGAACGCCCGGCGCCGGGCGACGACACAAAGCCGCTGTCATCGCCATCGTCAGCACCGCTGCGCGGCGTCGCGAACATGCGTTCGGCGATGGTCTGGGCCGATTCCGGCGCCTCGCCATTGCTCTCGCCACGTGCTTCCCGATCCAGCGTCTCGATCGCCCGTTCAATGGCGCCCTCGGCCTCGCTGGCATCCGGCTCGATTGTTTCAAGTTCGACTTCGCGCACGGCCGACAGCGCCGGTTGCACGGCTGTCGCGTTGACGGGAGCAGTCTGCTGGCGCACGGCGACCTGCGCACCGCTGACTGATGGCTCCATGCGACCGCCCGGGCGATAGCTCTCGCCCGGTGAATTGGCCGCCACGGGCAGCTGGGCGCGCTTGTCACTAGCATTTGGCAGGATCAGCGATTCCGGTGGGCGCGTGGTGGGCACGGGGCCCATAGGCGCGGCGCGGACCGGTTCGGAGCGCGACGGCAGCACAGCTGATTCGGCGTCCGAATTCGGTTTGTTGACCACCGGCACCTGGATCATCGAGGTGCCGCCGGTCGCCGCGGCCTCGGCGATAATTTCCTCGATCGACATATTGGCGGTCGATTTCGGGGCCGTCACCGCAGGGGCCGCCGGCCCGGTCGGGGCATCGTTGACGGGCTGCTGGATCACCGGCTCGGTGACCACGGGGCGGACGTCGTCTGGCTTGGTCTCTGCTGGCTTTGCTTCGGCCGGACGTGGCTCAAAAGCCCGCATGGCGGGCATTCCCTCGCGTCCAAGCGTGATGACGGCCTCGCTGGCCTCCTGCTCGACCTGGCGAATACAATCTTCGAGCTGCAGCCTGTGCTGGGTAATGTCCTTTGCCGGGAGCGGTGGAGAAATAGCCCGCAACTGCCCGACCAGGGCCGAACGCGCCTTCTCATAGACCGCGCGGCGGGCGGCCCCGTTATTCTCCGGCAGCGCCGAGATCGCCCGGCGCAACAGCTCTTTGTAGTCCGCCATTGGTTACTTGATACTCACGATGTCTGCGACGTGTTGTAACAAAAAAACTCAGTCTTGGAACGGGTCAACGACAAGGATGGTATCGAGCCGTTCCGGGCTCGTCGACAGCATGGCTACCGGCGCACCGATCTGCTCTTCGATGAAGCGCACATATTTGATCGCCTGGGCCGGCAACTGCGCCCAGCTGCGCGCCCCGGCTGTCGTTTCCGACCAGCCTTCCAGCGTCTCGTAAATCGGCTTAACCCGCGCTTGTGCCCCCATTGAGGCAGGCAGATAATCAATCCGTGATCCGTCCAGCTCATAGCCGACGCAGACCTTGATCTCTTTGAGGCCATCAAGGATATCGAGCTTGGTCAGCGCGATGCCGGTAATGCCTGATGTCTTGACAGTCTGGCGCACCAGCACGGCGTCGAACCAGCCGCAGCGCCGCGGCCGCCCGGTATTGACGCCCACTTCGCGCCCCACTACGGCCAGGTGCCGGCCGATCTCGTCGTCCAGCTCGCAGGGGAACGGGCCTTCGCCGACGCGTGTCGTATAGGCCTTGGTAATGCCCAGCACATAGCCGATGGCCGTAGGCCCCAGGCCCGAACCGGCGGCAGCCTGCCCGGCAACGGTATTGGACGAGGTCACGAAGGGATAGGTGCCGTGATCATTGTCCAGCAGCGCGCCCTGGGCGCCCTCGAACAGGATGCGAGCGCCGGCCTTGCGCTTGTCGTCGAGCACCTTCCACACCTGGTCCATAAAGGGCAGGATATCGGCGGCGACGGCGGTCAGCTCGTCATAGATCTTTTGGGCCTCGATCTCGACCAGGCCCATGCCGCGACGCAGCGCATTGTGATGGGTCAGCAGGCGTTCGATCTTGACCATCAGCGTATCGGGTTCGCTGAGATCAACCAGGCGAATGGCGCGGCGGCCCACCTTGTCTTCATAGGCCGGGCCGATACCGCGCTTGGTGGTGCCGATCTTGAGGCCGGAATTGGAATCCTCGCGGATGGCGTCCAGCTCGCGATGCAGCGACAGGATCAGCGGCGCATTGTCGGCAATGCGCAGGATTTCGGGGGTGATGACCACGCCCTGGGCGCGCAGCTTTTCCAGCTCGCCGACGAAATGGTGCGGATCGACCACCACGCCATTGCCGATGACCGAGAGCTTGCCCTGGACGAGACCGGAGGGCAGCAGAGCCAGCTTGTAGCTTACCCCGTCGATGACCAGCGTATGGCCGGCATTGTGGCCGCCCTGGTAGCGCACCACCACATCGGCGCGCTCGCTGAGCCAGTCGACAATCTTGCCCTTGCCCTCGTCGCCCCACTGCGAGCCGACGACAACCACATTAGCCATGAAATTCCATCTCCAGGATCGGCGTGACACCAAGGGCCCGACATGCCTGTCGCGCCTCAACAAAATTGGACCACTGTCTTCCCGACCCATGGTGTTGACGTTTCAACGGGGCCGAATAACTGCTAAGTCCGACTGTCCTTACATCACCCGGGTCCCGATGACAAAGCCGCTGGATCACCAAAATCGCGGCATTTCCGCCAGACTGCTCGATCAACCCTACCTGCTGCTGATTCTGGCGCCGCTGTTCTGGGGCGGCAATGTGGTCGCCGCCAAGCTGGTCGTGGGCGAAATCGACCCGTTTCTGCTGCTTTCGGCCCGCTGCGTGGGCGCCACCCTGTTCATCCTGCCATTCTCGTGGCGCTTCCTGGCGGCCGACTGGCCGGTGATCCGCCGCACCTGGCCGCTGCTGATGGCCTATGGCGCGCTGGGCTATGCGCTTTACAATGTGCTGCTCTATATGGGGCTGACCACCACCACGGCCGTCAATTCCTCGATCGAGACGGGCGCCCTGCCCATGATGATTCTCGCGGCCAATTTCATCGTCTTCCGCGTCCGCGCCACCATTCTGCAGGTGGTCGGCGTGCTGATCGCCATTACCGGCGTCATGCTCACGGCCACCCATGGCGACCTGCGCCGCATCCTTACGCTCGATATCAATATCGGCGACGGGTATGTCCTGCTCGCCTGCCTGACTTATACCGCCTATACGCTGGCTCTGCGGTTCCGGCCCCAGGTGCACATGATGAGTTTCATGGCCGTCGCCTTTACCGGCGCCGCGATCACCGGCCTGGTCATGCTGCAGCTGTTCGGCCCCGGCATCACCGCCTTTGCCAGCATCCCCGCCATGTCGCCCACCGTCTGGGCCGTGCTGGTCTATGTGATGATCTTCCCCTCCATGTTCAGCCAGATCGCCTATGCCCGCGGCGTCGAGCTGGTCGGCCCCAACCGCGCCGCCCCCAGCCACAACCTGATCCCGGTCTTTGGCACGCTGGGCTCGGTGCTGATCCTGGGCGAGCGGCTCGAGCTCTATCATTACCTCGCCGCCGCCATCATCATTGCCGGCATTGCCATGGCCGAATGGGCCGCCCGCCGCCTGCGCTAGGCAACGCGCCACGCCAGAGCGCAAACGCGCCGAAACGCCGCCCGGCTTGCGCTTGCGGTTTTCACGGGTAATGGGCGGCCTCTGACTCGAGCCAGTGTACAAACTTGGGGAGCCAGGGGCCGCCCATCACGGTATCGGCTTGCTTAGGGGGTCTGGTATCAGGCGGTACCAATATTGCAGGTCCGGCTGCCAACTTTCTGCCCACGCAGGAGAGCGCCCTCTCCATCCGATCCTCCCCGCCCGGCCCTGCGTCGGGGCCGCGTGAATGGCGGGAATGCACACAGTATGCGCGCGGTTTTTGGCCCGGGGACAAGATGGATAAAGTGGCTGCGCTAGCGACAGCAAAAAGGGCCGGCGCCAGAGCGCCGACCCTAAAATCCTGCACGATGCAGATGCCTAGAACCGCAGCGACTTGGCCTGCTTGACGCCTTCGAGCGCCGCGATCTGGCCCAGTTGCGCCTCGTCGAGCGCACCGTCGATCGACACCAGCGCAATGGCGTCGGCACCGGCTTCGGCACGACCGAGGTTGAAGTTGGCGATATTGATGCCCAGCGTCCCCAGCAGGGTGCCGAGGCGACCGATATGGCCCGGCTTGTCCTCATTGGTGACATAGAGCATGGAGGGCGTCAGCTCGGCTTCCATATTGATGTTCTTGACCTGGATGATGCGCGGCTTGCCGCTGGCAAACACCGTGCCGGCCACCGCGCGCTCCTGCCGCTCGGTCACCACCGTCAGCCGGATATAGTTCTCATAGGCGCCCTGCTGCTCGCGCGTCACCACTTCGACGCCGATACCGCGCTCCTTGGCGATCTGCGGCGCCGAGACCATGTTCACGTCCGGCATCATCGGCCGCATCACGCCATAGACGGCCGAGGCCACCATGGGGCGGGTATTCATGCTGGCAACATCACCCTCGAACTCGATCTTGATGCCCATGATCGCCGTTTCGGTCAGCTGACCGGCAAACGAGCCGAGCATTTCGGCCAGCTTGATGAAGGGCGTCAGGCGTGGCGCTTCCTCGGCAGAGATGGACGGGAAGTTGAGCGCATTGGTGATCTCGCCGGCATTGAGATAGGCCGAAATCTGCTCGGCCACCTGCAGCGCCACATTTTCCTGCGCCTCGCTGGTCGAGGCACCCAGATGCGGCGTGGCAATGACATTGGCCAGCTCGAACAGCGGATTGGCGGTCGCTGGCTCTTCGAGGAACACGTCGAGCGCCGCGCCGGCCACCTGGCCGGACTTGAGCGCCTCGTAAAGCGCGGCCTCATCGATCAGCCCGCCACGGGCGCAGTTGACGATGCGCACGCCCTTCTTGGTCTTGGCCAGCGCCCCGGCATTGAGGATGTTGCGCGTGGCGTCGATCAGCGGGGTATGGAGGGTAATGAAATCGGCGCGCGCCAGCAGCTCGTCCAGCGTGACCTTTTCGACGCCGATTTCCAGCGCCCGCTCCGGCGTCAGGAAGGGGTCAAAGGCCACGACCTTCATCTTGAGCCCCTGCGCCCGGTCGGCGACGATCGAGCCGATATTGCCCGCCCCGATCAGGCCGAGCACCTTGCTGGTGACTTCGACGCCCATGAAGCGGTTCTTTTCCCACTTGCCGGCGCGGGTGGAGGCATCGGCCTCGGGCAGCTGGCGCGCCAGCGCCATCATCATGGCAATGGCATGCTCGGCCGTGGTGATGGAATTGCCGAAGGGGGTGTTCATCACGATGACGCCCTTCTTGGTGGCGGCCGGGATGTCGACATTGTCGACGCCGATGCCGGCCCGGCCGATGACCTTGAGATTGGTCGCGGCAGCCAGGATCTTTTCGGTCACCTTGGTGGCCGAGCGGATGGCCAGGCCATCATACTGGCCGATGACTTCGAGCAACTTTTCCTTGTCCTTGCCCAGATCGGGCAGATAGTCGACCTCGACGCCATTATCCTTGAAGATCTGGACGGCGGCCATGCTGAGCTTGTCGGAAACGAGAACCTTGGGCATTGGGTAATCCCTGATAAAAGCGAGTGTGGGGAGAGAGCCCCCACCCGGCCTCCCCCTGAAGGGGGAGGAGTGGCTCCGAGTCCTTGGCACCTTGGTACCCAATACTCGATCAGCCCCTCCCCCTTCAGGGGGAGGTTGGGTGGGGGTCTGTGAGTTAGGCAGCGGCCTTGTCGAGCGCGGCCTTTTCCTCGGCAAAGGCAAAGTCCAGCCACGGCACGAGCGCGGCAAGGTCGGCCGTCTCGATGGTGCAGCCGGCCCAGATGCGCAGGCCCGAGGGGGCATCCTTGTAGGCGCCGATATCATAGGCGACGGCGGCCTTGTCGAGCCGGGACACCATGGCCTTGGCAAAACTCGCCTGCGCCGCATCGTCAAGCGCGGCAATGGCCGGATCGACAATGGAGAGGCATACCGAGGTATTGGAGCGGTTGGCCGCGTCCTTGGCCAGGAAATCGACCCAGTCGGTCTTAGCGACCCAGTCGGACAGCACCTTGAAATTGGCATCGGCGCGAGCCTGCATGCCGCTGAGCCCGCCCAGATCGAGACCCCATTGCATGGCGTCGATCGCGTCTTCGATGCAGATCATCGAGGGCGTATTGATGGTCGCCGCCTCGAAGACTTCCTCGAGCAGCTTGCCACCCTTGGTCAGGCGGAAGATCTTGGGCAGCGGCCGGTCGGGCTTGAAGCTTTCGAGCCGCTCGACGGCCCGTGGCGACAGGATCAGCACGCCATGGGCGGCTTCGCCCCCCAGCGCCTTCTGCCAGGAGAAGGTGACGACATCGAGCTTGGCGAAATCGAGCTTTTGCGCAAAGGCCGCCGAGGTGGCGTCGCAAATGGTCAGACCCTGGCGATCGGCCTTGATCCAGTCGGCATCGGGGACGCGCACGCCCGAAGTGGTGCCGTTCCAGGTGAAAACGACGTCGCGATCGGTATCGACTTGGGCGAGGTCGGGCAGTTCGCCATAGGGCGCCTTGATGATGCGCACATCGTCGAGCTTGAGCTGCTTGGCCACATCGGTGACCCAGCCCTCGCCAAAGCTCTCCCAGGCCAGCATGTCGACGCCGCGCGCGCCCAGCATGGACCACATGGCCATTTCGACGGCGCCGGTATCGGAAGCGGGGACAATGCCGATGCGGTAATCGGCGGGCACTTCGAGCAGCTGCCGCGTCAGGTCGATGGCCTGCTGGATGCGCGCCTTGCCCGGCTTGGACCGGTGCGACCGGCCGACCAGCGCATTGGATAGCGCATCAACCGTCCAGCCAGGACGCTTGGCACAGGGGCCCGAGGAAAAATTTGGATTGGCCGGTTTTACCGCCGGCGCGGTCAGGGGCATTGGAGCCATCTTCAGCGACCCTCCCAGGTCTATGCGTCTCGCGTTAGGGCGAGATGTCCTGAGGCTGCAGATACGCCCGAAGCCGCGACCCGTCAATGACTCTTTTCTTGCGCCGCACGGCGCCCGGGCGCCCGACTGCCCCGGCCGCTTCAGGCGGCCATGAGCCTGAGCTCGTCGACATCGGCGGCGGTGATCTCGGGTTGCTGGCGGAGCCGGTCGATGCTCTCGGCCAGCTGGCCATAGCCCAGGCTGAGCGCGGCCCCCTTGATGGTGTGCAGCGTCGCCTCCAGTGTCTTGCCGTCGCCTGCCAAAGCAGCGGCGCGCGCCGTCGCCATCATCACCGTCAGTTCCGCGCCGAACCGCGCCGTGAGCGCGTCGAAGGTCTCCTGGCCGACCTCGGCGATCAGCGCCTGCTGATAGTCGCTATCGACATTGGGGGGCAGTGGTTCTGCCGGCATGTCAGCTTCGGCCATTGACTGGCCAAGCAGCTGCACCAGCACCGCCTCCAGCTTCTGCCGCGTTATGGGCTTGGCAAGGAACCCGTCCATCCCGGCCGCGAGACAGGCCTCGCGATCGGACTCGAAGGCATTGGCCGTCAGCCCGACAATCGGCACGGTCTGTCCCGCCGCCCGGGCCTGCTGCGTTGCCGCCAGGCCATCGAGCACCGGCATCTGCATGTCCATGAAGACGAAGTCGAACGCGCCTCCGGCCATGCGATCGAGGGCCTCGGCCCCGTTTTCGGCATAGGCCACGTCCATGCCCATGCGCTGCAGCAATCCCCCTGCAACGGCGCGGTTGATCGCATTGTCATCCACCACCAGCACCCGGCCCGTGCCGGTAAAGCGCCGCGCCTCCGACGCCGCTTGCGCTGGCTGGCCAGCGCCAGCATCGACCGGTCCGACCGGAAGTTCAAACCAGAAGGTGCTGCCCTGCCCCAGCTGGCTCTCTACGCCGATGCGGCCGCCGATGGTTTCGACAAGACGCCGGCAGATCGCCAGCCCGAGGCCGGTGCCACCATGCAGGCGGGTATTGGAGCCGTCGAGCTGGCTGAAATCCTTGAACAGGCGGGGCAGATCGTCTTCGGCAATGCCCGCGCCGGTATCCACCACACGCACCTGCAGCATCTCGCCCACCAGTACCGCCGACACCGTGATTGACCCCACCCGCGTAAACTTGATGGCATTGCCCACCAGATTGATCAGGATCTGCCGCAGGCGTCCCGCATCGGCCTGGATGACGATGTCCGGCCCCGTCACCTGCAGCATCAGCCGCGCGCCGGCCGCCCGGGGCGCCATGATCTCACGCACCGACTGCAGCAATTGCGGCAGGCTGACCGCCTGCCTGTCGATGCGCATCTCACCGGCTTCAAGCTTGGAGAAGTCGAGAATATCGGTGATCACGTCGAGCAGGATATCGCCCGACTGCCGCATGACCCGCAGCTGGTTGCGCTGCTCCGGACTGAGCTCGGAATCGCCCAGCAGGTCGGCCATGCCGATAATGCCGTTGAGCGGCGTGCGGATCTCGTGGCTCATGGTAGCCAGAAAGGTGGACTTGGCCAGATTGGCCGCCTGTGCCTCGATGGCGGCCCGCTCATTGCGACGGCTCAGCGCCGCCATTTCCTGCCCCGAGCGGGCAATGTGCCGCAATTGCAGCGCCAGCAGCACCACCATCAGCGTCAGCGCCACGGTCAGCGCCGAAACCGCCGCCCCGATGTGCCAATAGGTATCGAGGGCCTTGCTGCGCTCTTCCACGCGCTTGGCATTGACGGCGGCATTGGTGGCGATGATCAGGGCATTGGTCTGGGCGCGGGCACTGCGGACCGCTGCCTGCAGCTCGGCTGCCAGGGCCGGATAGACGGAGGGATCGGCGATGATCCGGTCCATCTGCGGCGTCATGTCCTTGATCAGGGTGACGATCTGGGCGGCCGTCTTGCCAATCACCGGATCGCTGCCGAAGGTGATGGCATAGGATCCAGCGCCCAGCAGTTCCATGCGACTGTACAGCAGGTCAAAGGCCAGGGTGACTTCGCTCGCCGAGCCGGCCGTCGGCGGGGCCCTGAGGGCTTCGCTGAGCCGGGCGGTTTCGCGATCAGTCTGGAATGCGGCCCAGACGGCATCCTCGCGGATGGATTGGGACACCGCATCCTGCCGCTCGCGCAGCTCGGCAAACAGCCACACTATCGAGGCCAGCAGCACGACGCTGACAATGGCCAGCGTGGCCATTGCCGCCATCATCCGCCGCGAGGCTTGGCTTACCGCTGCCAGCAGTCCTGTTTCCACCTACTGCACGCTCATGGCGGTTACCTGCCAGACGGAGCGCCCGAAATAGACTTCGTTGAACAGCTCGGGCTGCGTATCGAACGGGTAGATGACAAAGAGCGGACCCTTGTCACGCACGCTCAGCAGATCGCCATTGACCCGGCTCGCCAGGATGACGGGATTGTCGGTGACATCGGCGCGCGGGATTTCAGCCGAATAGCCGTTGAGCGCCGTCACGCTCAGCGCCGACCCCGTGGCGCCGACCGCCTCGAGCAGCGCCGAGACCAGCACGCCGCTGAAGGCCTGCTCCCCGTCATACCAGGGCGTCTCGCTCGTAATGGTGTGCTGGGCCAGGCCGTCGATCATGGCCTGGTCGAACATAGCCACGCCGTCCCCATTGGTGGTGCCAATGGCGCCCGAAATGGTCAGCACCACCGGGCCGGTGGGTGCTGGCAGATCCTGGGCGGAGGCGGCGGCAATCGGAGACAAGGCGAGCAGAGCGATGGCAAGCAGTTGGCGCACGGACATATCCTAAGCTGCAACGGTGATATCGGGAGACGCGCCGACCAGCGGCGCAATACGGGGCCAGCTGCGCGCGAAGGCCGCGACACAGGCAGGATCGAAATGCGAGCCCGCACAGCGGCATATTTCCGCATAGGCCTCTTCGGCCGGCCAGGCTCTCTTGTAGGGCCGCTCGCTGCACAGGGCATCAAACACGTCGGCGACAGCGGTGATCCGGGCGGCCAGCGGAATGTCCGAGCCGGCCAGGCCTTGCGGATAGCCAGTGCCGTCCCAGCGTTCGTGGTGTCCCGCTGCGATGGCCTCGGCCATCTGCACCAGGTCGGAATCGCCGCCAGCCAGAATCTTGGCGCCAATCCCGACATGGCCACGCATGATCGCCAGTTCATCGGGGTCGAGGCGCCCCGGCTTGTTCAAGATGGCGTCCGGAACCCCGATCTTGCCGACATCATGCAAGGGGGCCACCAGGCCCAGATTGCGCACAAAGGTCTCATCCTCGCCGAGCGCCTCGGCCAGCAGGCGGGCGATCTGCGCCACCCGGTCGACATGGTCCCAGGTATCGCCGTCGCGGAAGCCGATGGCCCGCGCCAGCCGGCAGATAATTTCCTCTTCACGCCGCTGCAGATCGCGCGTGGCCTCGGCAATTTCAGCGGCCAGACACGCCGCCCGGTCCGCCAGGGCGTTCTGCGCCCCGCGCAGCGCCAGCAGATTGGTCACCCGCGAGCGCAGCTCCAGCGGATCTGCAGGCTTGGTCACGAAGTCCGTCGCCCCCGCTGCGATGGCGGCCAGCCTTACGGCCCGATCATTGTCGGCGGTGATCATCACCATGGGGACATGGGCATGCGATGGTAGTTGCCGCATTGCCTCAATCAATTCCAGGCCGCTTATGCCCGGCATCACATAATCGGCGATCAGCAGGTCGCAGCCCTGCTGCCGTGCATCGGCCAGGGCCAGCGCCGGATCGGAAAATCCCTGTACCGCGACATGGGGCAATTTGCCCACCATGGTGCACAGCAGATCGAGATTGATGGAATTGTCTTCGACAATGACGACGCGCATGGGGACCCCCTTGAAGGTCCAGCATATTAAATCCCTCGATAGAACGTAATCACCGAGTTGCGCCATGGTTTCGACTTGGTGAAGCGTGCGCCGCTCATCGCCCGGCGATGCGGCCACCCAGCTCGTCTGCAATGTGGATGGCGATGATCTCGTCGAAGCTGGCATCGCCGACAAAACCCAGTGCGCGGGCGCGATCGGCGGCAAAGGCCTTGGGCCAGCCGGCAACGATGCCGGCAATGGTGGCGTCGGGTTCGCGCCGGATCAGCGCCACCGCGCCGGGTCCGGCGACGCGCTCAAGCGCGGCGATTTGCTCGCCCACCGTCACTGCCAGACCGGGCATGGAAAGGTTGCGCTGATGCCCCAGCAGGCTGGTATCCATCGCCGCCGCATGCAGCAGGAAGCCGACTGCCGCACGCGGGCTGGCAAACCAGTGCCGCACGCTGTCGGGCACCGGCAGCACCGCTTCCAGCCCGGCTAGCGGCTCGCGGATGATGCCGGAAAAGAAGCCGGACGCGGCCTTGTTGGGCTTGCCCGGGCGCACCGCAATGGTGGGCAGGCGGATGCCGACACCATCGAGGAAACCGTGCCGGGAATAATCGGCCAGCAGCAGCTCGCCGATCGCCTTCTGCGTGCCATAGCTGGTCAGCGGGGTATGTTCATGGCTGTCCCCGATCACAGCGGGCAGCGGCTCGCCGAACACGGCAATCGATGAGGTGAACACCAGCCGCGGACAATAGGGCCTCGCCTGGCCGGCCAGCCGGATCGCCTCGAACAGGTGCCGCGTGCCATCGAGATTGATGGCATAGCCCTTGTCGAAATCGGCCTCGGCCTCACCCGAGACAATGGCCGCCAGGTGAAAGATCAGGTCCGGACGGTCCGCCACGAGACGAGACGCCGTTGCCGGATCAGCCAGGTCCGCCGCCACCAATGTGTGCGGCACCGCGCCACCGGGCGGGGACGGCTCCACCACGTCTGCCAGCGTGAGACTGGTAATGGCCTTGCCACCGACCTGCCCCGCCGCCAGCAGCGCCGCCACCAGCTTGCGGCCGACCATGCCGGCGGCGCCCACGATCAGTACCTTCATATGCGGCTCTCCCTTGCGTCGAGCAGAACACCCGACACCGACCCTGTCCAGCGCATGGCCCAAAAAAACCGGCACCCTCTCGGGTGCCGGCATAATGGCTGTTCGGTGCGCGCCGTCGTGGCCGCGCGCTGAAAGACTAGTTGAAGCGGTAGCGCAGCGTGCCGCGCACTTCGTGAATGAAGTTATTGTCCAGGGTATAGGGATTGGGCGCCGCGTCGTTCTGGATCTTGTTGATATAGAGCGCGCGGTAGCCGATATCGGCAACCACCTGGCCGAAGTCGTAGCCCACGCCGACCATGCCGGCTCCGGCAAAGCTGGTATTCTGGTCGCGGGTGTCCGGATTGCCCGGGCCGTTGGTAATGAAATCGTTGAAGGCAACACCGGCACCGGCGCCGACATAACCAAACATGCCGCCTGCCGCACCGTAGCTGTCGCTGGCCAGGGGGAAGTCGTAATAGGCGTTGGCCAATACGATGGTGGAACGGAGCGACAGCGTGTGGTCACCATTGGCCACTGGTGCGCCGTTGACAATGGTGGTGCGCATGCCCTCATTGCTGAGGTAATCCACCGTGGCGTCCGCCCGGAAGCCATTGCCGAATTCGTAGCCGACGCCGGCGCCGACCGAATAGCCATAGCCGAAGCGATTGATCTCGAAAATGCCCGAGCCGGTGGTGACCGAGGGATGATTCACATGGGGCGCCCACATCGCATTGGCCGCCGCGCTGCCGCGCAGGTAGAAGCTGCCGGAGACGCCATAGTCGACATCGGGGATTTCGATCACAGGCGGATAGTAGGGAAAATCGGCGGCGATTGCCTGACCGCCTACGAGGGCGGTTCCTGCCACCATGATCGCAGCGATAAGCTTGCGCATGAGTAATGTCCTTCGGTTGCCACGACACCAGTCGATTGCCCCCAATATCGAGCAATATCCTTAAATGTCGCTTAACCCAAAGATTTAACCTTACCGACCTCTACAAATGTGATCAGCCATTAGCATATCGTTAATCAGTGTTACTTTCCATTTACACTTGAGATCTACTTCACGCGACGTCGAGAATAGCCGCCTCGATCTGCTGCACTACCGATGAAACCAGGCCGGCATCGTCCGCCTCGCCCATCACCCGGATCACCGACTCGGTGCCTGACGCCCGCACCACCAGCCGCCCGCCGACGCCCAGCATGGCCTGGCCATCGGCAATGGCCGCCATGACCAGCTTGTTCTCCAGCGGCTTGCCGGTCTTGAACTTCACGCTGCGCAGCACCTGCGGCACCTTGGTGAAGCGCGCACAGATTTCCGATACCGGCCGGTCCTGTGCCTTGAGCACGGCCAGCAGCTGCAGCGCCGCCACGAGGCCATCGCCGGTGGTAGTGAAATCGGACAGGATGATATGGCCGGACTGTTCCCCGCCCACATTGAAGCCCTTGGCGCGCATGGCTTCGAGCACATAGCGATCGCCCACCTGGGTGCGTTCCAGCGTCAGCCCCAGCGTGCCCAGATAGCGTTCCAGGCCCAGATTGGACATCACCGTGGCCACGATGCCGCCACCCACCAGCACCTCGCGCTGCAGCCA
Organism: Devosia beringensis; assembly: GCF_014926585.1. Classification (NCBI taxonomy): domain Bacteria; kingdom Pseudomonadati; phylum Pseudomonadota; class Alphaproteobacteria; order Hyphomicrobiales; family Devosiaceae; genus Devosia; species Devosia beringensis. The sequence goes on along the minus strand of NZ_CP045422.1, from coordinate 2,419,377 downwards.
GCTCTCGGCAATCACCGCCATGAACTGGTCGCCATCGACGACATTGCCCTTTTCATCGACGATGATGACGCGGTCCGCGTCGCCATCGAGCGCAATTCCGATATCGGCGCGCATTTCGCGCACCTTGGCCGAGACCGCCTCGGGCGCGGTCGAGCCGACCTTGTCATTGATGTTGAAGCCATCGGGCTTGTCGCCGATGGTGAACACTTCCGCGCCCAGCTCCCACAGCGCGACCGGCGCCACCTTGTAGGCCGCGCCATTGGCGCAATCGAGCACCACGCGCAGGCCGGCCAGGTCGGTATTGCGCGGCAAAGTGCGCTTGGCATATTCGATATAGCGCGTGCGCGCCTCTTCGTCGCGATGCGCCCGGCCGATATCGCGGCCATGCGCCAGCGTCTTGGAGAGATCGCTGTCGATCAGCCGCTCGATTTCGAGCTCGATCTGGTCGCTCAGCTTGTAGCCGTCCGGACGGAACAGCTTGATGCCATTGTCCTCGAACGGATTATGCGAGGCGGAGATCATCACGCCCAGATCGGCGCGCAGCGAGCGCGTCAGCATGGCCACGGCCGGGGTCGGCATCGGCCCCAGCAGGTAGACATCCATGCCCACCGCGGTAAAGCCGGCCGTGAGGGCCTGCTCGATCATATAGCCCGAGCGGCGTGTATCCTTGCCGATCACCACGCGGTTGCGATGGTCGCCGCGCACGAATTTCTGCCCCGCCGCCATGCCCACCTTGAGCGCCAGTTCCGGCGTCAGCTTGGGGCCATTGGCCAGCCCGCGAATCCCATCGGTGCCAAAATACTTGCGTACCATTTGAAATGCCCCTCATCGCGCGCTGCGCGGCCTGCTGGCCGCTGGGATTAATACCACTTTGTGGCGGCATAGCGGAAAACCCCGCCATGCAAAAGGGCCGCCTCGCGGCGGCCCCTTCAATTCTGTGGCTGGTGTTAGCTGCCTGGCTGCGGCTCGAGATCGCCGGTCGGTGGCGCATCGGGGCGCTTTTTGCCGGACTTGCCGGCCGAGGGCACGCCGCTGGCCTTGTTGGAGGGGCCATTCTCGTCCGGCCGAACCGGCTGGTGGCCTTCCATCAGGGCGCGCAATTCGTCACCCGTCAGCGTCTCATATTCGAGCAGCGCCTGGGCAATGGCTTCCCACTGGTCGTGATAGGTGGTCAGGATCACCTTGGCCGAGGCCTCGCCATCCTCAATGAGCTTGCGCACTTCCTGGTCGATGATACGGGCGGTATCGTCGCTCATATTGGTCGACTGCGTCACCGAATGGCCCAGGAACACTTCCTGGTCGCTCGACTTGTAGCGGACGCGGCCGAGCTTTTCGCTCATGCCCCATTCCATCACCATCGAGCGGGCGAGGCTCGTGGCCATCTGGATATCGCCCGAAGCGCCGCTGGTGACCTTTTCCGGACCGAACTTGATGATCTCGGCCTCGCGGCCGCCGAACAGCATGGTCAGACGGGCCAGGGCCTTTTCGCGGCTGAACGAATAGCTGTCGCTCTCGGGCAGGGTCATCACCATGCCCAGCGCACGACCACGCGGAATGATGGTGGCCTTGTGGATCGGGTCGATGCCGGCAACCTTGAGCGCGATGATGGCATGGCCAGCCTCGTGATAGGCGGTCAGCTTCTTTTCGTCCTCGGACATGGCCATGGTGCGGCGCTCGGCGCCCATCATGATCTTGTCCTTGGCATCCTCGAACTCGGCATGGGTGACGAAGCGCTTGTTGCGCCGCGCCGCCATCAGGGCCGCCTCGTTGACGAGGTTCATCAGATCGGCGCCGGAGAAACCGGGGGTACCACGAGCCAGCACCTTAAGGTCGACGTCAGGGGCCAGCGGCACCTTGCGGACGTGGACCTTGAGCACCTTTTCGCGGCCGGCGACGTCCGGATTGGGCACGACGACCTGGCGGTCGAAACGGCCCGGACGCAGCAGCGCCGGATCAAGCACGTCGGGACGGTTGGTCGCAGCGATCAGGATGATGCCTTCATTGGCCTCAAAGCCGTCCATCTCGACCAGCAGCTGGTTGAGCGTCTGCTCGCGTTCGTCATTGCCGCCACCGAGCCCGGCGCCACGCTGGCGACCGACGGCGTCGATTTCGTCGATGAAGATGATGCAGGGCGCATTCTTCTTGGCCTGCTCGAACATGTCGCGCACGCGGCTGGCGCCGACGCCCACGAACATTTCAACGAAGTCAGAACCCGAAATGGTGAAGAACGGCACATTGGCTTCGCCAGCGACCGAACGGGCCAGCAGCGTCTTGCCGGTGCCCGGAGGACCCACCAGCAGCACGCCGCGCGGAATACGGCCGCCCAGGCGCTGGAACTTGCCCGGATCGCGCAGGAATTCGACGATTTCCTCGAGATCCTGCTTGGCCTCATCCACGCCGGCCACGTCTTCAAACGTTACCTTGCCGCTTGATTCGGTCAGCAGCTTGGCGCGCGACTTGCCAAAGCCCATCGCGCCACCCTTGCCGCCGCCCTGCATCTGGCGAATGAAGAAGAACCAGACGCCGATAATGACGATAAAGGGGAGCCAGGAGCTGAGCAGCACCGTCCAGAACGGGCTGGTTTCGGGCGCCTGCGCCGTGATCGACACGTCGCTGGCCTCGAGGCGTGAAATGATATCGGCGCCGGCTGGCAGCACGGTTTCAAAGCGCGTCCCATCGGACAGCGCACCGGACACCACATTGTCGGTGATGGTGACGCTGTTGACCCGGCCGGCCTCAACATCACTCACGAACTGGCTGTAGCTCTTGTCAGAAACGGAAACCGAGCGGGTCGACGACTGGAAGACCTGGAACAGGCCCATCAGCATAAAGAGAATGACCAGCCAGATGGCGAAGTTGCGGAAGTTTCCGTTCATCAGTCCTGTCCCGGAAAGGACCGCGCGAGGAGGCGCGGTTAGTGGGCCGAATGTAAGTCCGGCAATGGGGCGTTACAAGGGCCAGACCTGCGGCGCTTTGGGCGCCCCGTCCAGTCACAATATCCTGACGGGGTTAATACGTCATGCCAGGGCGCCAAGTCTATCACCCATCACCCATCATCTGACCGGCAGGGCGCCAGCGCCATGGGGCGAAGGCAGGCCCGGGCTCAGTCGATCAGCAACTGCACACTGATGCGCTCGTCGAACGACCAGCCGCCCAGCGACAGCACGCCGCCGGTAGCATCGCGCACGATCGGCGCGGTGCGAATGGCCTCGGCCGGCGCGGTGACCTTGAAACCCAGAAAGGCTTCCAGCCGGTGGCGCGGCAGATAGTCGGCGACGCTGGCGGTCAGGCCGCCCTCGTCAGAACCATTGATGATGCGAAAGCGCTCGTCCCAGACCAGTTCGCCATGCGGCAGCAGGATGGCGTCGGCTGGCAGGGCCCGTCCCGGCTCGCGCGCCACGGTGATGGTCTCGCCCTTGAGCCGGACGACGCAACCCAGCACGGTGCTGGCGCGATCAAGGCCCGGCCCGCAGATCGCCTGCCGCAGCCGCTCCACCTGCCCCAGGGCCCGCGGCTTCTGCCGCCCACCCACGATATTGAGCACCCGCCCCAGCACCCGCGTGGATACCGCTGGCGACAGCCCGGCAAAGGTCGCCAGGGCGATAGACGCCGCGCCGAAACCATCCAGCCGCACGATCTCGGCAAAGGCCGCCTCTGCCATCTGCGCAATGGCCGCATCCGCCTCGCCCATCCGGGCGGCAAACTGCGCCAGCGTCGCCGCATCAAGCCCCAGCTCGGCCAAAGCCGGCATGGCCTGACGCCAGCGGACGCGCTCGTAATGGGGATCGAGATTTGATGGATCGGCCACCGGCACCAGTCCGGCAGCCGCGACGATGTCCAGCAAAGCGCTCTGGTCGACGTCGAGCAGGGGGCGATGCACCAGCACGCCCTCGATCTCGGCCATGGCGCCCATGCCCTTGAGGCCTTCGACCCCGCTGCCATGCGCCAGCCGCATCAGCACCGTCTCGGCCTGGTCCTGTCGGTGATGCGCCGTCAGCAGCACGCCGACGCCATCGTCCCGCATGGCCGCGCCGATCAGCCGGTAGCGCGCCTGGCGCGCCGCCTCCTGCAGGCCGGTCACTTTCTTGTCCCCGGTCCAGACCAGCCCGCGCGCCGTAACGCCGAGCGAGCGCGCGACATCGAGCACCATGGCGACTTCAGCGCCGGCTTCGGGTCGCAAGCCGTGATCGAGCGAATAGACGACAAGGCGCGGTGGCTGCGCCAGGCCGGCGGCCCAGCGTGCCGCCAGCAGCAGCAGAGCGAGGCTGTCCGCCCCGCCCGAAACGGCCAGGCCAATGGCCGGCGCTGTCGCCACATGGGCAAACAGCGCCGCAAGACCGGTCTGGCTCGACAGGTCGGTTCCTAGCCGGGGGGGCATGCGGCCCGGGCTTTTTCCTCGGCCAGGCGAGTGGTGAACACGGCCGGCAGCGCGGTAAAGCGCTTGTCGACTTCCGCCAGCGTCCGGCAGGCGGTTTCGCGTTCGCCGGCCCCCGACAAAGCCATGCCCAGCTTGAGCAGCAGGTCCGGCGCGCGCGGATTGTCCGGCGCCTTCTGGAAGGCATTGAGCAGCACATCGGCCGCCTGGCTATAGGCCTGCCGGTAGAGCAAGGCATCGCCCAGCAGGTTGGCGGCTTCGGTCGCCTGCGGATTGTCCGGATAGAGCGCCAGGAACTGGGTGAACTGATCCTCGGCAAACGGATAATCGCCGGTGCTGATCGCCTCAAAGCCGGCGGCAAACTGGGCGTCGGCATCGGCATCGCCGGTATCGGCGGCCGCCGGGTCATAGGCCAGATTGAGCGGCTCGCCGGTCACCAGGTCAACGCCGCCCGTCGCGCCGGTGCCCACCAGCGGATCGGCGGAATTGCCCAGATCATCCATCGGTGCGGCACTGCCATCGGTGAAGGTGGGGTCGAACTCGATCTCGCCGGGGAGCGGTTGCACCCCCTGCTCGGGAATATCGGTCATCGGCACCCCTTCGGGGTCCATTGCCGTATTGGCCGGGTCCTGCGGCAACGCCTCAGGCTGCGTCACGCCGCCTGCTTGGGTTGCCGCATCAGTTTTTGGGCTCGCACCGCCTTCCAGCGCCTGGAAGCGGAATTCATTGTCTTCGGCCATGCGGTTGACCAGTTCCTGCATCTGCGTGAGCTGGAAAGTCAGGCCCTCGATCTGGCCATTGAGCAGGCGGTTCTGCTCTTCGAGCTGCTGCAGGCGGACCATCAGCTGGGCCGTATCGGCAGCCTGCGCCACATGCACGCGCTCGGGCGCAGCATCGCTCAGCACGCGGCCAAGCGGCGCGGGCGTCGAAAACATCGCGGCATTGACCAATGTGGGAGTCGCGACCCCCAGGGCCAGGACGCTGGCCAGGGCCAGTCGCAGGCCTGTTCTGCCTGCCCGGGTTGAAATGATTGTCTGCAAGATACTGAGCCTCCGAAGGTCCGCTGTGCACAAGAACCATGAACCCTTGCTGGCCTGCAAATAAAGGCCAATTTTGGTCAAAACAAAGCGCCCGGGCCAATTTGCTGGCTCCGGGCGCTGCTGTTGCCGGTTTGCACCGGCTGGTGGCTTCCTGGGAAGCCGGCTTGGCGTAAACGTCTACTGGACGACGGTGACCGCGCGGCGGTTCTGGCTCCAGCACGAAATGTCGTTGCAGATCGCCACGGGGCGTTCCTTGCCGAAGGACTGGCTGGTAATGCGCTGCTGGCCCACGCCACGCGACACCAGGTAGTTCACGACCACCGATGAACGACGGGCGCCCAGGGCGATATTGTATTCGCGCGTGCCGCGCTCGTCGGCATGGCCTTCGATCATGATGCGGTAGTTCTGGTACTGGTTGAGCCAGGCGGCCTGCTTGTCCAGCGTGGCGGAGGCCTCGGGGGTCAGCGAGCTCGAATCAGTGGTGAAGAACACGCGATCGCCGACCGACACCAGGAATTCCTGCTGGCTGCCGGGAGCACCGCCGCCAGGCCCGAGATTGCCCACGCCGGTCGGCAGCGTGTTGGGCGTACGCGAACAGGCCGCGATCGCCACGACGAAAAGCAGCATGGCGGCGGCACGCAATGCGGTGGAGAAAGGTGCGGTGATGACCACGGATAGGCTCCTGAAAGGCATAATCTTAAGGTTGGGATTTACCGCACTTAATCTTAAGGCCGGGTTTGCTGGCTTGGTTAATCATTGCCTATCACGGCGCCAATGTGGCGGGAATGCTGGCTTTTCTGTGATGATGCCGTGGCGCCACAGTGACCGAGCAATACCCGTTAAGGTTAAGCCCTTGGCGCAAAAGGGTGATGCCGACCGTACCCCCGGCTGACGAGGGCACGGTCTGGCTGTCGAATTAAGCCCGCAGGCCGGACCAGGCCGGGTCGGAGGCATAGCTCTCGGTGGGGATGGTCAGCAGGTTGCGGCCCCAGATGTCGACGCTCATCAGCTTGGGGCCGTCATTGCCGCCCGGATCCTGGAAGAACATGATGACCCGGCCATTGGGCGCCCAGCTCGGGCCCTCGGCATGAAAGCTGGTATAGAGCATGCGCTCGCCCGAACCGTCGGCATTCATGATGCCGATATTGAACTGGCCGCCCGACTGCCGCGTGAAGGCGATGAGATCGCCGGTCGGCGCCCAGACCGGGGTGGAATAGCTGCCCTGGCCGAAGCTGACGCGCTGCGGCGTGCCGCCGCCTGCGCCCATCATGTAGATCTGCGGCGAGCCGCCGCGATCGCTCTCGAACACCAGCCGGCTGCCATCGGGCGAGTAGGACGGACCGGTATCGATCGCCGTGCCAGAGGTCAGCTGCAGCGGCGACCCGCCATTGATGCTGGTCGTATAGATATTGGTCGAGCCGCCCTGCTCCACCGAAAAGGCCACCGTGCCGCCATCGGGCGAAAAGCGTGGCGCAAAGGTCATGGCGCCGACATCGGCGAGCCGCTGCTGCTGGCCGGTCGACAGTTGCAGCAGATAGACCTGCGGATTGCCATCGGCAAAGTTCATATAGGTGACCATGTCGCCATTGGGCGAGAAGCGCGGCGTCAGCGCCATGGTGCTGCCATCGGTCAGGTACTGCACATTGGCGCCGTCCTGATCCATGATGGCCAGGCGACGCACGCGGTTGGCCTTGGGGCCGCTTTCGGCCACATAGATGACGCGGGTATCGAAATAGCCCGTGCCGCCGGCCAGCGACTGATAGATGGCGTCCGAAATGATATGGGCCACGCGACGGCTGGAATTGGCGTCGGTATTGTAGCTCTGGCCGACCACCTGGGCCGCCTGCTGGGTATCCCAGACGCGCACCGACGAGGAGATCTGACCGCCGCGCTCAACCGCGCCCATCACCAGGGCATCGACATTGGCGGTGCGCCAGGTGACAAAATCGGGCTCGGCAGTGACATCGCCCACCTGCACCGGCAGCGTCGCCGGGTCGAGCGGCAGGAACAGCCCGGAGCGGCGCAGATTGTTGCGCACGATCTCGGCGATTTCCGTGCCAAAGGCCGGGTCGGACGAAGCGAAATCGGGGATGGCGATCGGCAGGGGCTGGAAATTGGCGCCCTCCACCACGATACGCAATTGCGCCAGGGTGAGCGAGGTGCTTGCCAGCAGCGCGCCACCGGCCAGGCCGAGTTTGAGCGCATGGCGCCGGGTAAGCAGGTTCATCTATCGTCTCCAATGTCGCCGCTGGTGCGCCAGTTTGCGCCCCCAGCATACCAATTCTCAGTCACCCAATCCAAATTCATGGGCGCAGTTCCATTTCGATCTGCCGCCAGTTGTCGAAGGCGTCGTCCGACAGCATGTCGTACGGGCCGCAGGCTGTCACGGCGCGCTGGGCCGCCCGGGCCACGGCGCCGCCGGCCGGCGATGGGTCGGCCTGGACGATCTGCGTGTTCGCCACCGTCCGGTCCGGGTTCATCGTCACCAGCAATACCACATTGAGCCCGCTATTGATGTCGCTCGGCAGCAGGTTCCAGCACGTCTTGATACGGGCCACGAGGCCATCGATGGCCGACTGGCTGAGCCGCGCCGAGGTGCCCGTGGTATCGCCCAGCGTGGGCGTGCCACCGGCCCCGGTCGTGCCGCCAGTGGTAGTATCGGTGTTGATAATGGCAGAAATGTCATCGGCCAGCGAGGCATCAAGCTGCGCCTCGGGCTGTTCCTGGGCGGCCTGCTCGGCCGCAGCAGCGCGCTGGCGCTCCTCTTCCTCGCGCTTTTTGCGCTCGGCTTCGGCTGCGGCAAAGCGCTCGCGCAATTGCGCCAGATTGCTCGGCCGAGCGACCGGAGCCGGCGCGGCAACGGCGGGCGTCACCGGCTCGGGGACAGGTTCGGGAACGGGCTCCGGGGTTGGCACGGGCGTCGGGATGGGCTCGGGGACCGGTTCTGGCTCTGGCGCCGGGGTCGGCTCGGGCGTGGGTTCGGGTGTCGGTTCCGGCACGGGCACGGGTTCCGGCTCGGGTGCCGGGGTCGGCCTTGTAGCTGGAACCGGGGCCGGCTCAGGCTCAGGTTCCGGGGCTGGCTCGGGCTGGCTCTCGGGCGCCGGCGCCGTATTGGTCACCGGGGCCGGCGTGGGAATGTCGGCCGGCGACGGGGTCACCTGGTCTTCTTCGGTATTGCCGGTCGGCTGCGCGATCTCGGCGGGCGTATCGTCTTCAACGATCGAGGGCGTCTCGGTCTCGACGACCGTGCTGTCGAGCTGGCCGGCGCGAATATTGGAATATTCCTCGATCGGGACCAGATCGACCGAGATCGACTCCACCACCGGCGTCAACGGCTGCGTCATGCCCAGGTTGATCAGACCAATGGTCAGCACCACGATGTGAGCAAGAATCGATGCGGTTACGCCAATGCGCACTGGACTAGCCCGGGTTCCGCTCGGTGATCAAACCGATCTTGGTGTAGCCGGCAGCCGAGAGGAGTCCCATGACGCGCATCACCGAGCCATAGTCGGCCGTCGTGTCGCCGCGCAGGAAAATGCGGTCTTCGGCGCCATCGACGCCCATTGCAGCAAGGGTGCTGGTCAATTCGGGTTCGGCGACCACGTCCTCGTTGACATAGATCACGCCATCGGGCGTGACCGCGACGGTCACCGGGTCGGCCTGGTTGGCCATATCGCCAGCCGCCGACTGCGGCAGATCGATCGGCACGCCAGCGGTCATCATCGGCGCCGCCACCATGAAGATGATCAGCAGCACCAGCATCACGTCCACCATGGGTGTGATGTTGATCTCGCTGATGATCGCCTTCTTGCGACCGCGCCGGCCGCGTCCGCCGCCACCGCCGCCTGCTACGCCCATGCCCATATTAGTGGCTCCGCGCTTCGAGCTGGCGGCTCAGAATGGTCGAGAATTCGTCGGCAAAGCCTTCAAGGCGCCCCACCATCTTGGAGGCGTCCGAGCTCAGCTTGTTGTAGGCGATAACCGCCGGAATAGCCGCGACGAGGCCAATGGCGGTAGCAAACAGCGCCTCGGCGATCGGGCCGGCCACCACGGCCAGGCTGGTATTGGACGAGGCGGCAATGGCGGTAAAGGCGTTCATGATGCCCCAGACCGTGCCGAACAGGCCGATGAACGGGCCGGCCGAGCCGATGGTGGCCAGAAAGCCCAGCCGCTTTTCGAGATTGTCGCTCTCGCGCGAAATGGCGACGTCGAGCACCTTGTCGAGGCGCTGCTGCATGCCCAGAAAGCTCGCGGCATTCTGCTCATGGCTGCGCTTCCACTCCTTCATGGCGGCGACAAAGACCGCGCCCATGCCGCCGGACGGCTTTTCCGACTGCATCTGGTAGAGCTCTTCGAGCGACTGCCCCGACCAGAAGGTGCGCTCAAAGCGGTTCATCTCGGCATTGGTACGGCGATAGACGATGGTCTTGTCGATGATGATCGCCCAGCACCAGACCGAGGCGCCCAGCAGACCCAGCATCACGGACTTGACGATCCAGTCAGCGGCCCAGAACAGGCCCCAGATGGAAAAATCGGTGTGCGGCACGACGGCGCCCACAGCGTCCATGGCTTCCATGTAGTGATCCTTCTTGGCCTGGTTCACGCACCGACCCTCAGCCGGAAGGCGATGGGGTCTAAATCTGTCAAAATTAAGAGAAATGCCCGGAAACCGGAGCGTTGCGGACCCCGAACCGGACACATGTTCGCTTTGCCGCAATTATGGTCAAGGAATGGTTAACAAAGCGATTCCCAAAGCACGAGCCACCAAGTCGTGATCTCCATGACTTGGTGGCTCGTGCCGTCAGCCTTGTCCCGTCAGCAGATCGCGCAGCGCGGCCGGCAGCCGCGCGGGTCCGCCCGTCGTCTTGATCGCCGCTACCACCACCGCCGCCCGGGTCAGCACGGTCTCGCCACGGCCAATGGTCTGCTCCAGCACCAGCCGGGCGCCCGAGACCTTGACCACACCTGTAGTGACCGTCAGCAGGTCATCGATATGGGCCGCGCCCTCGAACTCGATGGTCATCGAGCGGACGGCGAAGGCCAGGCCCTGGGCCGCCAGTTCGGCATGGTGCACGCCCAGATCGCGCAAAAACTCGGTCCGGCCGCGCTCGAAGAATTTCAGATAGGCCGCGTGATAGACATTGCCGGAAAAATCGGTGTCTTCGTAATAGATGCGGACGGGAAAATGATGGGTCATGACTGGGTCAGTTCCCCCTGCCCTTCCACAAACACAACATGCTCGGGCTGGCCCAACAGGCGACGCAGCCGTTCTGGCAGCCAGGGGGGAAGCAACCGCGCCTCGGTCAGCGCCGCGCCCTCCAGCGGTAGCCAGGAAAACTGCAGCAAATGCCCCTCATCCTCGCGCACCAGGAAAGGCTGTGTCCCGCCCGGCCGCAGATGGGCGGGCAATTGCAGGGCATAGATGAAGCCCAGTTCGTGAAAACGCTCGCCGACCCGGCCGTAAAAGCTTTCCGAGGTGAAGAGCATCGGCCCGACCGTGCCGACCATGTCCATTTCCTCGGCGATTTCGCGCACGAGGCTAAGCCCGCTGGGCTCGCCCATCTCGACGCGACCGCCCGGCAGCATGCAATAGTCGTCGTCATCCTCTCGGCAGACCAGCACATGCCCATCAACAATGGCAACGCCGGCCACCCGATAGTTGAAGCGTGTACCCCCCACCGGAAAGCTCAGCATGATGCGCGCGTCGTTCATGCCTCGGGCTCTTCGAACAGGCTCGCCTGCAGGCCGACAAAGCCCTGCGGCACGCTCTTGCCCAGGTGCTGGAAGGCCGCGCCGGTCAGCATGCGGCCGCGCGGCGTGCGCTGGATGAAGCCCTGCTGCAGCAGATAGGGCTCGACGATCTCCTCGATGGCGTCGCGCGGCTCGCTCAAGGCAGCGGCAATGGTTTCGATGCCAACCGGGCCGCCATCATAGAAATCGGCAATGGTACCCAGATAGCGCCGGTCGAGCTGGTCGAGCCCGCGCGCATCCACATCGAGCCGCAGCAGTGCCTTGTCGGCAATGGCGCGGGTGATCTGGCCCGAGCCTTCGACCAGGGCAAAATCGGTGACCCTTCGCAGCAGGCGCCCGGCAATGCGCGGCGTGCCGCGCGAGCGCCGGGCAATTTCCATGGCCCCGTCGGGCGCCATCGGCATGCCCAGCAGCCGCGCGCCGCGGGTGACGATCTGCACCAGCTCTTCGGGCGTGTAGAAATTGAGCCGCACCGGAATGCCGAAGCGATCACGCAGCGGCGTGGTGAGCAGCCCGGCGCGCGTCGTGGCGCCCACCAGGGTGAACTTGGCCAGATCGATCCGCACCGAGCGGGCCGCCGGCCCTTCGCCGATGATCAGATCGAGCTGGTAATCCTCCATGGCCGGATAGAGGATTTCCTCGATGGCCGGGCTGAGACGGTGGATCTCATCGATGAACAGCACGTCGCGATCTTCGAGATTGGTCAGCAGCGCGGCGAGGTCGCCCGCCTTGGCGATGACCGGACCGGAGGTGGCGCGAAAGCCCACGCCCAGCTCGCGCGAAATGATCTGCGCCAGCGTGGTTTTACCGAGGCCGGGCGGGCCGACAAACAGTACATGGTCCAGCGCCGCCTGGCGCTGCTTGGCCGCGGCAATGAAGACTTCGAGATTGGCCCGCGCATCGGCCTGCCCGACAAATTCGGCAAAGCCCGACGGTCGCATGGCAACATCGACGTCGCCGTCGCGTCCGGCAATGGGGGAGGTAAGAGAGGTCACGCGAGCAGGTCCATTCTGGATCGGGCTGTATTCATGTCATTGGCTGCCAAAATCGAACCCCTCGACCCGAGCGCAATCCGAGCGCACCGCCTTCTTGCCCTTGAGGTCGGGATTGGACCGGCTCATGCGGTAGAACATCTTGGTGAGATAATCGAGCCGCGCCTCGCAGGACCAGCGCGGCAGGGGATTGTTGAGGTCGTGAAACAGGAAGGGCTTGGTCGAGCCATCGGCCTCCTCGAAATAGATGGCTACACCGACAACCTCATTCTGATCGGCGAGCGCCACACCGGGCACGCTGGCCGCGATCATCAGGCTCGCCATAAACAGGCACGGCAGTTGCTTTTTGCTCGGCAGAGACATCTGGGAAATCCGTGTTGCAGCTGTAAATGGAGCAAGCCTAGCTGCTCAACTCCCGCAAGCCCAGCCGGATCAGCTTCTCGGTCGGCACGCCATCGCCCTCGCGGGCGACGATGCGCGCCAAAGCCGCCGAGGCCTGGGCGCTGGAATAGCCCAGATTGGTCAGCGCCGAGACCGCATCGGCAATGGCGCCGGGCGCCACGCCCTCGCCCAGGGCGGCCTGCAGCCCCAGCGTGCCGGCATCGATACCGACGCCGGTCGGCACCTTGCCCTTGAGCTCGGTCACCAGGCGCACAGCCAGCTTGGGGCCCACGCCATTGGCGCGGCCGATCATGGCCTTGTCCTGCAGTGCAATGGCACTCGACAGCTCGGACGGTGACAGCACCGACAGGATCGACAGGGCCACCCGCGCGCCCACGCCCTGCACGGTCGAGAGCAGGATGAACGAGGCCTTTTCCGTTTCAGTGGCAAAGCCATAGAGCCGGATCATGTCCTCGCGGACAATGGTTTCGATGAACAGCACCCCGGCCTCGCCCACCCGCGGCAGCGCCTGCAGGGTCCGGCTCGAGCAGAACGCTTCATAACACACGCCACCGCAGTCGATCAGCACATGGTCATCGCCAAAACTGTCGATCATGCCCTTGAGCTTGCCGATCATGCCATGGCCCTCAACCGCTGCTGCGCCACCCGGTGATGCGCGTGGCAGATGGCAATGGCCAGCGCATCGGCCGCATCGGGCCCCTTGAAGTCGGCTGTCGGCATCAGCGTGCGCACCATCAGTTCCACTTGTCCCTTGCCGGCATGGCCTGTGCCCACGACGGACTTCTTGACCAGATTGGCCGCATATTCGGCCACCGGCAGGCCGCGTGATGCCGGCGTCAGCAGCGCCACGCCGCGCGCCTGGCCCAGGATCAGCGCCGAGCGCACCCCGGCATTGACGAAGGTCTCTTCCACCGCCGCCTCTTCGGGCGCGAAGCGGTCCAGCACCTCGCCGAGCCCGGCAAACAGCACGGCCAGCCGTTCGGCGAGCCCGCCATCGACCGGCGGCGTCACCGTGCCGGCGCCAATAAAGGTCAGCCGGTTGCCCAGGGTTTCGATGACCCCCCAGCCGCAGCGGCGCAGGCCGGGATCAATGCCGATGATTCGTGTCGCCAGGTTCATGGATCATCCTTAATCGCCAGCAACGATCCTACCAAGTCCAATGTGAACAAAGCGGAAACAGTTTCGCGAGAAACCCCCCGATACGAACAATTGCGATGATCTTGGCAAGGCATTCTTCAACGGGCAGCCCTAGCGTTGATGCGGGGAGTGATTCCGACTTTGGGATCGTCCGGTTAACCATATGCGCCGGTCAGCGCGGCGGATATCGGGATGAGGGAACGAAAGCTGCGGGCGCCGGGTTACGCCTGCGGTTGGCCGAGCGCCGTTTCGGCGCTCGCGACGCAACTGGCCCACCGACGACCAACTCAATAAAGCAGGGGACGCACCATTCCTCGTTGTTGATCGCCTTGTTCCGGCGCTGCACGGCAGCGCCCTTGTCGGCCGGAGTTTGTCCATGTTGCGCCCCAAATCTTTGACTGCCCTGCAGAGCTGGTCCAGCGTCGGGCGCTGGACCCTGATCGGCACGCTGTTCTGCATCGTGGTCTCGCTGGTGGTCAATCTGGCGCTGTTCGGCGATCTGGGCGGCCGCGCCCTGGAGCGGTCGGTGCTCAGCGCCTTGGTGATTCCGGCCATCGTGGGGATGCCGCTCTTCCTGTTTCTGGGCATGCGCGTGCGTGGCCTGGCGCTCAGCAATATCCGCCTGGGTCTGGTCGCGCGCACCGACAGCCTGACCTCCTGCCTCAATCGCGGCGCCTTCACCGGTCGCGTCAGCGGCCTGCTGAGCCAGCGCCGGCCCGATACGACCAGTGCCCTGCTGATGATCGACGCCGACAACTTCAAGGCCATCAACGATCTGTTCGGCCATGATTGCGGCGACGATGCCCTGGCCATCATCGCCCGCTCGATCCGTGCCGTGCTGCGCTCGGGCGATCTGGTGGGGCGCATGGGCGGCGAGGAATTCGCCGTCTACCTGCCCGACCTCGACCATTACCAGGCCGACGCCATTGCCGAGCGTATCCGCCGCTCCGTGCGCCTTGCCAACTTTGCCCCGGACGGCCAGCGTCATCTGCTCTCGGTCAGCATTGGCGGCGCCGTGTTCGAGGGCGAGCGCGAATTTGCCGAACTGTTCCGCATTGCCGACCAGCGTCTCTACGAGGCCAAGCGCGCCGGCCGCAACCGCTCTGCCGTGGTCAGCGTCGCCGACCTGGCCGAACCGGAACTGCAGCAGTCGGCATGAAAAAGGGCGGCGCCAGCAGCACCGCCCTCGATAACCCGGCCATCAGCGCACTGAATTACGCGTCGAGCTTGGCCATATCCTCATCGCTCATCTCGAAGTTCGAATAGACGTTCTGCACGTCATCGTCTTCTTCCAGCATGGCGATCAGCCGCATCAGCGTAGCGCCCTTGTCGGCGTCGATAGGGGCATTGGTCTGCGGCTTCCACACGGCCTTGACCGATTCTGCTTCGCCCAGCGCCTTTTCCAGCGCGGCCGCAACGTCGACCATGGCCTCGAAGGTCGTGGTCACATAGTGACCGTCTTCGCTGCTCTCGACATCATCGGCGCC
Organism: Devosia beringensis; assembly: GCF_014926585.1. Lineage (NCBI taxonomy): Bacteria > Pseudomonadati > Pseudomonadota > Alphaproteobacteria > Hyphomicrobiales > Devosiaceae > Devosia > Devosia beringensis. The sequence continues at coordinate 2,404,193 of NZ_CP045422.1, read as the reverse complement.
GGCCTCGATGGCCGCTTCCATGATGGCATCTTCGCTGCCGGCCTTGGCCGGGTAGACGATCTCGCCCACCTTGTCGAACATGAAGCCGACCGAATTGGTTTCGCCCATGGCGCCGCCGCACTTGGAAAAGTACGAGCGCACATTGGAGGCGGTGCGGTTGCGGTTGTCGGTCAGCGTCTCGACGATGATGGCGACGCCACCCGGGCCATAGCCCTCATAGCGGATCTCTTCGAAATTCTCGCCGTCCGAGCCGATCGCCTTCTTGATGGCGCGGTCGATATTGTCCTTGGGCATGGACTGCGAACGGGCATTGACCACGGCCAGGCGCAGCCGCGAATTGAAGGCCGGATCGGGCATGCCCATCTTGGCCGCCACGGTGATTTCGCGGGCCAGCTTGGAAAAGACCTTCGAACGCACGGCGTCCGACTTGCCCTTGCGGTGCATGATGTTTTTGGCGTGTGAATGGCCGGCCATTCGATCCCTCGCGGATGCTTCTGACGAATTTTGCCCGCTTATAGGGGGATGATCTGCAAAAATAAAGAGCGCCGCTACTCAAGAGACCTCGACAACTTCAGGGCTGCCGGATTCCACTACGGGCCTGGTCTCGGCCCAGCTCAGTAGCGCATCGAGCGCCGGACACAGCGCCTGCCCCCAGTCGGTCAGGCAATATTCCACCTTGGGCGGCACCTGATGGTGCACGATGCGCCGGACGATGCCGTCGCTCTCCATCTGCCGCAACTGCTGGATCAGCATCTTCTGCGAAATCGCCGGGATCGACCGTTCCAGCTCGGAAAAGCGCTGCACCTTCCCGCCGAACAGGCGGAACAGGATGACCAGCTTCCAGCGGCCCTCGAGAAACTGCAGCGCCTGTTCCACCCTGTCCGCCGCCGAGCCGGGAATGGGATGAATGGACTTACTCAAAAGTAGGTACCTTACTTTTTCGTCGGTTCTTGTGATGCGGTGCAGTGTACCCCTATCTCTGGCACCCGCCAACAGATGGAGACCCACCATGTCCCAGATCCTGCCCGCCCCGCTTGCCGACTACTTCGCCGCCGCCAACCGCCACGACATTGATGCCATGCTCGCGCCGTTCGCGCCGGATGCGCGCGTGCGTGACGAGGGCGAGACCCATACCGGTCCCACTGCCATTCGCGCTTGGCTGGAGCATACGACGGCAAAATATCGGGTGACCGTCGAGGTGATCGACGCCAAGATCGAGGGCGACACAGAGGTCGTCACCGGCAGGGTGTCAGGCAATTTTCCCGGCAGCCCGGCAAACCTGACCTATCGCTTCACCCTCGGCGGCGACCGCATCGCCAGCCTCTCGATCGGCTAGCCGAAATCCGGCATGGCCTGGGCCAGGCTGCCGCCAATGCGCAGCGGCATGGCCCGGCGGGAAAGCCCGCTGCGCGGATCGGTCTCGATGGCCACCCCGCACAGCGTGGCTTCGCCCTCGGACGGTGAGAACCGCCCATTGGGAATGCCGGTGAGAAACCGGTTGAGCGGCTCTTCGGTATCGGTACCGATGACGGAATCGAAATCCCCGCACATGCCGGCATCCGCCATCAGCGCCGTGCCGCCGCGCAACACGCGATGGTCGGCCGTGGGGATATGGGTATGGGTGCCGACGACGAGGCTCACCTTGCCATCGAGGAAATGCCCCATGGCCTGGATTTCCGAGGTCGCCTCGGTGTGGAAATCCACCACGATGGCATCGGCCTGTTCGCCCAGCGGACAGGCAGCCACCGCCGCTTCCACGGCGCGGAACGGATCATCGGCCGGGCCCATGAAGACGCGCCCCAGCGCATTGACCACCAGTACGCTGTGCCCGTTGCGGCCGGTGACCAGCATGGCGCCGCGCCCGGGCGTGCCGGGCGGCATATTGATCGGCCGGATCAGCGTGTTTTCGCGCTCGATATAGGAAATCGTCTCGCGCTGGTCGAAGGCATGGTCGCCCAGCGTCACCACATCGGCCCCGGCATGGCGGATGGCGTTGAAATGCGGCTCGGTCAGGCCCTTGCCATGGCTGGCATTCTCGCCATTGACCACGACGAAATCGAATTTGTACTGCTCGATCAGCCCGGGCAGCCGATCATTGACCGCATCCCGGCCCGAACGGCCCATCACATCGCCCAGAAACAGTAGCCTCATGCGCTGGCGCCGAAATGGCGCAGACCGGCCTCGGTGATCACCGCGTCGAGCGGCACGTCATGGTCTTCACGCGGAATGGCGTCGAGTTCCTGGGCGGCAAAGGCCAGGCCGATCAGGGTGGGGGATTTGGTCATCTGCGCCAGGGTCCGATCATAATAGCCGCCGCCATAGCCCAGTCTGGTGCCCTGGCTGTCAAAGCCCAGCAGCGGCATCAGCACCACGTCCGGCTCGGCCAGCGGCGCCAGCTCCGACGGCGCCAGCGTGCCAAAACCGGCCTCGTAGAGCGCCGTGCCCTGTTCCCAGATCCGCATCTCCAGCGGCTGGTCGGGACCGAGCACGACGGGCAGCACCACGGTCTGGTTGCCCTCCATCAGCCGCAGCAGGATGGGTTGGCAGTCGAGCTCGTCGCGAATGCGCCAATAGGCGGCCACTACCTGGCCTGGCTGGAGGACATTGCCGGCAAAAAAGTGCTCCGCCACGCGGTCGGCGGCCTCGGCGCGCTCGACAGGGGAAAGCGCGGCGCGCGCGGCATGGGCCTGGCGCCGCAAACCGGCCTTGGCGTCTTCGATTGTCTCGTCCACCATGCGCCGCGCTGTAGCCTGCTCTCAGAAATTAGGTGCCACCCTGGCCGTGGGATAAGCGATCCCGGAACCTACTTTACGTAGGTGGGCGCCGTATGTCCGAACCCACGGGTCCGGTCAGGGACAGCTCCCTTAAGATCGATAAGGCCCCGGGGATATTGGTATCCTCACGCACCGGGCAGCCGCCAAGATATAGGCGCTTGATCGGCCGCTGCAAAGCCCCATCGCGGGCTTCCCACCAATCAGTGATGCCAACGCCCTGACGGCGGGCCCTCCAGCCGCTTTGCTTGCGGGGCGCCCTCCCTAGCCCTGCGGCACCGGCGCGGTATCGTCCAGAATGGTGGCCATGCCCTCGATCGTGCGGGCGGCCGCGCCGAGCTTCTGCGCAAAGCGGATTTCCAGCGCCTCGATCTCGGCGGCCACTTCCTGGCCGGCGCGGGTCAGCACCAGGACGTCTTCTTCAAGAGCCTTGATCTTGCGCTCGGCCTCGGCCAGCTCATCGACCACCGCTATGCCGGCCATGACCGTCAGCCGGTTGTCGCCGATTTCGCCCACCGCGCCCTTGAGCTGCTCGACATGGGTGTCGAAGCGCTGCGCCAGGCCGATCAGGTGCTGCTGCTGGCCCTCTTCGCAGGCCATGCGGTATTTGCGGCCATTGATCTCGACATTGACTTCGGGCATGCCGCTACTCCGCCTTGGCCAGCACAGAGCGGACCGTCTCCATCGCATCGACCAGGCGTCGCGATACCTCATGGGCGCTGTCATCGAGCCGCTTGGCGCGCGCCGCGGCCTTGTCCAGCTCGGTGGCCAGCCGCGCCCGCTCATGCACCAGCCGCTGGGTATCGACCTCCATGCGGTTGTGCTGGCGCATTCGGGTGCCCAGATCCTGCACCGACTGGTTGAGCCGCGCCAGCGCCCGATCGAACTGCGCATTGGCAGCGGTCAGATCATCTTGAAGTTCCGTGTCACTCATTGCTGCTACGGTCCTCAACGCGCGGCGATTCCGCCGCGGCCAGCCTGCCCCAGCGCTCGCCGCAATGCAACTGGCGCGCCGCCATCTCGGCCATGCCTTGTCATTGACAGGCAATCCCAACCTGTTATGCCTCAAACCGCCTTTGGGAGGAGGCGTTTGGACCATCTTCTCCCCAGATTTCAGTCCCGAGGAAAGTGCAAGCCCGATGACCAATACAGCCCAGCAGAACGATCTGGCCAATGCAATCCGCTCCCTGTCGATGGACGCGGTTGAAAAAGCCAATTCCGGCCACCCTGGCCTGCCCATGGGCTGTGCCGACATCGCCACGGTGCTGTTCACCAAGGTGATGAAGTTTGACCCCGCTGACAGCAAATGGGCTGACCGCGATCGCTTCGTCCTCTCGGCCGGCCACGGCTCGATGCTGCTCTACGCATCGCTCTACCTCCTCGGCTACGAGGACATGACGATCGACCAGATCAAGAATTTCCGCCAGCTCAACTCCAAGACCGCCGGCCACCCCGAATATCATTTCGCCCAGGGCATCGAGACCACGACCGGCCCGCTCGGCCAGGGCGTCGGCAATGCCGTCGGCATGGCCGTGGCCGAGGCCAAGCTGGCCGCCGAGTTCGGCGCCGACCTCGTTGATCACCACACTTGGTGCCTGGCCGGCGACGGCTGCCTGATGGAAGGCATTTCCCAGGAGGCCATTGCCCTGGCCGGCCACCTCAAGCTGCACAAGCTGACGGTGATCTGGGACAACAATTCGATCACCATTGACGGCGCCGTGTCCAATGCCGACAGCACCGACCAGATCGCGCGCTTCAAGGCCTCGGGTTGGCACACCATCGAAATCGACGGCCACGACCAGGACGCCATCGAAAAGGCCCTGCTCGCCGCCAAGGCCGCCGACAAGCCCACCCTGATCGCCGCCAAGACCACGATCGGCTTCGGCGCGCCCAAGAAGGCCGGCACCAACAAGGTACATGGCTCCCCGCTCGGCGCCGAAGAACTGGCCGGCGCCAAGGCGGCGCTCGGCATCACCTATCCCGCCTTTGAAATTCCCGCCGACACGCTGTCGGCCTGGCGCGCTGCCGGCATGCGCGCCCAGAACATCCGTGGCGAATGGACCTCGCGTCTGGGCGCCTCTGCCCACAAGAGCGAGTTTGAGCGCCGCATGGCCGGCGAACTGCCTGCCGGCTTTGCCAATGCCATGGCCGACTATATAAAGCAGCTGACCGTCGACCAGCCCAAGGTCGCGACCCGCAAGTCGGGCCAGATGGCGCTCGAGATCATCAATGCCGTCGTGCCCGAGACCCAGGGCGGCTCGGCCGATCTGACCGGCTCGAACCTGACCAACACCAAGGAAACCCTGCCCTTCCAGGCCGACAATTATGCCGGCCGCTACATGATGTACGGCATCCGCGAGCACGTTATGGCCGCCGCCATGAACGGCATCGCTTTGCATGGCGGCCTGATCCCCTATGGCGGCACCTTCATGTGCTTTACCGACTATGCCCGTCCGGCCATCCGCCTCTCGGCCCTGATGGGCCAGCGCGTCATCTATGTCATGACCCATGACTCGATCGGCCTGGGCGAAGACGGCCCGACCCACCAGCCGGTGGAGCACCTCAGCGCCCTGCGCGCCATTCCCAACCTGCTGGTCTTCCGCCCGGCCGACGCGGTGGAAACCGCCGAATGCTGGCAGCTGGCGCTTGAAAGCGATAGCGCCCCCTCCATCCTGGCCCTCTCACGCCAGAACCTGCCCACCGTGCGCACCCAATATACTGCCGAAAACAAGTCGGCCCGCGGCGCCTATACCCTGGCCGGCGATCTCGACGCCCAGGCGGTGATCTTTGCCACCGGCTCGGAAGTCGCCATCGCGCTCGACGGCAAGAAGCTGCTCGAGGAAAAGGGCATTTCCGCCCGCGTGGTCTCGGTCCCATCCATGGAACTCTTCGCCAAGCAGTCCGACGCCTATCGCACCGAGATCATCGGCAAGGCCAAGGCCCGTGTCGCCATCGAGGCCGGCACCGAGATGAGCTGGAACAAGCTGCTCGGCGACAAGGGCCGCTTTGTCGGCATGACCGGCTTTGGCGCTTCCGGCCCGATTGACGAGCTCTATGAGTTCTTTGGCATTACGCCTAAAGCCATTGTTGAAGCCGTCACGGCACAGTTGTAAGAGAGCGCAGCCTCCCTTCTCCGAACCCCTCCCAAGGAGCGTCTCCCCATGGCAATTCGCGTCGCCATCAATGGTTTTGGCCGCATCGGCCGCAACGTCCTCCGTGCGATCATGGAATCCGGCCGCACCGACATCGAAGTCGTGGCGATCAACGATCTCGGCCCGGTCGAAACCAATGCGCATCTGTTCCGCTTCGACAGCGTGCATGGTCGCTATAACGGCACCGTCACCGTCGACGGCGACACCATTGACGTGGGCCGTGGCCCCATCAAGGTGACCGCGGTACGCGACCCGGCCGAGCTGCCGCATGCCGCCATGAAGGTCGACATCGCGCTCGAATGCACCGGCATCTTCACCTCCAAGGAAAAGGCCAGCGCCCATCTCAAGGCCGGCGCCAAGAAGGTGCTGATTTCGGCACCCGGCGATGGCGCCGACCTGACCGTGGTCTTCGGCATCAACGACAAGCAGCTCACCGCTGACCACATCGTGGTCTCCAACGCCTCCTGCACCACCAATTGCCTCGCCCCCGTTGCCTATGTCCTGCACAAGGAATTCGGCATCGAGCGCGGCATGATGACCACCATCCACTCCTATACCGGTGACCAGCCCACGCTCGATACCATGCACAAGGATCTCTATCGCGGCCGCGCTGCCGCGCTCAGCCAAATCCCGACCTCGACCGGCGCCGCCAAGGCCATTGGCCTGGTGCTGCCCGAGCTCAAGGGCAAGCTGGACGGTGTCTCCATCCGGGTTCCTACACCCAATGTCTCCTGCGTCGACTTCAAGTTCCTCACCAGCCGCGACGTGACGGCCGACGAGATCAACCAGGCCGTCCAGAAATATGCCGAAGGCGAGCTCAAGGGCATTCTGGGCTTCACCACCCAGCCCAACGTCTCGATCGACTTCAACCACGACAGCCATTCCTCCACCCTGGCCTTCGACCAGACCAAGGTGATGGGTGGCAATTTCGCCTCCATCCTGGCCTGGTACGACAATGAATGGGGCTTCTCCAACCGCATGGCCGACACCGCTGTCGCCATGGGCAAGACGCTCTAGGCGTCGCCTGACAGCACTCCATCAAGGGCGTCCCATCGGGGCGCCCTTTTTGTTGGCGCCCGATTGCCAGCCCGCCCGGCTTTGACCAATATCGACCCACTCCACTTGTGCGGGACTGCCATGAGCCTTGATCGATCCGTCCGCTGGCGCGGCTTTGACCCCGACAAGCTCGAGCATTGCCACGTCACCGCCACCGCCCGCGACACCCGCATCCGCAGCGCCATCATCACCCCCACCTTCGGCCTGTTCTATCGGCTCAAGCTCGACGAGGCCGGCCAGGTCCGCACCGTCCGGCTGGAGCGCACCGATGGCGCGGTGCTCGAGCTGTTCAGCGACGGCGCCGGCAATTGGAGCGATGATCGCGCCGACCCGCTGCCCGCTCTGCGTGGCTGCATCGACATCGATCTCTCCGTCTCGCCCCTGACCAATTCCCTGCCGCTCTGGCGCTGCGACTGGGTCATCAACCAGCCGCAACGCTTTGCCACGAGCTGGATCGACGCCGACGCCATGACCGTACGGCGCGACGAGCAGATCTACACCCGCCTCGACGAGACCCGCTTCCGCTACCAGTCGGCTGACGGGTCTTTCGAGCGCATCATCACCGTCGACGGCGATGGCCTGGTGCTCGATTATCCCGGCCTCTTCACCCGCGAGGCCTGATCAGCCCGTACCGGTCGCAGCGCCACGACGCCGGCGGTTCGCGCCCGCACCTCGGGCGTTGCAAGGCAGCTGGCCAGCGCCTCGTAACCGGGCGAGCCGGGATAAGGCGCGACGAGGCTTGGCGGGCTGTGATTGGCCGGGCAGAAGATGATCGCCTCATCCGGCCCCACCGCCGCCAGATCAAGAATGGCACTGGAGCGCGTCATCAGGAAGAGCGCCGGCATGTCCGGCCAGCCGCGCCGCAGATAGGCGATCACGGCTTCCTGCGTCGCATGATCGAGCCCCTGCTCGACCATGTCGACCACGACCGTGCTGGCATTGCTGCCCGCCAGTGCCACGAGCAGGGCGGTCAAAGCCGGCGAGCGCGTCGCGCCATCACCGTCCAGCCAATCGAGCGCCGCCGCAACCTGGCTTTGCAGGATGCCATCCGCCTCAAGCCGCGCCTCTGCTGTTGCCCCGTCCTTAGCCCGCCGGTCGAGATCGACAAAGACCGCGCCGTCGATCGTCTCGGCAAGCATCCGCGCCAGTCGCGTCTTGCCGCTGCCCAGTGGCCCCACAATATAGGTGATCCGCCGCTGCTCGCGCAGTTCGAAGCGTTCACCACCCCAGGGCCATGGCAGATCGAACGCCACGCTGGCTGCGGTCACCGGCCCCAACAGCCGCGCCAGATCATCCGATGTCGGCACCATGCCCGCGCTCAGCGCGCTGCGCAGGGCGCGCACGCGGTCGACCGCGCCCGCCATGTCGCGGATGCGGGTTTCCAGCCCCTGCTGATGCCGCGCCAGCGCTGGCGCCAGATCGTGGGCATTTCCCGCCAGCACCCTGCCAATTTCCGCCAGGCTGAGGCCGAAGGCCCGCAACGCGACGATCTCGGCGGCGCGTGCCATGTCGTCGGGTCCGTAGCTGCGCCAGCCCGCGGCCGTGCGGCCGGGCGTCACCAGGCCCCGCGCTTCGTAAAGGCGCAGCGCCTTGCTGGAAACGCCGAGCTGGCGGGCCGCGTCGGTCGGCTTGAGATAGACAAGTTGAGAGCGCACGATTGACCTCTGGCTTGATGCAGCGCCCTGCTTATCGAGCCGGCCCCAAGGGCCGGGTCAAGCCCTGTTGTCACGACCGCCCCGGTCCCGTTCACGCCATGGTTATGCCGTTTGCCTTGTCACTGCCGAGTCATCAAACTAGCCTAGCCTCTGCAGCAGTCAGGTTGCAGGGGCACAAACCATGTTCCACATCATGCCGCGCATCTTCGCCAGTCTGCCCATCGCCTCCCTGGTAATCGGCGGCATCGGGCAGCCCGCTGTCCTCGTGGTCCCGCCCGCCCTCACCGCGCTCTATGTGCTGTTCCGTGATCGCCTGATCCGCCGCCGCGTCGGCCTTGCCGCCTGGCCCAGCGACGGCTTTGCCCGCCATGTGCTGGTCGATGACCTGGGACAATTGATCTGCGTTACCCTGCTTGGCCTGCCGCTGTTCTTTGCCGGGCATGGCCTGCGCACCATGCTGCTGCCCGCCTGAGCGCAACAGAATTTTGCGCGACTTGCCTTCCCCCTCCGCCAGCGCTCTGCTACGCCACCGATGATATCTGTTCCGGAGGCCCGACCATGAGCGCGACGTTCAAAACCCTTGATGAGCTTGATCTCACCAACAAGCGCGTGCTGCTGCGGGCCGATCTCAACGTCCCCATGCACGATGGCGAGGTCAGCGACGCCACCCGTATCGAGCGGCTGGTGCCCACCATTCGCGAAATCGTCAAGCATGACGGCAAGGCCATCCTGCTCAGCCATTTCGGCCGCCCCAAGGGCAAGGTCGACCCCGAATTCTCGCTCGAGCAGGTCTGTGCCGCCGTCGCCGACGCCACCGGCCACCCGGTCGGCTTTGTCGCCACCGACTGGACCGATGTCAGCGCCGCCAAGAAGGCCATCGACGAAGCCCCAGCCGGCTCCGTGCTGATCATGGAAAATACCCGTTTCCATCCCGGCGAAGAGGCCAATGACGCCGAACTGGCCCAGCGCATGGCGAGCCTCGGCGACGTGTATGTCAACGACGCCTTCTCGGCCGCCCATCGCGCCCATGCCTCGACCGCCGCTCTGGCCCATCTGCTGCCGGCCGCTGCGGGCCTGGGCATGCAGGCCGAGCTCGAAGCGCTCGAAGCCGGCCTCGGCAAGCCCAAAAAGCCCGTGGTCGCCATTGTCGGCGGCGCCAAGGTCTCCTCCAAGATCGACCTGCTGGAAAACCTCGTCACGAAGGTCGATGGCCTCGTCATCGGCGGCGGCATGGCTAATACCTTCCTCCACGCCCAGGGCTATGGCGTCGGCAAGTCGCTCTGCGAAAAGGACCTCGCCGAGACCGCCCTGCGCATCATGGACAAGGCGATCGACAGCGGCTGCGCCATTATCCTGCCCATCGACGCGGTCATGGCCTGGCACTTCAAGGCCGATACGCCCACGCGCCTCTATGGCGTCGATGCCATGGACAATGACGCCATGATGCTCGACATCGGCCCGTCCTCGATCGAGCGCATTCTGGGCGCCATCGACGACGCCAACACCGTGGTCTGGAACGGCCCGATGGGCGCCTTCGAGATGAACCCCTTCGATGCCGGCACCGTCGCCATCGCCAAGCACGTCGCCAAGCGCACCCATGACGGCAAGCTGATCTCGGTCGCCGGTGGCGGCGACACGGTCTCGGCCCTCGCCCATGCCGGGGTCAAGGACGACTTCACCTATGTCTCGACCGCCGGCGGCGCCTTCCTTGAATGGATGGAAGGCAAGCCCCTGCCGGGGGTTGATGCGCTCAAGAAGTAGTCTGCGCTAGGCTTAACTGGATTTTGTACTGCAAACGCATTACATTGCTGTGCATCCCCGGAGGTCGCCATGGCTGCCAATGCGTTGATTCAGACCCGTATCGATCCCGAAATCAAGGAGCGCGCCAGCGAGGTACTCGCCTTGATGGGCCTCTCCGTCTCCGACGCGGTGCGCATACTTCTGACCAAAGTGGCAAACGAGGGCGCCTTGCCCTTCAACCTCACCACCGATCCTGCGGAATATGACCGCTGGTTCCGCGCCAAGGTGCAAGAAGCGCTGGACGATCCACGCCCGGGATACTCGTCCGAGGAAGTTGAAGCCTACTTCGCCGAAAAACGCGCTGCCACACGTCGCGCCCTCGACAGGGAATGAAGCTACGCTGGACGAATGCCGCGCGGCGGGATCGCGAGGTCATCTACGTCTATGTCGAGGCAGATAATCCCGACGCCGCACTTCGTCTCGATGAACGCTTTCGGGATCGGGCGGCCCAGCTGACCGGTTTGCCCTATCTGGGTCGCGCGGGTCGCGTGCCGGGAACGCGTGAACTGACGATCGCGGGAAGCAGCTATGTGCTGGTCTATCGCGTCGAGCCCGGACTGGTCTCGATTATCAGGGTCATCCACACCGCGCGCACCTGGCCGGAAGACGACGGCGCATAGCCAAAGGGTGTGTACACAATGCCCAGGCCGCCACCGCTAGGGTGACGGCCTCTGCCTTGTCCGCCTGATCTAGAACGTCGCCGTCAGCGGATCCGAGCCGATGCGACCCTCGGCACTGTCGAGCGCGGCGATGGCGGCCTTGTCCGCGTCGCTGAGCGCAAAATCGAACACCGCGAAATTCTCGACGATCCGGCTCGGCGTCACCGATTTGGGGATCACCACCAGGCCCAGTTCGATATGCCAGCGGATGATCACCTGCGCCACGCTCTTGCCATGGCGCGCGGCAATCGCTGCCAGCGCCGGATGGTCCAGCAGCTTGCCCTGACCCAGCGGGCTCCAGCTTTCCGTCACCACGCCCAGCTCTGCGTTCTTTTTCCGCATCGGCGCCTGCTGGAACAGCGGATGGAGCTGGATCTGGTTGATCGCCGGCGTCACGCCGGTTGCGGCAATCAGCTGGTCGATGGTGTCGCCCTCGAAATTGGACACCCCGATCGAGCGGGCCTTGCCCTCTTCGCGCAGCCGGATCATCGCCTTCCAGGTATCGATGAACTTGCCGCGAAAGGCCGAGGGCCAGTGGATCAGATAGAGATCAACATAGTCGGTCCCGAGCCGTTTCAGGCTCTCATCCATGGCCCGCAGCGTGGAATCAAAGCCCTGCGCCTCGTTCCACAGCTTGGTGGTGAGAAAGATGTCGGCGCGCGCGACACCCGATTGCGCCATGCCGACGCCGACGCCGGCTTCGTTCTCGTAGATAGCCGCCGTATCGATGTGGCGATAGCCTGCCTTGAGCGCGCTGGCCACGGCGGTGCGCGCTGTCTCGTCGGTAGCCTTCCACACGCCAAGGCCGAGCTGGGGAATGGCATGGCCGTCGTTAAGGCTCACGTGCGGTTGCGTGCTCATCATTGTCATCCATTGTTGGGGAAAGGGCGCCCAATGGGCGCCGGACCGGTTTGCTGTAGGCCAGAACGGCACACGACCCAAGGGCGTTCCATCCAGTATCAACACTACCATACAAGATTCGCCTTTGGTCTAATAACCCTAGGTCTAATCGAACTGGCGGCAACGAAAGTCTAATCTCCCGGTCAATCCCACAGCCGAGGTTTGCCATGACGAAGTCGCTCAATGCCATTGCCCAGAAATTGATGGAGCCCGGCAAGGGGATCCTGGCTGCCGACGAATCCGAGGGCACCATCGCCAAGCGCTTTGCCAAGATCAACCTGCCCAACTCGCTCGATCTGCGCCGCGACTACCGCGAAATGCTGTTCCGCTCCACCGAGGCCATGACGAAATATATCTCCGGTGTCATCCTCACCGAAGAAACCCTCGAACAGTCCGCCGCCGACGGCACGCCCTTCCGCGCCATCCTGGCCGATGCCGACGTCATCCCCGGCATCAAGGTCGATCGCGGCGCCTTCCCCATGCCCGGCGACCACAATGAAAAGATCACCGAGGGCCTCGACGGCCTGCGCCAGCGCCTGGTGCGCTATGCCGAGCATGGCGCCGGCTTTGCCAAGTGGCGCGCCGTCATCACCATCAACGACGTGGCCCCCACCCGCAATAATATCCGCGCCAATGCCCATGCTCTGGCCCGCTATGCCATTCTCTGCCAGGAGGCCGGGATTGTGCCGGTGGTCGAGCCCGAAGTGGTCGGCGATGGCGATCCGGGCAACCATTCCATGGAGCGCTGCGCCGCAGTGACCGGCGACGTGCTGGAAAATACCTTCAAGGAACTGCGCCTCGCCGGCGTTGACCTGGGCGGCATGCTGCTCAAGCCCAACATGATCATGCCCGGCGTCAATTCGCGCGAACGGCCCAGCTATGAGGAAGTGGCCCGCCGCACCGTGGCGGTGCTGCGCGAGCATGTCCCGGCCGCCGTGCCCGGCATTGCCTTCCTGTCCGGCGGCCAGACCGATGAGGAGGCCACTGCCCACCTCACGGCCATGAACCAGATTGCCGGCAAGCCCTGGCCGCTGACCTTCTCCTATGGCCGCGCCCTGCAGAATGTCGCCCTGCGCACTTGGGCCGGTCGCCGCGAGAACTTTCCGGCCGCCCAGGCCGCCTTCAGCCACCGCGCCCATATGAATTCGCTGGCCGCCCTCGGCACCTGGAGCGGCGAGGTCGACACCGCTGCCTGATTTCTGCCTGACGTCCCAACGTCACACCTGCACGCCCTTAGCGGGCGCGCTTTTTCGTGCCCCCTGCGCGTCTCCGGAACGGGGCGCGCATTTTCTTTGCGCGTCACATTTCCATCCCCTATTGGAGGGGCGTCCTCTTTCTTGCCAAAATGGCCCACCATGAAGAGGCCCATAGCGTCAGTATCGAGAACCCATGGCCCCCCAGCTTTATCTGATCACGCCCGCCGCCGCCGATCCGACGCATTTTGCCCAGGCGCTGCAGGCTGTGCTGGACGTTGCCGCCTTCTCGGCCCTGCTGCTGCGCCGCGGCACCCGCGATGACGCCGCCTATGCCAGCTTTGCCAAAGACCTGGTCCGCATCGGCCAAGCCGCCGGCTGCGCCGTTCTGGTCGAGGACGATGCCGGGCTCGCCCGGAGCATCGGCGCCGATGGGGTGCATATTTCCGGCGATGCCAGCGCCGTCAAGGCGGCGCTCAAGGCGCTCAAGCCTGGCCTGATCGTCGGGGCCGGCAATATCCCCACCCGCCACGACGCCATGACCATCGGCGAAATGGATGTCGACTATCTGTTCTTTGGGCCGCTTGAAGGCGGCAGCGATGCCGAGGCTGCCGACCTTGCGGAGTGGTGGGCTGCCACTTTCGAGATTCCCGCTGTGCTCAGCGATCCAGGCGCCACCCCTACGACCGATCCGCGCGGCGCCGAATTCCTCGCCCTCTCGGATTCCATCTGGTCGGCCGACGATCCGGCTGCTGCCGCTGCCGCCATCGTCAACGCCCTGGACGCGCCATGAGCATCCGGCGCCGCCTTCATCTGCTGGCCCTTTCGGTGCTGCTGTCGTCCTTCTCGCTGGCTACCCTTGCCGTGGCCCAGGAGGACGTGGTCCAGGACCAGGCGGTCGAGGAAGCGCCCCCGGCTGCCGGTCCTGCCGAAATCATCAGCGACCAGATCTTTGGCCCCCGCGTGCCGACCGATCTGGCCTTTGGCGCTTTCCAGCGGGGCTACTTCCTCACCGCCCTCGAATTTGCCCTGCCCCGCGCCGAACAGGGTGATGCGCCGGCTCAGACGCTGATCGCCGAGATCTATGCCAAGGGCCTGGGCGTGGCCCAGAACGACCAGCGCGCCGCCGGCTGGTATGAGCTGGCCGCCAAGAATGGCGACATCCTGGCCATGTTCGAGCTGGCCATGATCTACCAGGACGGCATCGGCGTGCCCAAGAACCGCGCGCGCGCCGCCGACCTGTTCAACAAGGCCGCCCAGGCCGGCTATCTGCCCGCCAAATACAATCTGGCTCTGCTGCATATCGAGGGCATCTACGCCTCGCCCAGCCTCTCCACCGCCGCCAGCCTGATGCTCGAAGCGGCCGAGGCGGGCCTCGCCGAAGCGCAGTATGACTATGGCACCATGTTGATCGAGGGCGCGGGCCTCGCGCCCAATCTCGAGGAAGGCGCGCGCTATATTGGTCTGGCCGCCGAACAGAACCTGACCGAAGCGCAGGTCGATTACGCGACCCTGCTCTATCTCGGCCAGGGCATCGAGCGCGATGTTGCCGCCGCGGCCGGCTGGTATGCTCGGGCCGCCGAGGCCGGCAGCGCCGTCGCCCAGAACCGCTATGCCAAGCTGCTGGCGGTTGGTGAAGGCGTGCCCCTCGACCTGCAGGAGGCCGGCATGTGGCGGGCGCTGTCACGCCGCCAGGGCCTGAGCGACCCGGCGCTGGATCGCCTGCTGGTTTCCATTCCGCCGGAGGACCTGACCCAGGCAGAGGAGCGCGCCCGCTTCTGGCCGAGTACGCCGCCCAGCATCGAGACGGTCGCGGAAATTCCCTCCATCGCCCCGCCCGGGACCGGCGACACGGCACCGGCGACCCTGCCCGACCTGCTGCCGACGACGGTCACCCCGGCGGCGGAACCGCAAAACCCTTGAACGGAGCGGCATTCTGAGGCAAGAAGCGCCCCACGCCCGTCAGCACAACCATCCTTCGGCCAGCCGCATCCGGCGCGCGTGGCCCGCTCCAACACTTCGCGCACCCGAAAGCACCCACCCGCATGGCCAAGATCAACGGCAATGAAATCCGCCCCGGTTTCGTCATCAACCATCAGGACCGCCTCTGGGTCGCGGT
Organism: Devosia beringensis; assembly: GCF_014926585.1. Classification (NCBI taxonomy): domain Bacteria; kingdom Pseudomonadati; phylum Pseudomonadota; class Alphaproteobacteria; order Hyphomicrobiales; family Devosiaceae; genus Devosia; species Devosia beringensis. Next base: position 2,388,888 of record NZ_CP045422.1, on the reverse strand, counting down.
CAAGGTCGATCACGTCAAGCCCGGCAAGGGCGGCGCCTATGCCCAGGTCGAGCTCAAGGCCATCCTGACCGGCACCAAGCTCAACGAGCGTTTCCGCTCCGCCGAGACGGTCGAGCAGGTGGAACTCGAATTCCGCGATTTCACTTTTCTCTACGAGCAGGGCGACAGCCTGGTTTTCATGGATCAGCAGAGCTATGAGCAGGTCGAGCTGGCCAAGGATTTTGTCGGTGACCGCGCTGCCTTCCTCTCGGACGGCATGAAGATCACCCTCGAAATGCACGAAGACACCCCGCTGGGCATCAAGTTCCCCGCCAATGTGGTGCTCGAAGTCACCGAGGTCGATCCGGTGCAGAAGGGCCAGAGCGTCTCCAGCCAGTTCAAGCCCGCCATCATGTCCAACGGCCTCAAGGTGATGGTGCCGCCCTTCATCGCCGTTGGCGAGCGTATCGTCGTCGACACGTCTGAAGTCACCTATATGCGCCGGGCGGACTGACCCATGGCCCGTTCAGCAATCCTCAACGTCATGGTCGGCGCCGCCCTCAAGGCCGGCAAATCGCTGACCAAGGACTTCAACGAAGTCGAGAACCTGCAGGTTTCCCGCAAGGGCCCGGCCGATTTCGTCTCCAAGGCCGATCTGCGCGCCGAGCAGGTGATCTTCACCGAGCTGCAGAAGGCCCGCCCCACCTATGCCTTCCTGATGGAAGAGGGCGGCGAGGTCGCCGGCACCGATGGCCAGCACCGCTGGATCGTCGACCCCCTCGACGGCACCACCAATTTTCTGCACTCGATCCCGCTCTTTGCCGTGGCCATCGCCCTTGAGCGCGCCAATGAGATCGTCGCGGCGGTGATCTACAACCCCGTCATGGACGAGCTCTACACCGCCGAAAAGGGCGGTGGCACCTGGCTCAATGACCGCAAGCGCCTGCGCGTTGCCGGTCGTCGCAGCCTGTCTGACGCCGTGGTCTGCACCGGGATCAAGACCCAGGGCACCCCCAATGACAGCCTGCAGCTGCGCCAGCTGGCCCATATCAATCCCGCCGTGGCCGGCATCCGCCGCTCCGGCTCGATTGCCGTGGACATGGCCTGGCTGGCCTCGGGCCGCTATGACGGCCTCTGGGAAGCCGGCCTCGCCCCCTGGGACGTGGCGCCCGGCATGCTGATGGTCAAGGAAGCCGGCGGCTTCGTCTCCGACTTTGCGGGAGCGCCCGGTTCGGTCTGGAACGGCCAGATCGTCGCCGGCAACGAGACCCTGCAGCCGGCTCTGCTCAAGGAAATCCGGGCCGTTCAGTAGGCTCAGCCCCCTTAGCGGGGGTTGAACACCACCAGTTCCTCGAACCAGTTCATGTCGGCAAAGCTGCAAAAGGCCGGCGCCCGCAGCTCGAGCACCGGTGCGCGCTGCACGATGTCTGCCTCGACCGCGTGCAGCATGGCCTGCCATTCCGGCAGCGCGTCTGCGTCGATCCAGTCGATCAGATAGGCCATGGTGATGTGGAATTCATAGGTCTCGTGATCGGGGTGCCGATAGCCGAGTAGGTCGGAGAAACCGTCGCGCCAGTCCGCCATGGCCTGCCGATCCGCGGCAGTGACGCCCTCGAGCCGAAGGCCGGTCGGCGCCACCCCGTTGACCGCCACCTGGAAGGCCGGGCCGCCGGCAAAGTCGCCTAGCCGCCGCGCGAAGTCGTCGGTCATGGCGGCGATCGAGGTGTCGCTGTTCATGTCGCGCGGCCAGTAGGGATATTCCCGCCGTCCCTCGATAATGCCCTGGAACAGCGTCATGTGGTAGCTGGCGACCGGCGTGAAGGCGAGCTTGGCCGCGTCTGCCATGCCCTGGAACACTAGCCGCGCGTCCATGAGCGCCTGCTGCGTCGCCGAACCTTCCGCCACGTGGCACACCACCGTATTGCCCGGCTCGGGCAGGAAAACACCCGCCTGGTTATAGCGCGTGCCCAGATGCCGCGGCGGCACACGGTCGGGCTGGCGGCCAAAGTGCTGGGCAAGCGTAGGCAGGTCGATCGGCATGGCAAAATCTCGGACAGGAGCGGATGGCTCCCCTTACGGCGGCTTCGCGAAGCTTGCATGACGGCCGATCACACCGCTGCAATGGTTAACCTTTGGCATTGCCCCATAACCAAGGTCTGAACTAGTCTCGGCTGCAGTGATTTGCGCGTTGAGGCAAGGTTCAGGCAGACATGACGCAAGGCTATGATCCCTACCACCTCGGCAGCCCGACCGTTTACCTCATCAAGATTGTGATTTTTCTGGTGCTGGTCGCGCTGGTCGGGGCGATCCTGTTCAACACCATCACCACCTTCTTCTGGGCCAATCCGTTCATCAACTCGATGATCTTCTTTGCCCTTGGCATTGGCATCTTCCTCAGTTTCCGCCAGGTCGTCCGCCTGTTTCCCGAAGTGCACTGGGTCAATTCCCTGCAGGACGGCACCACGACCAATGTGCGCGCGCCTATCCTGCTGGCGCCCGTGGCCGGCATCCTGCGCGAGCGCATCGGCGAGGCGGTGATCACCCCATCGTCCATGCGCTCGATCCTCGATTCGGTGGGCAACCGCCTTGACGAAGCCAAGGACACCTCGCGCTATCTCACCGGCCTCTTGGTCTTTCTCGGCCTCATGGGCACGTTTTACGGCCTGCTCGAAACCGTGACCTCGGTGGCCGGCGTCATCAATTCGCTCGACGTCGCCAATGGCGACACCGCCTCGCAGTTCGCCAGCCTGCGCGAGGGCCTGAGCGCCCCGCTGGCCGGCATGGGCACCGCCTTCTCGTCCAGCCTGTTCGGCCTTGCCGGATCGCTGGTGCTGGGCTTTCTCGACCTGCAGACCAGCCAGGCCCAGAACGCCTTCTATACCGATCTCGAGGACTGGATGACCTCCATGACCGAGCTCGACCACCCCGTCAGCGCCATGCAGGCCAATGCCGGCGGCCCGGAAATGCAGGCCATGTTCGACAAGCTCGGCAGCTCCATGCAGAACCAGAATTCCAGCCAGAACGCCATCCGCGCCATGGCCGAGCTGGCCCGCGGCATCGATGGCCTCGTCAAGCATATCCGCACCGAGCAGGACGATCTGCGCAAGCATATCGAAGAGCAGGGTGAGACCAATCGCAAGCTGCGCGAACTGATCGACGCGGTGCTGGCCCAGTCCGACAACGAGCGGCGGAACTAGACCCATGCCGGGAGCCCGTTCCCGCCGGCGCATCGAGGCCAATTACTGGCCCGGTTTCGTCGACGCCCTGTCGAGCCTGCTGCTCGTCATCATTTTCATGCTGAGCCTGTTCATGCTGACCCAGTTCTTCCTCGGTCAGGAACTGCAGGGCCGCGACACCGCGCTCGCCCGCCTCAACAGCCAGATCGCCGAACTGACCGACCTGCTGCAGCTCGAACGCGCCAATGCCGACGACCTCAACAGCCAGATCGCCAACCTGACCGCCACCCTGGGCAGCACCCAGGCCGACAATGCCAGCCTTGCCAGCCAGCTCGAGGGCATTGGCGCCGGCATTGGCGACAAGGACGCCGCCATTGCGGGCCTGCAGGGCGACCTGGAGGCCGCCCAGGAGCTTTCCGACGAAGCCAATGCCCAGGTGGCCCTGCTCAACCAGCAGCTGGCCGCCCTGCGCACCCAGATCGGCGCGCTCGAGACGGCGCTCGAGGCCTCCGAAGCCCGCGATACCCAGTCGCGCACCCAGATTGCCGATCTCGGCCGCCGCCTCAATGTCGCGCTGGCCCAGCGGGTGCAGGATCTCACGCGCTATCGCTCCGACTTCTTCGGCCGCTTGCGGCAGATTCTTGAAGGCCGCGCCGATGTCCGCGTCGTGGGCGACCGCTTCGTCTTCCAGTCCGAAGTGCTGTTCGATCCCGGCCAGGCCGATGTGCAGGCCGGCGGCCTGCCTGACCTGGACGCCCTGGCCGACGCCATCCTGCAGCTCGAAACCGAGATCCCCGCCGATATCAACTGGGTGCTGCGCATTGACGGCCATACCGACAGCCGCCCGATCAGCAATGCCCGCTTCCCGTCCAACTGGGAGCTCTCGGCGGCCCGGGCCATTTCGGTGGCGCAATATCTGGTGAGCCGCGGCGTGTCGCCCAACCGCCTGGTCGCGGCCGGCTTCGGCGAGTTCACCCCGCTCGACCCGGGCAATACCGACGAAGCCTATCGCCGCAACCGCCGCATCGAGTTCAAGCTGACCGAGGGGTAGGCAGGCATTATCAGCCTGTCCCCCACCCTTGGCGCTGCGCGCCGTCTCTCCCCACAAGGGGGAGGGAGACGATGAACCCGGATTTCAGGGTCTTCCCTTCCCTCCCCCTTGTGGAGAGGGTGGCCCCGACGGGGTCGGGTGGGGGTATAGGCCGAGATGTATGCCGAGATGTATCAGGTGTCCTGCCGCAAACAGGAAGCCCCAGAACCTAGCCGATAACGTCATCCAGCCGGAACTGCAGCCGCGCCAGTTCGGCATAGCGACCGCCCTTGGCCACCAGCTGGTCATGCGTGCCTGCATCGATGATGCGGCCCGCTTCGAGTACCAGGATCTTGTCGGCATCGCGGATTGTCGCCAGCCGGTGCGCGATCACCAGCGTGGTGCGGCCTTCCATCAAGCGCTCCAGTGCCGTCTGCACCAGCCGCTCGCTCTGCGCATCCAGCGCCGAGGTGGCTTCGTCCAGCAGCAGGATCGGGGCATTCTTGAGAATGGCGCGGGCAATCGCCAGGCGCTGCTTCTGCCCACCCGACAGCATCACGCCGCGCTCGCCGACAATGGCGTCATAGCCCAGCGGCAGCTCCATGACGAAGTCATGCACCAGGGCCGCCCGGGCCGCGGCCTCGACCTCGCCCATGTTCGCCTCGGGTTTGCCGAAGCGGATATTGTCGGCAATGGTGCCGGCAAAGATCGTCGGCTCCTGCTCGACATAGGCAAAGCGCTGCCGCAGTTCCTCGAGCCGCACGCTGCGGATGTCGAGGCCATCGACAAGGATGGCGCCGCTGCTGACGTCATAGAACCGCTGCAGCAGCGACAGGGTTGTCGACTTGCCCGAGCCGGACGGGCCGACCAGCGCCACCGTCTGGCCCTTGGCCACGGTAAAGCTCAGATCGCGCAGCACCTGCTCATAGCCGCTGGTCTCGTAGCCGAAATCGACATTCTCGAAAGCCACCGTGCCCAGAGCCGGCACGGGCAGTGCCACCGGATGCTCCGGATCGGTGATGCTCGCCTCGGTGTCGAGGATTTCGGTCAGGCGCTCCGTCGCACCCGCCACGGTCTGCAGGATGCCCAGCACTTCGCTGACATTGGTCAGCGCGCCCGAGGCCATCAGCGCATAGACGAGGAACTGGGTGAGCTGGCCGGCGGTCACCGTGCCGGCGAAGACCGCACGGGCGCCCCACCAGACCAGGAACACCACGGCTGCCGTGCCGAGGAAAATCACCATGCCCACCAGCACCGAACGGGCGCCGAGGCGCTTTATCTCGGCCTGGTAGCTGTCTTCGCTATGGGCGTCATAGATCGCTGACTGGGTCTTTTCCTGGGTGAAGGATTTGACGGTGCGGGTGGCGCCCAGCATTTCGGTCGCCATGGCGGAAAGGTCCGCCAGCGCATCCTGGGTCTTGCGCGACATGCCGCGCAGCCGGCGCGAATAGGCGACAAGCGGGATCAGCAGCGCCGGGGCGGCGATCACCACGGCCAGGGTCAGGGTCGGGCTGGTCAGGAACATCATGACCAGCGCGCCGATAATGGTGACCAGCGAGCGCAGGGCCAGCGAGAAGCTCGAGCCCACCGCATTGCGGATCACCGCGACGTCGCCATTGAGTCGGCTGGTCAGCTCGCCCACCCGATTGGTATCGAAATAGCGGGCATCGAGCCGCAGCAGATGCAGGAAGGCGGCCTGCCGCAGATCGGCCAGCACGCGCTCCCCGATTACCGAGATGAAATAGAACCGCGCGCCGCTGGCAATGGCCATGACCGCGGCAATGCCCACGATCAGCCAGCCATAGCGGCCGACATTTTCGAGGTTCTGCTCGATGAAGCCCTCATCGATCGCGCCGCCCAGCACCGCCGGAATCGACAGCGAGGACACTGCCGAGATCAGCAGGAACAGCACGGTCAGCGACAGCCGCACCGGATATTTGAGAATGAAGGGCAGCAGGCGCCGCAACGGCTGCAGCTTGCGCACCGGGGTCGTCGGCTGGGATGTGGGGATGCTCGTGTCGGCCTGAACCGGGACGGATTGGTCAGTCATCGCTCGGTTACGCCACTCTTTTAGAGATGGGGTCCGGAAATCCCGGGCCGCGCTGAGGCTCCGATATAGGCACTGGCACCTGCCGCGGCAACCGCTTTGTCCGGCGTGAAATTGCCGCGCCACGCCCTTGCAGATTGGCCTTCTCTTCTGTATGAAGCGCCCAACACCAATTCCAGATGCTCTCCGGGCGCCACGGCGCCCGTTTGATTTGAGGCGAATACCATGAAGGCTGATACCCATCCGGACTACCACTTGATCAATGTGGTGATGACCGACGGCACCAAGTACCAGACGCGCTCGACCTACGGCAAGGACGGCGACACTCTGCAGCTCGACATCGATCCCAAGACCCACCCGGCCTGGACCGGCGGCACGGGCCAGCTGCTCGATCGCGGCGGCCGCGTCTCGCGCTTCAAGGAGCGCTTCAAGGGCCTGGGCATCTAAGCCAGCCTTTGGCAGAATTGAAAAACCCGGCCATTGTGCCGGGTTTTTTGTTGTCGAAACGGTGGTGGGGCCTGGTCTGGCGCTCAAGCGCGACCGGCTCAGGCGCGCCCGAAAGCCGCCTTGAGCCGTGCCAGCTGGTCGGCAATGCCATTGGCGGTGCCCGGATCCATCTCGCTCATGCGGCCGCGTTCGAGCACGTCAAACTGCATCACCCGGTCAAACAGGCGGTCGCCCTTGTCGATGAAGTCGCGCAGAACCGGCGGTAGCTGGTCATAGCCTGGCCCGCCGCGTTCGGACGGCGTGGCGGAGAACTTGACCTTCTCCTTTTCGGAGCGGGCATTTTCCTTGGTGATTTCGCCTTCATTGACCGCCCGCTGCAGCAGCAGCCAGGAGGCCAGCTGCATCAGCCGTGTGGTCAGCCGCATGGATTCAGTGGCGTAGACGAAGGACGCCTCGCGGCTGAGGATCCGGCTGTCGCCGCGCCCCTCGCCATCGAGATAGGAGGCGACATCCTCGATCAGGGTCATGCCTTCGCGATAGAGCGTATCAAAGCCGCCCGCAGCCACGATGCGTGGGCCGATCGCAATGGCCGCCCCGTTCTCGTTCCCCTCTGCCAACCAGACGTCTCCCTGTTCTGGCGCCCAAGTCAGGCGCCGGCACCGGGCGCCCTGTCATCAGGCGCCACAAGCCATGAAGACAGGTTTAAAAGCATGGCAATTGGATGATCAAGGGACCCCAAAAACAAAAAAAGAGCGGTAGGAACCGCTCTCGAAGTTAACAGGGAGGCGTCAAACAGAGGGAGAAACCACTCTGAAAAATCCAGAACAATCTGAATATCCTCACGTTACCGACAATTGCTTAAGGGCGCGTTAACGACGTTCAATTGCTTAACCTTACCCGATCCAGGCCGGGATTTCTGGGCTGCGTTCAGAAGAGAACCGCCAGAAACTGCCCGACAAGGGCAAACACGCCGATCAATCCGACCCAGCCCGTCAGGGCCAGCATCAGGATCAGAAATCCGCGCGGTGGCAGGTCTATGGGCGCCTGGCGATGGGAAATCGGCGTTGATTTCTGGGATCTGGAGAAGCCTTGGCTCATGACACATCATCCTTCGCTCGCTACCCGGGCAATTTTGCACGCGCGGACTGAATGCCTACCAGTTCAGTAGTGTATTAGCCTCCCAGACATGGCGGGCTGGAAAAATCATGCCCTCTGCGGCCGCCTCAGGCGGAATCCCGTGTCCTGCCTGCCTGGAGCCGGACACTCCAGGGGCCCACAAAAGCTTAACGGGGCCTTAACGGCGACCAGCAAATTGCCAGTTAACAAGGCACCCCGCCTTAACCCTGTCGCTTGCAGGTCTATTCACTTCCCGCGCCGGCATGGTCAGTTTGCCGCACACCCAATCAACCACAAGCTCCGGCGGACAGCAGCCTCACCCCTGCTGCGCCCACCGGTGTCGCGACATCAAACTGGAGAGCCACGATGGCCACATTATCTGCGGCAACGGCCGCAAGCCTGCTTGTGGGCCTGATGGCCATCGCCCCCAGGCCGGGCAGCAGCGCCACCACGCCTGTCCGGCCCGGCCGCATGCCCGACCATGGCCGCCACGATACGCCGCGCCGTGCGGTCTCAACTGTCTCGATTGCCGCCCCGCCCCGGCCCACGCGCTCCTGATCGCTCCGGGCGCGGACCCGGTTACCGGCCATCGGATCTAGAGTTTGAACACCGATTCGGCCGCCTGCCTTGTGGCACCCCGCGCCGTGATCGCCGCCCGCAGGCGGACGATCTCCGCCTCGAGCAGGCTGATGCGCTCGCTCAGCTCTTCCACTGACATGGTTTCGATATCCATGCCCACCGCATGCGTCCTGGGCTTGTCCACTGCGTCTTCATCCATGCCAGCCTCCTGCGTTTGGAAGGGGCAGCTTAGCGCGACGGGCTTGCCGGGCAAGCCTGCTTCGTCCAGCATGGCGCCATGACCCCAGCTGACACCATGCATGCCATAGCCATCACCGCGCCCGGCGGGCCTGACGTCCTGCAGCGCCAGCCCTGGCCCATGCCGCCCTGCGGGCCTGATGAGGTGCTGATCCGTGTTGCGGCGGCCGGCGTTAATGGCCCGGACCTGGCGCAACGTCGCGGCGTCTACGATCCGCCCCCCGGCGCTTCGCCACTGCCCGGCCTCGAAGTGGCCGGCGAAGTCGCTGCGACCGGCGCCAATGTCAGCCAGTGGCAGCTCGGCGACCGCGTCATGGCCCTGACAAATGGCGGCGGCTATGCCGAATTCGTCGCCGTTCCCGCCGGCCAGGTGCTGCCCGTCCCCGAAGGCTGGAGCCTGGCCGAGGCGGCCGCCCTGCCGGAAACCTGGTTCACCGTCACCCAGACCCTGGTGCTGCGCGCCGGTCTGGCGTCCGGCATGAGCGTGCTGGTGCATGGCGCGGCCGGCGGCATTGGCGGCGCCGCCATCCAGATCGCCACCATCCTGGGGGCACGCGCGATTGCCGTGGTCTCGTCGCCCGCCAAGGCGGCCTATGCCACCCGCCTGGGGGCAGTCGCCACCATCGACTACACCACCGAAGACATCGTCGCCCGCACGCTGGCGCTGACCGAGGGCCGCGGCGTTGACCGCGTGCTCGACATCATCGGCGGCGCCATGGCCCAGACCAATATCGAGGCCTGCGCCCGCGGTGCGCATATCGTCCAGGTCTCAACCCTCGACGGCGGAAACGCCCAGATACCCTTGCGGACGCTGATGGCAAAGCAGTTGACGCTGTCGGGCTCCACCCTGCGCCCGCAGACGGCCGCCACCAAGGCCGACATCGCCGACCATATCCGCACCCATCTGCTGCCGGCACTGTCGGCGCCCGACTTTGTCAAACCCGCGATCACCCCGTTCCCGTTTGACCAGGCACCCGCCGCCCACCGCGCCATGGAGGCACGCGGCCATATCGGCAAGCTGGTGCTGGTAACGCCCTTCGGTGCCAGGGCTTAGCCGCGCTGCCGGTGGGCAAATCCTACATTGCCATTGCGGATCAGCGGGCAAATCCATATATTGTCCCTGTTCCCCCTCAGCACGAAGCAAAGAGGCGGAGCGGTCCGGAGGAAAACCGGCCGCGCCTGCAGGAGAGATTTATCATGACCCAGCCACTGTTGATGCCCAAGGCGACCGCCGTCTGGCTTGTTGACAACACGGCGCTGTCATTCGAGCAGATCGCCGCCTTCTGCACCCTGCATCCGCTGGAAGTTCAGGGCATTGCCGACGGCGACGTCGCCGGCGGCATCATGGGTGCCAGCCCGATCCAGAACGGTCAGCTGACCCGCGAGGAGATCGAGAAGGCCGAGGCCGATCCCAATTACCGCCTGATCCTGAGCGAGCCCAAGGTTCGCGTCGCCGCTGCAAAGCGCAAGGGTCCGCGCTATACCCCGATTTCGCGCCGCAACGAGCGCCCCAACGCCATCAAGTGGCTGGTCCGCAACCATCCCGAACTCAAGGACGCCCAGATCATGCGTCTGGTCGGCACCACCAAGTCGACCATCGACTCGGTGCGCGAATCCACCCACTGGAACGCTGCCAACCTGGCGGCGATGGATCCGGTGACCCTGGGCCTCTGCAGCCAGATCGACCTCGATCTTGAAGTGCGCCGCGCCTCCAAGGGTGGCCCGGGCGTCGACGAGGCCGAGGAAGGCACCATGCTGATGACCGCCGAGGAGGCCCTGGCCCGCTCCGGCAGCCGCGGCCACACCGACGAGAACGGCGAATTTGCCGCCAACGATCATCGCCCTGCCGAAGCGCAGGACGATTTCGACGCCGACTCGGTCTTCTCCCGACTCAAGTCGATCCAGACCGACTCCGACAACTAGGCAGAAACGACCAGCAGAATGGAAAACAACATCCTGCTGGTCATTTTCGTTCTGCTGGCAGCCAGCGTGGCGCTGGTGCCGCTGGCCAAGGCGGCCGGCCTGGGCACGGTCCTGGGCTATCTGGCCGCCGGCGTGCTGATCGGGCCCTATGGCCTGCGCCTGGTATCGGACAGCGATACCACCCGCCACATCGCCGAATTCGGCATCGTCATGATGCTTTTTCTCATCGGCCTTGATCTGCAGCCCCGCGAAATCTGGCGCATGCGCCACAAGGTGCTGGGCCTGGGCGTCACCCAGATCATCGTCACCTCTGTTGTCGTCATGCTGCTGCTGACCCTGACGGGCCTGCACTGGAACGTCGCCCTGATCATGGGTATGGCCCTGTCCATGTCCTCCACGGCCATTGCCATGCAGACAGTGGCCCAGCGCGACATCACCAGCACCGATACCGGTCGAGCCAGCCTCGCTATCCTGCTGGTGCAGGATGTGGCCATCATTCCCGTGCTGGCTGCCATTCCCCTGCTGGCCATCGCCGGCAGCGGCGCAGCGATCAATGCCGAAGTCACCCTGGCCGTCGAGGCTCTCGACAATCCAATCGACTGGCTGATGCCCCTGTCGGTGGTCGGCGCCTTCATCGCCGCCCTGGTGGCCGGCCGCTATGTCGTGCGGCCGATATTGGGCTATGTCGCCCGCACCGGCCTGCGCGAAGCCTTTACCGCCATGGGCCTGGCCATGGTCGTGGGCGCCGCCATGATCACGCAATATCTCGGCCTGTCGCCGGCTCTGGGCGGCTTTATCGGCGGGGTCCTGCTGGCCGACAGCGAATATCGCCATGAACTCGAGAGCAATCTCGAACCCTTCAAGGGCCTGCTGCTCGGGCTGTTTTTCATCTCGGTAGGCATGTCGATCGCCTTTTCGGTGCTGGCGACCGACCCGCTCGGCATCGCCGCGCTGGTGATCGGCCTCGTCGCGGTCAAGATGGTGATCCTGTTTGGCTTGGCCAGCTTTTTCCGCATGCACTTCGCCGACCGCATGCTGATCGCCATCATGCTCAGCCAGGCCGGCGAATTTGCCTTTGTCGTGCTGCAGCTCGCCCGCACCGAAGGCGTCCTCGAAACGGCCCAATACGACACCATGAGTGTGGTGGTGGCGCTCTCGATGGTCACCACGCCGCTGCTGCTGCTGGTCTTTGACAAGCTGATAGCGCCCCGCCTGGACGCGCGCGGGGCCACTCACCCCGCCGACTCCATCGACGAGCACCGCAAGATCGTCGTGCTCGGCTATGGCCGGTTCGGCCAGATCGTCACCCGCATGCTGCGCGCCCAGGGCTTCGAGATGACGCTGATCGATGATGATCCGGTGCAGATCGAGCTGGTCCGCCGCTTCGGCGTCAAGGTATTCTACGGCGACGCCGCCCGGATCGACCTGCTGCAGGCTGCCGGCGTGCAGCATGCCGAACTGGTGGTGATCGCCGTTGGCGGCCGCGACCGCATCCTGGCCGTGGCCCGCAACATGCGCCGGCACTATCCGCACGTGGCCATCGCCGCCCGCGCCGTCGATCGCGGCCATGCCCATGACCTGATGGCCCTGGGCATCGACGTCTTCGAGCGCGAGACCTTCCTGTCCGCCATCAATCTGGGCGCCAAGGTCCTGGTTCGGCTCGGCCACTCGCCCGAGGAGGCCGAGCACCTCGCCCGCGCCTTCGAGGCCCATGACAACCAGCTGCTGGTCGACAGCTTTGCCGTCCGCGAGGATGAAAACGCCTATGTCGGCATGGTGCGCAACTCCATGGGCCTGCTCACCGCTGCCATGACTGCCGATCCACCGCCGGCCCCGGTTGACAAAGCCACGGCAAAGCGTACCGACTAGTACGACCCTTCCCGGACTATCCCCATGCCCATCATCGACCCCTATTTCATCACCATCGCCGTGATTGCGGTGCTCGTTGTCGGCCTGTCCAAGGCCGGCCTGCTCGGCAGCCTGGGCATGGTCGGCGTGCCGCTGCTGAGCCTCGTCATGCCTGCCCGCGACGCCGCTGGCATGATGCTGCCGGTGCTGCTGGCCATGGACGTGATCGCCGTCTGGACCTATCGCAAGGACATCGACTGGCGCATCATCCGCATCATGCTGCCCGGTGCGGCAGCGGGCACCCTGCTGGGCTGGGCGCTGTGGTCGATCGTGTCGGACGATGGCGTATTGCTGTTCGTCGGCGTGGTGACGCTGCTGTTCATCCTCGATGCCATCCTGCCGCTGCGCAAGAAGCTCGAGGGCCTGCCGCCATCAGGGCCATGGGGCACATTCTGGGGCGGCTTTGCCGGCTTTACCAGCTTCATCAGTCATACCGGCGGCCCGCCCTTCCAGATCTACGTGCTGCCGCAGCGGCTGACGCCGCAAGTCTATGCCGGCACCACGTCGGTGTTCTTCGCCATCGTCAACACGGCCAAGCTCATCCCCTACTTCTTCCTGGGGCAGCTCAGCCTGCACAACCTGACCCTGTCGGCCTCGCTCATTCCGGTGGGTATTGTCGGCGTGCTTGGCGGTGTCTGGCTGGTCCGCCGCATCTCGATGGTGTGGTTCTATCGCATCGCCTACTGGCTGGTGTTCCTGCTGGCACTCTACCTGGTCTGGAAGGGGACAACCGGCCTGCTCGCCGGCGCATGAGGCAACAAAAAAGGGCCGCGGCAAATGCCGTGACCCTTTCCACCCTATGGGAGGGTAAAACTGTCGCCGCGTGTCAGCCTGTCATGCTGAATTTGTGGAGCTCGTCCTTCACTTCGAGTTTCTTGCGCTTGAGTGCGCTGACCGTAAGGTCGTCGGCCTTGGTGCTTTGCAGCTCGGCCTGGATCTGGCGGTCCAACTCCTGGTGGCGCCGTTCGAGCGCCGCGATATGCCCTTCAGTCGTCATGACAACTCCTTGAAAGCCTCTGTGGACACCTGATCGTCACAAAAAATTCACGCAATGTCGACTGTCTTCGTGACCCAATGGGAAATCATGTGCAAATCCACCCGTGATCGGTTAACCAAGGGTGTGTTTTACGGCGTTGGGGTGCGCTCGAATTGATGTTGTCGCTCACCAAGGAAGAAGAAGCCCGATACGGCCTGGAACTGGCGACAAAACGCCAGGAACACAGCGATCTCAACGCGGCCATCGATACGCTGACCGAGTCCCATGTCGCCGATCGCATGCTGATTCAGCGGCTGAAAAAGCGCAAGCTGGCGCTCAAGGATCGCATTGTCGAACTCGAGAACATTCTGCTGCCCGACATCATCGCCTGAGGGGGTCCGAAGGCTTGATGTGTGGCGACAATTGGGCTAGTTCCGCGCTTTGCAAAGACCGATAGGGGAATCGGCCGTGCTCACCAAACCACCCATTGCCATCGTCATGGGCAGCCAGTCCGACTGGCCCACCATGCGTCTCGCTGCCGAAACGCTCGAGGCCCTCGAGGTGGAATATGAGGCGCTGATCGTCTCGGCCCATCGCACCCCCGAGCGTCTGGTCGAATTTGCCAGCACGGCCCGCGCCGAGGGTTTCAAGGTCATCATTGCCGGCGCCGGTGGCGCCGCCCATCTCCCCGGCATGATCGCCGCCATGACCCCCCTCCCCGTCTTTGGCGTGCCGGTGCGATCCAAGGCCCTCAATGGCCAGGACAGCCTGCTTTCCATCGTGCAGATGCCCGGCGGCATTCCCGTCGGCACCCTGGCCATCGGCGAGCCGGGCGCCATCAATGCTGCCCTGATTGCCGCGGCCGTGCTGGCGCTGTCCGATGACGAGCTGGCTGATCGCCTCGATGCCTTCCGCGCCCGACAGACCGCTGCCGTCCCGCTGTTTCCCGCCGATACCGAGTAACCCGTGGCCCATGATACGACGCCGCTGCCCGCCGGCAGCATGATTGGCATTCTCGGCGGCGGCCAGCTGGGTCGCATGCTCGCGCTCGCCGCCAGCCGCCTGGGCATGCGCACCCACATCTTCTGCCCCGATCCGCATAGCCCCGCCTTCGAGGTCACCCCGCACAGGACCGTCGCGGCCTATGACGACCTGGCCGCGCTCGCCGCCTTTGCCGATGTCGTCGACGTCATCACCTATGAATTCGAGAACGTCCCGGCCGCGACCGCCGAATTCCTGGCCGCCCGCAAGCCGTTACGGCCTGGCGCCAATGCCCTTTCCATCTCCCAGGATCGCCTGGCCGAAAAGGCATTCCTCGCCGGCAAGAACATTCCCGTCGCCGCCTACCGCGCCGTGGAAACCCTGGCCGACCTGGACGCCGCCATTGACGCCCTGGGCCTGCCCGCCGTGCTCAAGACCACAAGGCTGGGCTATGACGGCAAGGGGCAGCGGGTGCTGCGCGACCGCACCGATGCCGCCGCAGCCTTTGCCGCATTGGAGCCCAAGCCGCTGGTGCTCGAAGCCTTTGTCCCCTTCGACAAGGAAATCTCCGTCGTCGTGGCGCGTAACGCCAATGGCGAGGTGCGCAGCTTCGACGCCGCGCAAAACGTCCACACCAACCATATCCTGCACACCAGCACCGTGCCCGCCGACATCCCGCCTGGCGTCGAGAAACACGCTGCCATGCTGGCCAAGGTCATCGTCGTGGCGCTCGACTATGTCGGCGTGCTGGGTGTCGAGTTCTTCGTGCTACCCGGCGATCGCCCGACCCTCGTCGTCAACGAGATCGCCCCGCGCGTACACAATTCCGGCCACTGGACCGAGGCCGTCTGCCTCACCGACCAGTTCGAGCAGCATATCCGCGCCGTGCTTGGCTGGCCGCTCGGCGATCCCGCCCGCATGGCCGACGCGGTGATGGAGAATCTCATCGGCGATGACGTCGCCAAGGTGCCGGCCGAGATCGACGGCAATACCCAGCCGCACCTCTACGGCAAGGCAGAGGCCCGCCCCGGCCGCAAGATGGGCCACATCAACACCATCACCCGCCGCCGCTGACCCCGACTCAGCGCGCCAGCCAGGCGCGCATGGCATCCGCCACCGCCTCTGGCGCTTCCATCGCGGACATGTGCCCCGCGCCGCCGAACACCGCCAGGGCCGCGCCGGGAATGGCTGCGGCCATTTCCTCGGCCAGTGCCGGCGGCGTCAGCGTGTCGAGCGCGCCCACCCCGACCAGCGTCGGCACGGCAATGGCGCCCAGCAGGGGCCGCGAGTCGATTCGGTCCATGATCGCCTGCTGGTGTCGCCGATACGCCTGTGGCCCCGTCCGCTCGGCCATGGCTACGACTTCGGCGGCCAGCGGCGTATTGAGGTGCTCTGGCGCCAGCAGGCCCGCCTGCATCGCCCTCACCACGATGCCGAACTTGCCTTCTGCCGCCGCGGCCATCCCCGCCCGCCGTGTTTCGCGCCGGGCGTCGTCATCGGCCCGGGCCGAAGTGTCGAGCAGCGCGAGCCGCTCGACCCGCTCGGGCGCCTGCCGCATGATCTCGAGCGCCACATAGCCACCCATCGAGAGCCCGGCGACGCAGAATCGCCCCGGGGCCAGCGCCAGCGCCGCCCGGGCCATGCCGGCAATGGAATCCTCTGCCCCCAGATCGGCCACGATCGGTCGCACCTGCTCGCCCAGACCCGCCACCACATCGCGCCACAGTCGGGCATCGCAGTTCAATCCCGGCAGCAGGATCAGCGTGCTGGTCATCTTCATCTCCTTGCGGCAAATCATCGCCTGGACTGTTTCCTGCGCCGCCAGATCAGGCAAGTCGGGCGCCAGCTTCATCACGGTTTTTCTCCACGAGTCGGTGGACAAGGCCGGATAGCTGGGCTATAGAGCGGCCCACGGTGATCAGCCCTGCTGGTCGGCGACGGGGTTTTTGCCGCGGCGCCACGATCCATACCCACATGTCCAAGCTTCGAAAGGGCGGTTGACCTTTGCAAGTAGTCGTTCGCGATAATAACGTAGACCAGGCGCTCCGCGCACTGAAGAAGAAGCTGCAGCGCGAAGGCGTCTTCCGGGAGATGAAGCTTCGTAACTATTACGAGAAGCCATCTGAGAAGAAGGCTCGTCAGAAGGCTGAGGCTATCCGCCGCGCCCGCAAGCTGGCGCGCAAGCGCCTGCAGCGTGAAGGCGGTCTGCCCGCTCCGGCACCGCGTCCAGGTCAGCCCGTTCGCCCAAGCGCATCGGCAACGCCGCGCAACTAAGCGCGACGTCACCCTAAAAATTCAAGCGCCGTCCTTCGGGGCGGCGTTTTGTTGTGTCTGGATCTCCGTCACGGTCCGGCCATGGCCCGGCTGAAAAACGCCTCGGCCCGGGCCCAGATGCCGCGCGCCCAGAGGTCGTCATGCCCGGCGCCCGGCTCGATCCAGATCTCGTCCGGGTTCGGCGCCAGCGCAAACAACCGCTCACCATTGCTGACGCCGATCGTTATGTCCGCCGTGCCATGCGCCACCATCACCGGCTCGGTGACAGTGGCGATCCACAGGCTGACCGGGTACTGGTCCTGCATGGCCAGCCCCACCGGCAGAAAAGGATAGCGCTCATTGGCCACGGTCACCGCTGAATGGAACCCGGCCTCAATCAGCAAGGCTCGCGCGTCGCGAACGCTGGCCACATAGGTCGACGGCCCCGAGCCCAGCGAGCGTCCCCAGATGACGATGGGAAAGCCTTGCTGTTCCAGCCAGTCAAAGGCGCTGGTGCCGTCCTGCAGGATATTGTCCTGGCTGATCGAGCCCGGCGACAGCGGAAAGCCGCGATAGTCGAAGGCGAGAAAGCCATAACCGGCAGCCGCGAACTGCTCGAACCGGACATGTTCCTCGCTGAAGCTGCCGGCATTGCCCTTGAAATAGAGGATCACGGGGCGACCGGCCTGCGGCGGCTGGTACCAGCCATTGATCGTGCCATCACCCGAGGCAATCGCCACCTCCTCCGCCCCGGACAGGGCAGTGTCGGCCAGCGCCACCACCGGGCCGGCGGGACTGTACTGCAGCGCCCGCTGGTTGACATAGATATAGCCAAACACCCCGGCATAGGCGAGCAACACCACCAGCGCGGCACCGAGTACGATACGAACGACAAGCTTCACGGACCAGACCTCGGCAAATCACTGCCGGTGAATCTACACCACTGACGCCGGACTGACAGCCGGTCTCAGAGTTCGTCGATGGTCTGCGCCAGGGCGCGCTCGAACACTTCGTCGGGCTGCGCGCCCGACAGCGCATATTTCTCGCCAAAGACGAAGAACGGCACGCCGCGAATGCCCTGCGCTGCGGCATCCACTGCCAGCTGCTCGGTAATGGCCAGCTCGTTCTCGTCATTCATGGCGTCAAGCGCGTCGCCGCGGTCAAAGCCGTATTCGACCGCGATATCGGCCAGCACATTGTCGTCGTTGATCTGGCGGTGCTCGAGGAAATAGGCATTGGCTATGGCATTGGCCAACTCGTGCTGGTTGCCCATCGGCTTGGCCAACCTGGTGATGGTATGGGCCTTCTTGGTGGGGAACATGCGCGGCTGCTGGCTGAGGTCGAGTTCAACCCCGGCCTTGCGCGCCTCGCTCTCGACCCGCTCCCACATCTCCTTGGGTTCCTTGCCGTATTTCTGGCGCAGCATGTCAGCCACCACCACGCCTTCAGCGGGGGTATCGGGATCAAGATAGTAGGGATGGTTTTCGACCACGACGTCGATATCGTCCGGCAGCGCCGCGATGGCCTTATCCAGCCGCGCGGAACCGACAATGCACCAGGGGCAGACAACATCGGTGAACACGTCGATCTTGAGCGTCTTGGTCATGGCCAGGTCCTCGGTAAATCCTTGTTGCTCCCCACATGGCGCGGATGGCGCAGGACTGCAAGAACGCACCCGGATGTAACCTGCTCTACTGGGCGGCCTGGCCCTGCGCATTGGTCAGGCTGAACGGCGGCGACCAGCCGGCTGCCAGGCTCAGGCCGATAAAGGCGCTCAGCCCCATCCAGGCCAGCCCCGGCACCATCACCAGCGCCGCCCGCGGCGACACGGCGGCCACCCGCAGGCCGGCGGCCATGCCGGTCAGCAGCAGGATCACGGTGACCAGGCTCAGCATCAGCGAATCGAGCGGCTGGACCAGGAAGGGCAGCGCAATTACCCCGGCCATCAGTCCCACCAGCCACCAGCCGGCGCTGCGCCCCTTGGGGCCATGCTGCGCCACCATCCAGCGGGCAATGCCGAACAGCGGCAAGCTGCCGATATGCAGCGCCGCGCCGAGCCAACCCGGCAGGCCGAAGGGCGCGAAAAACAGCGGCATGACCCCGGCCAACTCGGCCATGCCATGCACGATGACAAAGACCGACAGCGGCAAGGCTCCGCTCAGCACCAGGCCAAGCGCATCGTGGCGGTTGGCATCAAGGGCGGACTGGATCGGAAGAGAAATCGCTCTGCTGGTGGTCATGCTGGCCTCCCGCCTTTGCCATGATCTGACAAAGCAATGACCGGGGCGGCAAAAGGGTTCCCTTTGCGTCAACTGCTCGTGATCAGTTGAACGCCATGACTTAGCAGAAAATGATGGCCAGCAGCACGATACGGGTCAGCAATCCGAAAGTGGCGGGACGGATATTCTTCAGCGCCGGCAGACCCCGCGCCAGCATCAGGCCCAGGATCATCAGCACCAGGGCAATCTTGGCGATGAACCAGGGACTGGGGCTGGTGACACGTCCCTGCCAGATGACGATGGCCACCATCAGCAGCCCGGTGGCGACCAGCGTCAGCAGCGCCCGTTGCGAGTTCCTCGACATCGTGCCGGCCACCCCGCCGAGCAGCGCCTGGCTCTCCGGGCCGGCATTGGCCATGCGTCCGGCCAGGATAGGCATGGCCACATTGGTGGCCGCCCCCACGACCAGGGCAACCAGATGGATGAACAGCAGCAGATTGAAGACAATGGACATGGCGCCCCCCTATTGGCATCGGATGCCGCGCACCCGACTTGCAAGATCGCCTTCCTTGCTACAACCTCAACCTAAGTTGAGGTCAAGTGCCATGTTGCAGTCCTTTCTCACGGTCGGTGCGGTGGCCCGGCGCAGCGGCGTCGCGGTGTCTACCCTGCACTTCTACGAGGCCAGGGGCCTCATTCGCAGCCATCGCAGCGCCGGCAACCAGCGTCGCTATAGTCGCGACGTGCTGCGCCGCGTCGCCGTCATCCGCGTGGCCCAGGATCTGGGCCTGTCGCTGGCCCGTATTGCCGAGGCCCTGGCGACGCTGCCGCCCGACGCCGCACCCGGCCCGGATGACTGGGCGCGCCTCTCGGCGCAGTGGGCGGCCGAGCTTGATGCCCGCATCGCCGCGCTGCAGCGCTTGCGTGATGGCCTCACCCTCTGTATCGGCTGCGGATGCCTGACCACTGGCCAGTGCCCCATGCGCAATGGCGGTGATCGGCTCGGCCGCAACGGCAGCGGACCACGTATCCTGCTCGGAGAGACGTCATGATCGATATTGCCGACCGACTCGAGGCGCTCGAGACCCGCATCGCCTTCCAGGATCAGACCATCGACGAGCTCAATGCCACCATCACCGCCCAGTGGCAGCAGATTGACCTGCTCACCCGCAAGCTCGAGACCATCGAGCAGCAGGTGCGCTCCGGCGTCCATATCGCCGACCCCGCCAACGAGCCGCCCCCGCCGCATTACTGAGCCGCCCGGCCCACCATCAGCTCTCGAGGCGAAGCGCCAGGCGCAGCTGGCGAATGTGTTCGGGCACATTGTGCCAGAGCAATTCGCGGCGCGCTGCCTCGTCCGGCTTGGCCATGGCCACGGCAGCAGCTTCCACATTGGCGGCACTGGGCTCATAGCCGGGGTCCCAGCTCCAATAGCGCGTGTGGGTGAAGATGCGACCGAGAAAACCCGGCCAGCCGGGACGCGTTATCGAAACTCCATGCTCCTCGATCCCCGATCCGAAGTCTGTTTTCAGAGACCCCGAGATCAGATCGCCGAGCAGCGGATTGGTCGCCTCGTCAAAGATATTGGTCCATTTGACGGCGGCAAACTGGGCCGCGAAATGAGGATAAAGCGGTTCCTCGCTGCCGTCCGCTCTTTGCGCCAGGCCGGTTCGCGAGAACAGCATGCTGCCCAGCTGTAAAGGGTCGGGATGCGGTGGCGCCGTGGCGAACCGTCGCTCCTCGGCTGCTTGTCTGACCTGGTCTGCATTGTCCACGAGCAGGAATTCGGCATGCGCCAGCGGACTACCCAGCGTGATGAAGTCGCTGATCCGCCAGCCCGGACTTTGCTTTGCCAGCACAGCCAGGAGCCGGGCCTGCGCTGCGGCGAAGCCCGCCCTGTCGAACGCTGCGCCCCGATCGGGCCAGGCCGCTTGCACATAGGCGTCGCAGGCCTTGAGGGCGTCCTGCACGCCCTCTGCCGCGGGGTTCCAGCTCTGATGGTGCGTAGGCCCGTGCTTGTCCCAGAACAGCTGCAGGATGTCATAGCCGATGATGGTCCCCAGGCTGTGGCCGACAATGACGATGCGATCATAAAGCGGCGGATTGTCCGCAGGCACCGTGGCAAATGCTTCGAGCGGCGGACCATTGCGGCGCTTCTGGTGCAGCGCCTCCAGCAGCGCCAAACCGCGCTCGCGCACCAGCCGGCGGCGTTCAACCGTGCTCGGCGTTGCCCGCACATAGCGCACAACGTCGCCTGCAAAGGGGGTCACCACGGCATGCAGGCTCCAGCCGACCAGCGCGGTCAATGCCGCCGCCCAGAAACGCAAGGAATCCGCCAGGGGCGCGGGCACCAGGAACAGGGCGACGCCGAGCCCCGCCACGACCAGTAGGCCCTTCAGCTTCACCACCCGCAGCAGGCGCAGCAGGATGGCCAGGCCTACGACGCCCGCGGCAATCAAAGGGCGGGCCGCGGCCAGCCTGTCACCGATCTGCGGCAGGGGGCCCCATGCCTCGATGGACTGCAGTGACTCCGGATAGGCCGTGACCAGCCCAGCTCCCAGGATAATGATGGCGAACACCCACATAATGGCCCAGGCCCAGCGAACCTTGGCTGAGCGCGGCAGCTGCAGCGGGGAACGCAGCAGCAGCGTCCTTATCCAGCCTGTCACCATATCGAGCGGCGTGCCGTCCATGATGTCGGCCCAGTAGAACTCGAAAAAATCCGTCCGCTTCTGCGGACCGTCCTTGAGCGTGGTGATGCGACGCAACTCGGCCGAGCCGGTCACGTCATCGGGGACAATGGCAATGTTGAGCAGGCCGGTCTTGTCGACGGGCAGGCTCGCGAGGGCCCTGTCCCGTTGATAGACGGTCTCGACAAAGCCCCGCAGCGTCTCCAGCGGGGTCTGCTCGCCGATACCGTGAATGACGACCACCGCCGTCTTGCCCGGCGCCGGTGCCGGTGGCGCCGGCTGCGCGGCCGCCTTTGGCCTGCTCACCACACGCTTGCTTGTCACCATCTCATCCTCCCCTGGCCCCGGAAGAACAAACAGATCCTGAAAAGTAAAAGGGCCGCCCGAAGGCGACCCTATATTACACAACGACAGTCAGCAAATCCGTCAATGTCCTAATGCCTTGACGATGTCCTCGGTCATCTTCTTGGCGTCGCCGAACAGCATCATGGTATTGTCGCGGAAGAACAGCTCGTTCTGCACGCCGGCATAGCCCGCGGCCATGCCGCGCTTGATGAACAGCACGGTGCCGGCATCTTCGACATTGAGCACCGGCATGCCATAGATCGGGCTGGTCTTGTCGGTCTTGGCCGCCGGATTGGTCACGTCATTGGCGCCGATGACGAAGGCCACGTCGGACTGGGCAAACTCGGAATTGATATCCTCGAGCTCGAATACCTCGTCATAGGGCACATTGGCTTCCGCCAGCAGCACGTTCATATGCCCGGGCATGCGGCCGGCCACCGGATGGATGGCATATTTGACCGTGACGCCTTCCTTCTTGAGCAGGTCGGCCATTTCACGCAAAGCGTGCTGGGCCTGCGCCACCGCCATGCCATAGCCGGGCACGATGATGACCTTGCTGGCATTCTTCATCAGGAAGGCCGCGTCGTCGGCCGCACCCTGCTTGACCGGACGCTCCTCTTCGGCGCCGCCGGCAACAGCGCCACTATCGCCGCCAAAGCCGCCCAGGATCACCGAGATGAAGCTGCGGTTCATCGCCTTGCACATGATGTAGCTCAGGATCGCGCCCGAGCTGCCCACCAGCGCGCCGGTAATGATGAGCGCCGTATTACCCAGCGTGAAGCCGATGCCCGCCGCCGCCCAACCCGAATAGGAATTGAGCATGGAGACCACCACCGGCATGTCCGCGCCGCCGATCGGAATGATCATCAGCCCGCCCAGCACCAGTGCCACCAGGGTAATCATCCAGAACAGCATCGGGTCGGCCGAGGTGGTAAAGGCCCAGACCAGGCCCAGCAGCACCGCCGCCATGGCGATGTGGATGACATGGCGCATCGGCAGCAGGATCGGCTTGCCGCTCATATTGCCGTTGAGCTTGGCAAAGGCGATGACCGAGCCGGTAAAGGTGAAAGCGCCGATCGCCACGCCAATGCTCATTTCCACCAGCGCCTGGGCATGGATCAGCCCGACGGCAAGACCGGTGGCAGGATCGATATCGACAATGTGGAAAGCTTCGGGCGCATAAAGCGCCGCTGCGGCCACGAACACCGCCGCCAGACCCACCAGCGAGTGGAAGGCGGCAACCAGTTGCGGCATGTCGGTCATCTTGACCGTCCGCGCCATATAGGCGCCGATGCCGCCGCCCAGCCCGATGCCGCCGATGATCAGCGCCCAGCTGATGACATCGCTCGGCGCCGCCACAGCCAGCGTGGTGACAATGGCAATACCCATGCCGACCATGCCGTAGGTATTGCCCTGCCTTGCCGTGCGCGGGCTCGACAGGCCGCGCAGCGCCATGATGAACAGCACGCCCGAAACGAGATAGAGAAGGGCTGCAATATCTGCAGAAATCATGGCGTCAGCCCTTCTTCTTGTACATGGCCAGCATCCGCTGGGTGACGAGGAACCCGCCAAAGATATTCACGCTGGCAAAAACCAGGGCGATAAAGCCGAAGAGCTTGGAAACCCAGCTCGCATCGGTCGCCAGATGCACGCCCACGGCGAGCAGCGCGCCCACCACGATCACCGAGGAAATCGCATTGGTCACGCTCATCAGTGGTGTATGCAGCGCCGGGGTCACCGACCAGACGACGAAATAGCCGACAAAGATCGCCAGCACGAAGATGGCCAGGCGGAAGGTGAAGGGGTCGATCGCTTCCATTTACTGGGCTCCCTTTGGGGCTGCGGGCTTCTTGGGTGCTGCGGTCTTCTTGGGGGCAGCGGGCTTGGCGGCGGCAGGCGCCTTGGCCTTGGCGGCAGGCTTGCTCGCTGCAGCCTTGGCCTTTGCCGGCGCACTAGCCGGCTTCTTGGGTATTGTCGGCGCCTTGGCTGTTGGTACGGTGGCCGCCTTGGCGGCACTGTCCATCACCGCGGCCGCCTTCCTGGTCGCGGCGCGCTTGGCCGGCGTCGCCGGCGCCTCGGCAGCGGCCGGAATGGATTGCTCCACCCCTGGCGCGGCCTGCTTGGGCGTATCGGCCATGGCGGCAATCACCGGCTTGGCCGCAACAGGCTTTTTGGCTGCTTCCGGCTTGGCCGGGGCGGCCGATGCTGCGCCGGTCTTGGCCAGGCTTGCCTTGGCCTCGACACTCTTGCCGGCGGGCTTTGGCGCCGCCTTGACCACGGCAACCGGCTTGGCCTCGTCGGCAATCGCGGCACCGACAAAGTTCGGATGCACCACCGCGCCATCGCGTGTCAGCACCGTCGCCTTGACCAGTTCGTCATCCCAGTTGATCGCCAGGGTCTTGCCCTTGGCATCGATCAGCGTGGTGAGGAAAGCCAGGAGGTTACGCGCATAAAGCTGGCTGGCCGTGGTCGGGATGCGACCCTGCATATTGGTATAGCCGATGATCGTCACACCCTTGTGCTCGATCACCTTGCCGGGCACCGTCAGCTCGACATTGCCGCCGCGCTCGGCCGCCAGATCCACGATCACCGAACCGGGCGCCATGGATTCCACCATGGCCTTGGTGATCAGCCGCGGCGCCGGGCGCCCCGGGATCAGCGCGGTGGTGATCACGATATCCTGCTTGGCAATGTGCTGCGCGGTCAGCTCGGCCTGCTTGGCCTGGTATTCCGCTGACATCTGCTTGGCATAGCCGCCGGCCGTTTCGGCCTGCTTGAACTCGTCATCCTCGACGGCGACGAACTTGCCGCCCAGGCTTTCGACCTGTTCCTTGGCCGCAGGCCGCACATCGGTGGCCGAAACCACCGCGCCCAGGCGCTTGGCCGTGGCAATGGCCTGCAGGCCCGCCACACCGGCGCCCATCACGAAGACCTTGGCCGGCCGAACCGTACCGGCAGCGGTCATCATCATGGGGAAGGCCCGGTCGAAGGCGGCAGCCGCTTCGATCACGCCCTGATAGCCGGCCAGATTGGCCTGGCTGGAGAGAATGTCCATCACCTGCGCACGGGTAATGCGCGGCATGAATTCCATCACCATGGCGGTGACTCCGGCCTTGGCCAGCGCCGCCACGTCCTTGTCATTGCCATAGGGGTCGAGCGCGCCGATCAGCAGCGCGCCCTTGTTGACGCCCGCCAGCGCGGCCGCCTCGGGCCGCCGCACGGTCAGCACGACATCGGCGCCCTTGAGCGTCACTGCTGCCGTCGCGCCGATTACGGCGCCGGCTGTTTCATAGTCGGCGTCAAGAATGCGCGAGCCGAGCCCGGCGCCTTTTTCGACCGCGACGCTGGCACCCAGCGCAATGAGCTTGCCGACCGTCTCGGGGGTGGCCGCAACGCGGTTCTCCCCGTCGAGACGCTCGCGAACGATGGCAATCTTCATGAAATTCTCCTGCCCGCCTGCCCGGTGGACAGGCTAGAATGAAATGCCCGTACCTGCGCTGAAAATCAGGGCTGGATCAGGAAGTAGAGGATCACTGCTGTCGCCGCCAAGCCGATGACGGACCATTTGACGGCCGTGAGGAAGCCCTCATAGGTCGCTTCGTGCTGGGCATAATCCATCGGGGATTCAGCCTGCAGCTCGGAATGGTGTTCGGGGCGGTGTTTGGTGGCCATGTCGTCCTCGTAAGTCCAGGGTTTGGTAAAGTCTATGCGTCCAAAGTCGGTGACCGGCTTGGCCCCGCTTGACCTTGCATCAGGGCGCCGTTGCCTCCAGCTCGTCGATCAGCCCCTCGATCATGGAGAGACCCAGCGACCAGAATTGGGGATCCTTGGCATCCAGCCCGAACGGCGCGAGCAGTTCGGTATGGTGCTTGCTTCCCCCGGCCTTGAGCAGCTCGAAATAGCGCTCGGCGAAGCCATCACTCGACTTCTCATACTGTGCGTAGAGCGAGTTCACAAGACAGTCACCAAAGGCATAGGCGTAGACATAGAAGGGGGAGTGGATGAAGTGCGGAATATAGGCCCAGAAGCTCTCATAGCCATCATTGGCGATGATCGCGTCGCCCAGTGATTCCTGCTGCACATCGAGCCAGATCTGGTTGATCTGCTCGGTCTTGAGCTCGCCCAGCCGCCGCGCCGTGTGCACCCGGCGCTCGAAGGTGTAAAAGGCGATCTGCCGCACCACCGTATTGAGCATGTCCTCGACCTTGCTCGACAGCAAAGCAAAGCGCTGCGTCGGGTCGGTGGTCTTGTTCAACAGCGACCGAAACGTCAGCATTTCCCCGAACACCGAGGCCGTCTCGGCCAGGGTCAGCGGGGTGTTGGCCAGGATCGGCCCCTGCGCCGCCGCCAGCCGCTGATGCACGCCATGGCCCAGCTCATGGGCCAGCGTCATGATATCGCGCGAGCGGCCCATATAGTTGAGCATCAGAAAAGGATGCGCGCTCGGCACGGTGGGATGCGCAAAGGCGCCCGACAGCTTCCCGTCCCCGCTCGGCGCATCGATCCAGCCCGAATTGAAGAAGGGCGCGGCGCAGGCGGCCAGTTCGGGCGAGAACTGGCCATAGGCCTCCATCACCGTGCTCACGGCACTGTCCCAGTCCCAGACGCGCTCGTCGCTGGTCGGCAGCGGGGCATTGCGGTCCCAGGCATTGAGCTTGTCCTTGCCGAACCACTTGGCCTTCATCTTGTAATAGCGATGGCTGAGCCGCGGATAGGCCGCCTCCACCGCCTGCTGCAGCGCATCGACCACTTCGCGCTCGACCGAATTGGCCATGTGCCGGCTGTCGGCAATGTCCTGGTAGCCGCGCCAGCGATCGGAGATTTCCTTGTCCTTGGCCAGCACATTGGTGATGTGGGTGAACAGCCGCCCATTGGCTTTGAGGGTTTTGCCCAAGGCCTTGAACGCGCCTTCCCGCTTGGTCTCGTCCTTCTCGCTCAGCAGGTGCAGCGTGGCTTCAAGGGTCAGCACCTCGCCATTGACCTCGAATTCAAGGCTGCTCAGCGTCTCGTCGAACAGCCGGTTCCACGCCGAAAACGAGGTGGTCGACTTGTCGTGGAACAGCTCTTCGAGCTTGTCGTCGAGCTGATAGGGCTTGGCCTTGCGCAGCTCGGCAAACCAGGTGCGGTAGCGCGCCAGCTCTGTGTCGCTGGCAAAGGCAGCTTCGAGGTCCGCGTCCTCGATGCGGTTGAGCTCAAGCTCGAAAAACAGCACGCGGGTGGAGAGGTTGGTCAGCGCCTCATTGGTGTCGCCCATGAACTTGGCGCGGTCCGGATCGGTCGATTTCTGCGCATATTGCAGGAAGGCGAATGAGCCGATCCGGCCGGTGAGGTCACCCAGCGCCTCACTGTCCTTGATAGCCTTGATCAGATCGCCCGCCTGGGTCAGCGCAATCAGCTTGCCCTTGTAGTCCACCTCAAAGCGCGCGGCATCGGCCTTGGCCTTTTCCAGGTCCGCCTTGAATTCGGCGCTGTCGCCACCCGGATAGAGGTCGCTGAGATCCCAGACCGGCAGATTGCCGAACTGATTGTGGCTCTTCTGGGCGGGCGCATTCATGGCAAGTCTCCGGCACATCTGATTTGGCGCGGACCTTACCCAGCGGGGAATGGCTTGGGAAGGGTGCGCCCCGCGCGCGATGCCGGCAACGGGATTTCCTCCCCCGCGAGCGGGGGAGGGGCACCGCCGTCAGGCGGTGGAGGGGGGTGCCGCGAGCAGGATGGCGCCGCTGGTCCGCGGGGGTCGAACTAGCGTTCGCGCCTGTAGCTCCCCTCTCCACCACGCTCCGCGTGGTCCCCCTCTCCCGTAAACGGGAGAGGAGACCCCTCCCCTCACCCCGCCAAATTCTCCATGATTAATCGCCCCTTAACCCCATCCGCTCAACTTGTTCCCAAAACGGCACACGAATCGATGCCGCAGCAAGAAGACCGGAGTTTGAATGACGCGCATTCTGGTAGTTGATGATGATCCGGTTCAGTTGCGTCTGACCGCCGAGGTCGCCAACCGGGCCGGCTTCAAGCCGCTCACCGCTACCGGCGGCGAACAGGCTTTGGCCATCCTGCGCGACGACCGCAATATCGGCGCCATGATCCTCGATCTGGTCATGCCCGATCTGGACGGCATGGGCGTGATGGAGGCCATGCGCCGCGAGGGCCTGACCACCCCCGTCATCATCCAAACCGCCAATGCCTCGCTCGAAACCGTGATCTCGGCCATGCGCAATGGCGCCGCCGACTATTTCGTCAAGCCCGTGGCGCCCGAGCGCCTGGTCATCTCGCTGCGCAATGCCATGAAGCTGGACGCACTCGAAGCCACCATCCGCGCCGAACGCGCCCGCAAGACCGGCACCTTCACCGCCGCCGACATGATTGCCCGGGCGCCCTCCATGGCCCGCGTCATCAGCCTCTGCGCCAAGGCCGCCAAGTCGACCATTCCCGTCCTCATCGAGGGCGAGACCGGCGTCGGCAAGGAACTCATCGCCCGCATCATCCAGGGCTCCGGCGACCGCGCGGGAAAACCCTTCATCACCGTCAACTGCGGCGCCATCCCGCCCAATCTGGTTGAATCGGTGCTGTTCGGGCACAAGAAGGGCGCCTTTACCGGCGCCATCGCCGATCAGCCCGGCAAGTTTGCCGAGGCCCATAACGGCACCCTGTTTCTCGATGAGGTCGGCGAGCTGCCGCTCGATATCCAAGTAAAGCTGCTGCGCGCTTTGCAGGAAGGCGAGATCGAGCCCGTTGGCTCCTCCCGCACCGAGCGCGTCAACGTGCGCATCATTTCGGCCACCAACCGGCGCCTGCTGAACCTGGCCAAATCCGGCGAGTTCCGCGAGGATCTCTATTACCGGCTCAACGTCTTCCCCATCTATACCCCGCCCTTGCGCGAGCGCATGGAAGACCTCCCGGCCATGGTCGCCATGTTCATCGCCCGCTTCGCCGCCGAATCCGGCAAGCGCATCCTGGGCATTTCCCCGGTCGCCCTTGACCTGCTGGCCGCCTATGACTGGCCCGGCAATGTCCGCCAGCTGGAAAACGCCGTCTATCGCGCCGTCATCCTCAGCGATGGGGCTTTCCTCGAGACCATCGACTTCCCCCAGATCATCGCCCAGGCCAATGGCCGCGAGCGCGCCATCAGGGAAATCGAGGCGGCCCCGGTAGCGTCAGCGCCGACCCATATCGACACCGCCACGGCCCGCCAGCGCCTCCATGTCAGCATGCCGGCTTTGCCCGATCGCTTCCTCGACCCCGCCGGCGAAGTCGCCGCCCTGGCCGAGATCGAACGCGCTGCCATCGTCTTTGCCATCGAGCATCATGGCGGCCGCATGTCCCGCGTCGCCCGCGCCCTCAAGATCGGCCGCTCGACCCTCTACCGCAAACTGCACGAATACGGCCTGGCCGAAGAACTGCTCAGCGACGCGGCCTAGGGCGCTTGTGGCCGCTATAGCGTGGGTTGCGAAGTTCATTTGTCAATATTGCCGCGCCGGGAAACTGGCGCATCGATATTGATCGATGCACTGCCAACAACAGACGTCGTGACGGTCTTAGTGCCACAGCATTCTTAGCGCAGCAGCAGCGCAGCAATGATCAATGCAAACCCTGCGGTCATCGAAACGACGACCATGGCAACCAGTACGTAAAAAGCCCATTTGTAGGGCCGATGAGCAGGGTCATTGAGAGCTTTCTTCCACTGACGGCGCTGATCGGCTTTCTGAAAGGGCGTTAGCGTCCCCGTCAATTTGCCCGCATACGGTGATCGCGTATTAATCCGGTACTCTGAAACGAAGAAACCCATGATCAAGCTGAAGATCGAGAGACCTAGTAGCCAACTTGCAAAGTGTACAAGCACCAAATTACCTCAAAACTCGATCAATGGCTCCGCGTTATGCAAGGCAACACCTGAAACCTCAACTTCGATAATAGGTTCAAATTCTCTGTAGAATGCGATGCACCGCGTTGAATGGATCGCCCGCCACAACCCGTCCCACAATGTGAGTTATGCGCTCAGCCTAATCAAATGAAGACCGCCTACGGGGCAGGCGCCTTGATGGCTGGATGTCTTGTATGGGGGGCAGCGCCAGAAATCAGACTGGCGCAGATAATGTCTTGCCAGCCGATCTACGCCCCTCACCCCATCCCCCGCACAATCTCCAGAAATTCCGCATGCCCCAGCGCCACGCTGGCCGCGGCACGATATTCCTTCACCAAGCCCTCATATGCCTCCCGGGCGAACTGCCGCAGCTTGGGGTCCTTGTCCATTTCCCGCCGCGCCAGGTCCTGGCTGAGCAGGCCCAGCCCGGCCAGCACCGGATAGTAGAGCTGGGTCTGGATATGCGGCAGGCCGAAGAGAGTATCGGCAAACTGCTCGTGCCGCGGCATCTGGCTCTGCCAGCGCGCCAGCTGAGCCTTGGTCTCGGGATGAATGCGGTTGGCGCGCACCTCGCGCCAGAACGGCGTGTCGTCGCGCTCCACCATGTAATGGGTGTTCACGAAGGTGCGGAAATCGTCGACCTGCCGGCCGACCCGGGCATTGTAATCCTTGCGCTCCCCCGAGGTCATCTCTGCCGGATGCTTGAGGAAGCGATCGGCAAACAGCATCATCTGCACGATCGTGCCGTGGATCGAGGTGGATTCCAGCGGCTCGAGAAAGCTCGAACTCAGCCCCACCGCCACGACATTGCCCACCCAGGCATTTTCCAGCCGGCCGATCGAAAAGCGGATATCGCTGCGCACCTCGATTTCGCGGCCGAGCACGCGCTCGACTTCCGCCTTGGCCTGCTCGGGCGTCGAAAATTCGTCCGAATAGACATAGCCGCAGCCATAGCGGGTCTGCGTCGGGATCTGCCACATCCAGCCGGCATCCTGCGCCCAGGCGCGGGTATAATTGGCGATCTCCTCGCCCGGCTTGATATCGAGCCAGAACGGCAGCGCCCGGTTGACGGGCAGTTCATGGGCATAAGAGACCCAGTCCGCCGCCATTTCCTTGACGATCAGCTGCTTGCGAAAACCGGTGGCATCGATGAAGAAATCGGCTTCCAGCAGCTGCCCATTGTCGAGCTGCAACCCGGTGACGTCGCCGGTCTCGGGGTTACGCTCAATCCCGGACACCACCGCATCGACGATCTCGACGCCCTTGGATTTGCCGGCGAAGAACCGCCCGACCTTGGCCTGATCGAAATGATAGGCGTGGTGGAACGGTCCCAGCGGGACCAGCGAGCCGTCGGCCTTGCGGGCATAGGGCGCCTTCTTCTGCTCCAGCAGCGGCCCGAACAGATGCATGTCAGTGATCGGCCGCCCGGCCGCGATCGCATAGACATTGAGATAATCGCTCGGCGCCCCGGCCGGCGCCTGGATCACCTGGTGGGGGTCATCGATCGGCCCATAATAGGTAAAGCCCTTGCGGCGCCAGTCCTCGTGCCGGATGCCCAGCTTGAACGTCGCCTCGGTTTTGCGGAAGAACTCGAACTCGTCGATGCCGAAATGCTTGAGCAGCACGCGAAACGCCGCCGTCGTCGCCTCGCCCACCCCCACGGTCGGAATGCTCGACGGTTCGATGACGCTGATCCGCGCGTTCAACCCCTTGCGGCGCGCCGCATCCCCAATGATGAACGCCGCGATCCAGCCGGCAGTGCCGCCGCCCACAACCACGAAATGGCTTTGCCGGTCCATGATGATCCTCCGGCCAAGACGCTATGGTCCCGCCCGGCGCCACGCAAGCCGGTCTTAGGAAGCCGCAGCTTTCCGTTGCTTTTTCGGACCAGCGGCGCGGGCGGTCAGCGCCTCTGCCCGCAGCCGGGCCGCGCGCTCGTCGGCCACCGCCGCAATGGCCTGGGCCAGTGGCATCGGCCTGCCGAACAGATAGCCCTGGATCAGGTCCGGGCCGAGCGGGGTCAGGGCAACCATCTCGTCCTCGGTCTCCACCCCTTCGAGCACGCAGCGCAGCCCCAGCCGGCAGCATAGCGCGATGATGCTGGCGATGATCTCGCGCGATTTCACATTATGCGGCACGCGGCGCACGAAGCTCTTGTCGAGCTTCACCTTGTCCAGCGGCAACTGGTCGATGTACTGGAAGCTCGAATAGCCCGAGCCGAAATCGTCCAGCGCAATCCGGTAGCCGGCTGCCGACAGGTCCGCCAGCAACTGGCCCGCCACCGCCAGATCGGTCATCACGGCCGTCTCGGTGATCTCGAACTCGATACGCTCATGCGCCAGTCCCGACGACGCCACCATGTCGAGCAGCGCCGCAATGACCTCCGGGCTGCCGATATCCTTGGCCGACAGATTGAACGACACGCCGATCTCGTCGGGCAGTTGCGCCAGACCATCGAGACACTTCCGGAACAGGATCGGCGTCACCCGGCCGATCAGCCCGCACCGTTCCGCCACCCCGATGAACAGGTCCGGGCGGACCGAGCCCAGCGTCGGACTGTTCCATCGAGCCAGCGCCTCAAAGCTCACAATTGCGCCGCTGGAAATTGAATATTGCGGCTGGAACTGCAGATCGAGCTCGCGCTCCAGATCGCCTTCGCGCAGCGCGCGCTCGATCGCCAGCGTATCCTGCATTGCCTGGTTTTCACTGGCGTCGAACAGCACCGTACGGCCCCGCTGCGTGGTCTTGGCGCGGTAGAGGGCGAAATCGGCATGTTCATAGATCTGCGCGCTCGAGACCCCCATGCTGGGAAAATGCGCAAAACCGGCCGAGGCCCCCACCGTCAGCTGCAACAAGCCGATCTGGTGGCGCACACCCATCGCCGCAATGATCCGCTCGCCCAGCGCCAACAGCGCGTCATCGGGCAGGCTTCCGGGCAGCACGAAGATGAACTCGTCTCCGCCGATGCGGCCGAACAGCCCCTCGCCCAGATCGATCGACCTGGCCTGTTCAACCACCGCACAAAGCAGGCGATCGCCGATCACATGGCCATAGACATCGTTGACCGATTTAAAGCCATCCAGATCGATGATGCCCGCCCAGAACGGGCAACGCGCCGCCACCAGAGCATCGAGTTCCTGAAACACTGCCCGCCGGTTGGGCAACCCGGTCAGCGGATCGGTCCGCGCCAGGTTCTGCGCCTTGGCCGCCAGATCGTCCGCCAGCAGGCGCGCATCGACCTGCTGCACCATGGCCTTGCGCAACAGGCTCGCCATGCCCAGCGAGGCAAAGGCCGTCGCCACGCCGATAAACACATATTGCCCGACAATGGCCGTGCCGGCCGCATTGGCGAACAGATAGAGCGAGCCGATCGACACCACGATGCTGAGCACCGTGCCGCGCAGCGTCACCCCGGTGGTGGAAAAAACCACTGCCATCAGCGAGAAGTAGATCAGCTTGCTTTCGGTATAGTGCAACAGCATGTAGAGCACGACATTGCCATACATCAGGCCATTGGCGCTCACGCCGAGCAGTTCCAGCCGGCCCAGCGACACCGGGCGCTTGGCCAGCGCATACTGGCGGATCAGCCAGTAGGCAATTGCCGTAATCGCGCTGGCGCCCGCCAGCAGGATCAGATCGCGGCCGGTCTCATCCTGAAAATGCGCCCAGGTGACAAAAGCGTAGTAAAGGCTGGCCGGCAGCAGAAAACCTCTGACGATCGGCAGGTAAGCGTCCGCCAGGGCCTGTTGTTTCGCGGAATCTTGCCACGCCAGATTCTTGATTGCAGCCCTGAACATCTGCCTTGATTCCCGTCGCGGCAAGGTTTTACGGCTCCTGACCAGTCAAAAACCCGCCCTCCCTGAAAGCAATTTGGCACAATATTGTCTAATAAATCCTGAGGACGATCCGTCGACCTGTTTGCATTGCGCTTTCGGGCTGCACAGGTCCGCCGCCCACCGCAAAAATTGCCCTCACAAAACTGCGAGCAATTGTTCCTGTTAAGGATTTTTAGCTAATGATTTTGTCCGGCGCGGCTGTTGAATCCACCCCGGATCCCGGTGACGCCACGACACGACACCGCCTGCTGGAGTCCGCATGAACAAGTTCCTGGTCTGCCTGATTGTTGCCCTTGCCGGCGTCGCACCCATTGTGCCGGCATCGGCGCAGGCCGTGGCCAGTGCCAGCATCGGCCCGGTCTATATCGCGCCGCCGCAGACGCCGCTGGCCCAGACCATCAAGGCTGGCCTGTCTGCCGCCTATTACGGCGCCGCCAAGGACAGCGCCGCCTATGCCGAGGCGCAGAAACTCTATTTCTTCTATGGCGCGCGCCATTTTGCGCCGATCTGGCTCGACGAAACGCCCGACGGCGCCGTCGCCTTCTCGCCGCCCGCCCAGAAAATCCTCAAGCTTTTTGCCGCAGCCGAAACCGAGGGCCTGCGGCCCGCCGACTATCTCACCCCGGCCCTGGACGTGACCGCCGTCGGCAGCGATCCCATCAAGATGGCCACGCTGGAAACCGCGTTCTCGCGCGCCACTATGCGCTACGCCACCCATATCTATACCGGCCGCATCGTACCCGGCTCGGTCAGCGAAAACCTCGACGTGGCGCCCAAAAAGCTCGATGAGGCCGGGCTGCTGGTGCAACTGGCTACCAGCGCCGACCCGGTCAAGGTCCTCGCGGCGCTCGAGCCGACCCATCCAGAATTCCTCGCCCTCAAGGCAGCGCTTGCCAATTTCGAGCAGAACCAGACCGACCGCCCGCTGCAGATCGCGGCCGGCGCCACCCTCAAGCCCGGCATGAGCGACGCCCGCGTCCCCGTGCTGCGCCAGCGCTTCGAGCTGCCCGAGGCCGTCGATACGGTCTATGACGACAGCGTGGTCGAAGCGGTCAAGGCCTTCCAGCAGACCCGCAACCTCTATGTCGATGGCGTCATGGGCCCGGCCACGCTGGCCGCCCTCAATGGCGGCGCACCGCTGACCAAGGCCGACATCCTGGCCAATATGGAACGCTGGCGCTGGATGCCGCGCGACCTCGGCGCCTTCAACGTGCTGGTCAACATTCCCGAATTCCGGCTGTCGATCAATCGCGACAACCAGGAAGAATACACCACCCGCGTCGTCGTCGGCACCACCAAGCACCAGA
This sequence comes from Devosia beringensis, assembly GCF_014926585.1. NCBI lineage: Bacteria > Pseudomonadati > Pseudomonadota > Alphaproteobacteria > Hyphomicrobiales > Devosiaceae > Devosia > Devosia beringensis. The sequence continues at coordinate 2,353,978 of NZ_CP045422.1, read as the reverse complement.
CCCCGATCTTCTCGGAATCCATCCGCCACATCGTGGTCAATCCGTACTGGAATGTGCCCAGCTCGATCGTCAAGGCCGAGATCGCGCCAGCCGTCATGGCCAATCCCGGCTATATCGACAGCCACAATTATGACCTGCTGTACCAGGGCAATCCGGTCAGCCCCTGGCAGGTCGACTGGAACCAGGTCAGCGCCACCAATTTCCCCTTCCGCATCCGCCAGCGCCCCGGCACCAGCAATGCCCTGGGCCAGATCAAGTTCCTGTTCCCCAACAAGCACGATGTCTACCTGCACGACACCCCGTCCAAATCGCTCTTCGAGCGCGACTTCCGCGCCTATAGCCATGGCTGTGTCCGGGTGCAGAACCCCATGGAATTTGCCGATGCCCTGCTGGCCAATGAGCCCACGCTCAGCCGGGCCTCGCTGGAAGGCATGTTTGGCGCGGCCGAGCGCTGGGTGAACCCGGAGCAGCAGATCCCCGTGCACATCGCCTATTTCACCGTGCGCGTCGCCGCCGATGGCAGCCTGCAGTCCTTCGACGACATCTATGGCCACAACGCCAATCTGATCGCCGCCATGGGCCTGGCGACCCCGCCCAAGCCCATCGACATCGTCGCCGAAGCCGATGACGGCACCATCTCCCCCTGAGCTGGATGCAGGGGCCGGGCTTGAGCCCCTGTTAAGCTTTCATTGACAAAATGGCCATGGTTGCGCCAGTTTCTGTCTGTAATGACATATCCGTGAGCGGCTCGGAGAAATGGCTCACAGGCGGCGGACGTTAACAAAATCCAGCGGATTTTACGCTATCGTCCACCGATAGACTGGCAATAACCTGGCTGAGTATCGCGTGACGGGGACTTCCAATTTGCAACGGCATCGTTTTGGGCAGTTTCTGCTCGCCGCCTTGATCAGCATTTCGCTCATCCTGCCGACCTCCGTTATCCCGGCGGCGGCGGCCTCGGAACGCGCCATCTATCTCTATTATACCCACACCAAGGAGACCGCGCGCATCGTCTTCAAGCGCAATGGACAATACGTCCAGTCCGGTCTCAACGATCTCAATTATTTCCTGCGCGACTGGCGCCGCAACGAGCCCACCAAGATGGACCCCCGGCTGTTCGACCTCGTCTGGGAAGTCTATCAGGAAGTCGGCGCCAGCCAGCCGATTAACGTGGTCTCGGCCTACCGGTCGCCCAAGACCAATGAAATGCTGCGCGAAACCTCTTCTGGTGTGGCTGAAAACAGCCAGCACACCAAGGGCAATGCCATGGATTTCTTCATCCCCGGCGTGTCCCTGCCGCGGCTGCGCGCCGCTGCCATGAAAAAGCAGGTCGGCGGCGTCGGCTATTACCCGACATCAGGCAGCCCCTTTGTCCATCTCGACACAGGCTCGGTGCGCGCCTGGCCGCGCATGACCCGTGCCCAGCTGCAGGAAATCTTCCCCGACGGCAAGACCATGCACCTGCCCACCGATGGCAAGCCGCTGTCCCAGCAGGGTTATCAGGTGGCCATGGCCGAGTGGAAAACCTGCCACGCAGTGCCCTGCAACGGCAGTTCCTCCGGCACCCAGGTCGCCTCCGCCGGCAGCGGCCGCACTTTGGTCGATCTGCTGTTCGGCGGTTCATCGAGCTCGTCAAGCGCTGCAGCCTCGGCCCCCGCAACAGCCACGGCGTCTGCGCCGACTCCGGCACCCATTCCCGCTATCCCGCCTGCAACGGTGCAGATGGCCTCCCTTGCCCCGCAGGCGACGGCCAACGCCCCCATTCCGGCGCCGCGGCCGACCAATCTGGGCGGCGTCGCCCTGGCGAGCCTGGCACCGGCCTCCCTGCCCTTCGCCACATCTGGCAGCGCGCCGCTCGATGCCGCTGAAATCACCACGCTGGCCAGCGCCCCCATGCCGCTGCGCAAGTCCGAAGCCCTGCAATTGGCGACCGCCTCCACCCTGCCATCGGGCGACGCCGTGACGGCCATTGCCGCCCTGACTGCCCCCGTGCCGCAGCCGCGCCTGATCACCTCCGATCCGCAGCCCGACATGATGACCGCCTATCTCTCGCCCATGGAGCAGGATCCGACAGCGCAAAACGCGCTCGAAGCCATCATCGCACGCGAAACCGCGCCCGCCGCAACGCCGGTAATGCCCGTGTCGCGCCTGCCAGCCCTGCCCGGGGTGACCGCCCTGCGCACCGCGTCGCTGGGCAATGACACCATCGTCACCGGCGCCATCTCCGACCTGTTCCGCGGCACCTTTGCCGCACCGCGTCAGGATGAACCTGTTGCTCAAGCGCTGGCCGAACACCTGGCCAAGCGCCCCGATGCCGGCGCCATGCGCCGCCCCGATCTGGTGGCACCCGACCTCGAGCACGTCGCTGACGTCTTCACCACCCCCACCGCGATGAGTTCGGACCACTTTGCCGAAATCTGGGATCATGACGAGGCCGACTTCAGCCCCACCACCGAAATGGGGCCCTATGTCACGATCCTCCGCGTCGGCGATTTCCCCGAAGGCCTGTCCTCGACCCGCTTTGTCGGCACCCGCCCGGCTGCACCCGTGAGCAACTGAGCGGCCCCAATTCAGGCATGTTTGCAGTCCATTCCACTTCCTGCGCAGTTGTGCGCAGGCGGTCCGCTATTGTTGCAATGCGCCGCCCGCACGCCTAAACAACTGCCATAGTGCCCCTATAGGCAAAGGACTGCCCGATTGGCCGACAAGCCCTCCACCCCGCTCCTTGACACCGTCAACTCTCCGGCTGACCTCCGCACTCTGCCGCGCGAGGACCTGCGGCAGCTCGCCGACGAACTGCGCGCCGAGATGATTGACGCCGTCTCGGTAACCGGTGGCCATCTGGGTGCGGGCCTGGGCGTGGTGGAGCTGACCGTGGCCCTGCATGCCGTGTTCGATACCCCGCATGATCGCATCATCTGGGATGTCGGCCACCAAGCCTATCCGCACAAAATCCTCACCGGCCGCCGCGACCGCATGCGCACGCTGCGCCAGAAGCACGGCCTGTCCGGCTTCACCCGCCGCGCCGAAAGCGAATACGACCCCTTTGGCGCCGGCCATTCCTCCACCTCGATTTCGGCGGGCCTCGGCATGGCCGTGGCCAGCGAACTGCTCGACCAGCCGCGCAATGTCATTGCAGTCATCGGCGATGGCGCCATGTCGGCCGGCATGGCCTATGAGGCCATGAACAATGCCGGCGCTATGGATGCCCGGCTCATCGTCGTGCTCAACGACAATGATATGTCCATCGCCCCGCCCACCGGCGCCATGAGCGCCTATCTGGCGCGCCTGGTCTCGGGGCCCGTCTATCGCGGCGCCCGCGAAGCCGCCAAGTCGGTGGTCAGCAAGCTGCCGCAATTCCTGCACGAACCAGCCCGCCGCACCGAGGAATTCGCCCGCTCGTTCTTTACCGGCGGCACGCTGTTTGAAGAGCTGGGCTTTTACTATGTCGGCCCGATCGACGGGCACAATCTCGACCACCTGCTGCCCATCCTCGACAACGTGCGCGACGCCGCCCAGGGCCCGATCCTCGTCCATGTCGTGACCAAGAAGGGCAAGGGCTACGGCCCGGCCGAAGATTCCGACGACAAGTATCACGGCGTCTCCAAGTTCAACGTCATCACCGGCGCCCAGACCAAGACGCCCTCCAACGCGCCATCCTACACATCGGTCTTTGCCGATACCCTGATCGCCGAGGCCAGTGACGACCCCCGCGTCGTCGCCGTCACCGCGGCCATGCCCTCGGGCACCGGGCTCGACAAGTTCGCCGAGATCCATCCCAGCCGCATTTTCGATGTCGGCATTGCCGAACAGCATGCGGTGACCTTTGCCGCGGGCTTGGCCAGCGAGGGCATGCGCCCCTTCTGCGCCATCTATTCGACCTTCCTGCAGCGCGCCTATGACCAGGTCATTCATGACGTGGCCATCCAGCAACTGCCGGTGCGCTTTGCCATCGACCGGGCCGGCTATGTCGGCGCCGACGGCCCTACCCATGCCGGCAATTACGACGCGGCTTATCTGGGCGCCATTCCCGGCATCGTGCAGATGGCCGCCGCCGACGAGGCAGAGCTGCGTCACATGGTGACCACCGCCACCCATTACGACAGCGGCCCCATCGCCTTCCGCTACCCGCGTGGCGACGGCATGGGCGTCGACCTGCCCGCCCGGGGCCAGATCCTGCCCATCGGCAAGGGCCGCATCGTCCGCCAGGGCGCCACCATTGCCATCCTGAGCTATGGCGCCAGGCTGGCCGAAGTGCTCGCTGCCGCCGACAAGCTGGCGGCCCTGGGCCTCAATCCCACCATTGCCGACGCCCGCTTCATGAAGCCGCTCGACGAGGAACTCATTGCCCGTCTGGCCGGCAGCCATGACGTCTTGTTGAGTGTCGAAGAGGGTGGCCTTGGCGGCTTTGGCAGCCATGTCGCCACCTTCCTCGCCAGCAATGGCCTACTCGACGGCAAGCTGCGCTTCCGTCCGCTGATGATCCCCGATCGTTTCGTCGAGCATGCCAGCCAGGCCGACATGTATGCCGATGCCGGCCTCGATCGCGCCGGCATTGTCGCCACCGCGCTGGCGACGCTGGGCTATGATGCCGCCGCCATGGCGGCAGCGCTCAAGGGCTAGCCGACCAGCCCGTCCAGCGGCCTGATGCCCAGGCTGTCGGGAAACACCGCGCTGGCGAGGGTGCGTTCATCCACGCCCAGATGGTCCCGAGCAATGCCCTTGAACACCGAACGCAGGTCGATGGTCGGCGCCAGGTCGCGCCCATCGAGCAGTTGGCCATCGCCCAGGCCTGGCCAGTCGGCCAGCACCCGTCCGCCCTTGACCGCCCCGCCCAGCAGAAAGGCCGCCGTGGCGGTACCATGGTCCGTGCCGTCGCTGCCATTGATGCGGGCCGTACGGCCGAACTCGGTGACCACGGCGATGACGGTATCGTCCCATACCGGGTCGAGCTCCTCGCGCAGTGCCATCAAGCCGCTATCGAGCGCCGTCAGCAGATTGGCCAGCCGGCCCTCCTCGGCGCCCTCGCTGATATGGGTATCCCAGCCGTCATAGCTGAGCACGGCGATGCGCGGCCCGTCTTCGGCCGCGACGAGGCGCGCCGAGCCCGCCGCCAGATTGCTGAACGCCTCGGCCATGCTGCGCGCGCGGCGGATTTCGGCATCGCTGCCGGCCGCCTGCAGGTCGACCGCAATGCCCGACGCCAGCGCCTGCGCCAGATCGGGATCGCTGGCCTGATAGAGGGCGAGCAGGCGCTGCGCAGTGTCGCCGCTCACCGGCGGCAGCAGCGGCGGCGCCCAGGTCAGGGTTGGCGCGGCGCCACGCAGGATCAGCGGCACCGTCTGCGATGCCGCCAGCCCGCTGACCGGCCCCACCGCCTCGCCCCGCGGCATGGCCTCGGCCAGCCGGTTCATCCAGCCACTCGCGGAACCACGCGGCCCCGCCATGCCCGATTCCAGCACATCCTGGCCGTCAAAATGCGAGCGATCACGATAGGGCGTCGCGGCCGCGTGAATGATCAGCGCGTCCCCCGCAGCATAAAGCCCGTGCAATCCCGGCAGCGCCGCATTGAGCCCGAAGAACCCGTCAAGCGGCAGCACCCCCTGCCGCCCCGACACGCCGATGGCAAACTCGCCGCGCAGGGATTCGTACTGCCCGTCACCCACCGGCGGCACCACGGCCAGCCCGTCCATCGCGCCGCGCAGCACCACGGTCAGCAGCCGTGGCTGCCGTGTCGCGGCAAAGCCCTGCCGCGGCATGCCGGCCCAGGCAACAAAAGCCCCGGCCGAGGCCAGGAACAGGCGCCGGCTCATCTGGGCGCGGCGGAAATCGGCGCAGCTGCTGTCCATGGCTATCTCCGTTGAAACTCGGGGCTCATCAGCATCAGCACCAGAGCCTGTGTGCGACTCTCGGCGCGTTCCATCGCCTCTTGCGTGGCGGGCTGCAGTGCTGGCCCCAGCACGGCCTGTGCCACGACGACCGGATCGTCCGGCCCGGTCGCCGCCAGTGCCAGGGTCTGCGCGGCGTCGATCCGGGCCGTAATGGCCTCGGGCCCCAGCCAGCTCATCGCCGCATCGGGAAAGCCGGCCGGCGAGCTTGGATTCCACAGCGGCTGTCCCATGCCCTCGAGCAGATCCTGCACCTGCGTGCCATCGGGCGCGACGCCCAGCGCGCGAATGGCCGACCACAGGAATTCCTGCGGTGATTTGAGCCGGTTGGGTGGCGTGCTCCAGGCGGCGTCCGACAGCACCAGGCCCGCTGCCAGCGCAGCCAGATTGCCGCCTGTGTCGTGCAACTGCCCCGCCAGGCTGGCAACCAGCGCGGGATCGGGCGCATCGCCCATGAAATGGCGAACGAATTTATCGGCAAGGTGCTGTGCCGTGATCGGGCTGGCGGCCAGATCGGCCAACACGGCCCGGCCCTGTTCGAACCCCGCCTGGTCATAGAGCTTGCCGGCCACGCTTTGCGGCCCCGGCTCATGCGCCTCCAGCCGGAACACGAACTGCCCAGCGCTGTCGCCGCGGTAATGGACGGTCCAGCCGGTCAGCACCGCCGCCAACGCCGTCACATCGGCCTGGCTATAGCCGCCATCGACACCCAGCGTATGCAGCTCGAGCAGCTCGCGAGCATGATTTTCGTTGAGGCCAAGGCCTAGCTTGCTGCCCTGCGGCGAATGCGGTCCCACCGACACGGCATTGTTGAGATAGCGCAGCATGGCCGGATGGGTCGTCACCGCCAGCAGCATGTCGGCAAACGAGCCCAGCACATGCGGCCGGATCGCCTCGCGCTCAAACGCGCCCGCCAGGGCGCGCGACATCTCGTTCATATCGCCCTGGATGGCGAAGTGATTGCTCCAGAACGCCACCAGCCGCTCGGTATAGCCAACCGGTGCTGCCAGCGCCTGCGATACTCTGACACCGCGCTCCAGCGGCCCCTGCCGGTCCAGCCAGACCTTGATGGGATCGCGATAGGCGCCCTTGGCCTTGCCGGAATCGCGCGCCTGCGCCCGGTCCTTCTGGTGTTTGTTGATGGTGGTGATGATGGCGGCGTGATCGTCCAGCCGCGGCTCCACGACGGCCCCCTGCGCCGGATCGCTGATCTCGGCAATCAGCGCACTGACCGGGTCGCCGATCAGCGCCAGATCACCCTTGCGCGCGCCCAGGCCGAATCTGGAATAGGCCGTGAAGGCCTGCATGGTGGTCATTGTGCGGGATCCATCGCTCATCGCGTGGCCCGCGAGAACGCTGTCTTGTCCGCCCACAATGCGCCCGAAACATGCCCAGATGGTTACTGCGCGCGGGCGCCGGATCAGAATTTCGTGAGCATGGCCCGTCCGACCGCCTTTGAAGCAGTTTGCCTGGCCCTCGCTAACGCGACGTCAAGCACTTGCCCCTCTGATGGCGGTCCATTCTGCTTCCGCTCAGGCTTTTGACATGACCCTATCCGCCATCGCCTCAGGCACACTCGGCATGCAGCGCGCCGCCGACCGTCTGGAGAGCAGCGCCGGCCGTGTCGCCCGCTTCGGCACCGGCCTGGCTGATGTCGACCTGGGCACCGAAATGGTCGAGACCATGCTGGCCCAGCACGACTTCGAGGCCTCGGTAACCGTGGTGCGCGCCGCCGACCGCATGCTCAAATCCACCATCGACATCCTCGCCTGACAAATCCGCCCGGCTGCTGTGGCAACCGGGCGAACAGATCGGCATCAATGGTCGGGTTGCGTTCAGTCGTCCGAGGACGCCACCATGCCCAGCGCGCTCATATAGAGCTCGAGCAGGGCTTCCTGCTCCATGCGCTCATTGGCGTCCTGCTTGCGGATGGCCACGATCTTGCGCAGGATCTTGGTATCGAAGCCATTGCCCTTGGCCTCGGCATAGATCTCCTTGATGTCGTTGGCGATCGCCGCCTTTTCTTCTTCCATGCGCTCGATGCGCTCGATGAATGCCCGGAGTTGGTCCTGGGCAACGCTCTCTTCAGCCATGGGTCTTACCTCGTTGTATCAAGCGCTGCTTGAACCCCAGACTCGCCCCCGGTTCAACCCCTTTGTGATCCAATCCCCATCACCGTGTCGCTCCCTGCCCCCAATTCCGCCAAAACCGGGCATTAGCCATTGACCAATGCATTACCATGGGCTCAAAGAAGGCACGTTTTCCCGATGATTTCCGGCTCGCTTTTGCAAACCATCCGTCTCGGCACGACCCTGATCGGCGCAGTTCTGGCCAGCCTGGCGTTCTTTGCCACGCCGGCGAGAGCCGACCTGCGCATCTGCAACGAAACCGCCAATCTGGTCTCGGTAGCGCTTGGCTATCGCGCCGAGCGCGGCTGGATGAGCGAAGGCTGGTGGCAGGCGCCCCCCGGCGATTGCCGCGTGCTCTACCAGGGCGATCTGCAGCGTCGTTTTTATTACATCTTCGCAGCCGATGATGTGGCAGGCGGCGCCTGGGACGGCGCGGTGTTCATGTGTACGCGTGACGAAACCTTCACTATATTCGGGGTTGAGGATTGCTTGGCCCGCGGCTATGAGCGCACCGGTTTCTTTGAAATCGATACCCAGAACCGTTCCGACTGGACGCTGCAGCTCAGCGAGAATGGTGCCGACCCGGCAATCGTCGGTCCGGACGGAAGCGAAGAACTCGAAGACCCCACTTTCCTTGTCGATCCCGCCGATGTGGATGCACCGCAGGACGACATAACGACGCAAGAAACGGACACGCAATGAGACGCATGAGACGCGCAAAGATCGTCGCCACTCTCGGGCCAGCCAGCCACGAGGAAAAGATGATCGAGGAACTGGCCAAGGCCGGCGCGGACGTGTTCCGCATCAATATGAGCCATGCCAGCCACGACGTGCTGCGCACCACGGTCGAGCGCATTCGCAATGTCGAAAAGCGCCTCAACCACCCGCTCGGCATCCTGGTCGATCTGCAGGGTCCAAAGCTGCGCGTGTGGAAGTTCATCGGCGGCTCGGTGGAGCTGGTCGCCGGCCAGAAGTTCACCCTCGACAGCAACAATGACGACCAGGGCAATGCCGAGCGCGTCTACCTGCCTCATCCCGAAATCATCGAAAGCGTCTCGGTCGGCGATCGCCTGCTGCTCGACGACGGCAAGCTCTCGCTCAAGGCCACCAAGGTCGGCAATGGCGCCATCGAGACCGAAGTGGTCTATGGCGGCAAGCTCAGCGACAAGAAGGGCGTCTCCCTGCCCGACACGCTGCTGCCCACCGGCGCACTGACCGAGAAGGACCACGCCGATCTGCTCGCCGGCCTCGCTGCCGATGCCGACTGGATTGCCCTCTCCTTCGTCCAGCGCCCCGAAGACATCATCGACGTGCGCAAGATCGTCCAGGGGCGCGCCGGCGTCATGGCCAAGATTGAAAAGCCCCAGGCCATCGAACGTCTCGAAGAGATCATCAAGCTCTCCGACGCCATCATGGTCGCCCGTGGTGATCTGGGTGTCGAACTGCCGCTCGAGCAGGTCCCCGGCCTGCAGAAACGCATGATCCGCATGGCCCGCCGCTATGGCAAGCCGGTGGTCGTGGCCACCCAGATGCTTGAATCCATGATCACCGCGCCGGTCCCGACCCGCGCCGAAGTCTCGGACGTCTCGATCGCCGTGTTTGAAGGCGCCGACGCCATCATGCTCTCGGCCGAGTCGGCTTCGGGCGCCTATCCCGTCGAAGCCGTCGCCACCATGAACAAGGTCGCCGTGGCCGTCGAGGGCGATGCCAACTATCGCGGCATCATCCGCGCTGCCCAGACCGAGCCGGAGGCTACCGCCGCCGACGCCATCTCGGCCGCCACTCGCCAGGTCGCCGAAACTCTCGATCTGGCCGCCATCGTCACCTATACCGCCTCGGGCTCGACCGGCATCCGAGCCGCCCGCGAGCGTCCCAGCAAGCCCATCATCGTGCTCTCGCCCAACCAGCGCACCATCCGCCGCATGTCGGTGGTCTGGGGCGTCCATTGCGTGCAGACCGAAGACGCGGTGAGTCTCGAAGACATGGTCGATCGCGCCTGCGTCATCGCCTATCAGGAGGGCTTTGCCCGCCCCGGCGACCGCATCGCCATCACCGCCGGCATTCCCCTGGGCACGCCGGGCGCCACCAATATGCTGCGTATCGCCTTCGTCCGCCAGGACGGCGCCGGCTCCAGCTGACGCTCGGCAATCTCTATATCGCAATAGGAAGGGGCCCGTTCACGCGGGCCCTTTTCATTTGCGCGGCATGCTCGCATTGGGCAATTCGCGTTTCTGCGCCGCAATCCGGAACGGCGCATTGATGGCGCCATAGCCGCGATAGCCTGGCGAGCGCTGCACGATTTCGAAGAAGAAGCCTTCGCCGATATTGGTCGAATAGAGCTGGAAGAATTCGCCATTTGCATCGCGATCATAGAGCACGTTGGCGCGTTTGAGCGCGTCCACCGTCTCCTGCGGCAGGCCCAGCCGGGCCTGCAGATCATCGTAATAATTGGGCGAGATCTCCAGCGTCTTCATGCCATTGGCGCGCAGGGCCGCGGCCGTGGCCAGGATGTCATCGCTGGCAAAGGCCAGGTGCTGGATGCTTGAGCCGAAGGTTTCGGCGATGAAGCGCCCGGCCAGCGTGCGGTGGCTTTCGGCGCCGTTGAGGGTAAGGCGCAGCGTGCCCGCCGCATTTTCGATGACCTGGCTGCGGATCAGACCGGACGGATCGACGACATCGACCATCGGACTCTTCTCTGCCACGAAGATCGAGCGGTAGAACAGGATCCAGGTCAGCATTTCCTCATAGTTCATGGTCTGCGCCACATGGTCCACGCGTTTGAGGCCCGCATCTCTCCCGGCCAGCGGATCATCGACGGCGTCGAACTCGATGTCCCACACCCGACCCAGCGGGCTCCTCTCGTCGAGGAAATAGATGACGCCGCCGCCAATGCCGCGGATGGCCGGAATGCTCAGTTGATCAGGCCCAACGCGCTGGCTGAACAGCTGGGCGCCCATGGCCTGGGCACGCGCAACGGTCGCCGCCGCGTCCTCGACCTGCAGGCCCAGCGCATAGGCCGAAGTGCCATGCGTGAGATAGGCGGCATGGGCAATGCCCTCGCGCTCGGTATTGACGACGATGTTGATGCCGCCCTGGCTGAAGCGCTCGACAGCCTTGCTGCGATGTCTACCGGTCAGGCGGAAACCGAGCTGGCGCAGATGCCCCGCAAGCGCCGTTGCTTCCGCCTCGTCGGCCGCAAATTCGACAAAGGCGACGCCCTGCACTTCCACCCGGGGCGGCAGCACCGGTACCTCGATGGCAATATCGGGCTCGGCCTGGCGCACCTGGTCCATTAGATAGACCAGCGAGCGATGTCCATCGGCCGCGATGGCGCGGGGCGAGCCGCTGCGGAACTGGTCGTTGAAGATTTCCAGCGATACCGGACCATTATAGCCGGTTGCCGCTACCGCCCGCATGAAGTCGGTCACCGGCAGGTCGCCTTCCCCCGGCATATTGCGGAAGTGACGGCTCCAATAGAGCAGGTCCATGTCGATCCGCGGCGCGTCGGCGAGCTGCACGATGAAAATCTTGTCGCCCGGAATCCCGCGGATGGAATCGGGGTCGATGTCCCGCGACAGCGTGTGGAAACTGTCCAGGATCAGCCCGACACTGGCATGGTCGGCCCGCCGCACGATTTCCCAGGCGTCGCGATGGTCATTGACATGCCTTCCCCAGGCCAGCGCCTCATAGCCGATCCGCAATCCCCGTTTTGCGGCCCGTTCGCCCAGCGCCCGCAGATCGGCCGCGGCCCGGTCGATGCCACCCAGCGCCAGCGGCGAGACATTGGAGCACACCAGGATCAGCTCGGTCCCCAGCTCGCCCATCAGGTCGAACTTGCGCTCGGCCCGTTCGAAGGCCTGCCCGCGCTGCGGCTCGGGCAGGCCCTCAAAATCGCGGAACGGCTGGAACAGGGTGATGGTGAGACCCAGATCGGCGACCCGGGCGGCAACGTCGCGGGGCGACTGGTCATAGGCGAGGAAATCGGTCTCGAAGATCTCGACCCCGTCAAAGCCCGCCGCGGCGATGGCCTCGAGTTTCTCCGGCAGATCGCCGCTGATCGACACTGTGGCAATCGAGGTTTTCAAGGTCGCGCTCCCTTTTCCCGGGAGAGTACGAACTAGTTAGTACATTTGCAAGAAGCGTCCACCCACCTAGTGACAACCCGCCAGGATCGCCGATTTCGGGCACAAGAAGCCAGGTTCTCGGCGTTCCCAGCGCCGCACGGGCAGGCCCACAAATGGCCTTCGACTACAGTTCCGCCAGTTTTTCGGCGCGAACGACGAAGCGCAGCACCATCTCCACCGTCTGCCGGCGCAGCGATTCCTGATAGGCGGGGCTGCCGACATCCTTGCCGAATATCTTGGAAAAGGTCGCGCGATTGGAGACGTTGAAAAAGCACAGGGCGCTGATCTGCCAGTGGATTTCCAGCGGATCCAGCCCGGGGCGAAACACCACTTCGGCCAAGCCCTTGGCATAGATGGCCTCGATATGGCCGATGGCGGTGACATTGAGGTCGGCGATGACGTCCGAGCGGGCCAGGAATTCGGCATGGTGGATATTCTCGATCATCACCATGCGGATGAACTCTTCATGCTGGTGATGGTGGTCGAAGGTAAATTCAACCAGCCGCCGCAGCGCGTCGAGCGGCGGCAGGCCGTCGATATCGAGCTTGGCCTCGCCATCGCGGACCTGGCGATAGGCATTCTCGAGGGCGCTGACATACAGGCCCTCCTTGTTGCCGAAATAATAGTAGATCATCCGCTTGGACGACCGCGTCTTGGCGGCGATCTCGTCGATGCGGGCGCCCGACAGGCCATTGAGCGCAAATTCCTGCGCCGCGACCTCGATGATGTTCTGCCGCGTCCCTTCCGGATCCTGTACGCGCGTCGCCCCGTCGCGGGCCTTGGATCGGGATGATGAAACCGGAATGTTCATTCGGTCGGAGCCTTCCTCGGCGGCAATTGACTAAACTAACCAGTTCGTACATTTTGCCCAAATCGTCTGTCAGCCATTTATCGGGTGCAGCGTGCCAAACACAAGTCCGCCACTGCGTATCGCGCAACAGGGCGGCAGGGAGACGGGACTTGCATATTGCCAGCACGCCGCGGGAATCGCCGCTGTTCAGCGCCATTCTGCAGGGCCGTCTGCCGCGCCCGGGCGCCAAAACGGTGGGGCTGCTTGGCCGGGGCATTGCCGCTTCGCTCTCCCCGCTGATGCACGAGCGCGAGGGCGAACGCCTGGGGCTCGACTACCACTATCACCTGATCGACTTCGACCGACTGGATCTCGACGATGCCGCCCTGCCGGCAATCCTGGCCGAGGCACGCGCGCTCGGCTTTTCCGGCCTGAACGTCACCTACCCGTTCAAGCAGGCAATGCTGCCGCTGCTCGACGATCTGGCGCCCGATGCCGCAGCCATCGGCGCGGTCAATACCGTGGTGCTGGGCGCCCGCACCATTGGCCACAATACCGATTGCTGGGGCTTTGGCGAAAGCTTCCGCCAGGGCCTGCCCGGCGTTCCGCTCGGTCAGGTTCTCCAGCTCGGCTCGGGTGGCGCGGGTGCCGCCGTCGCCTGGGCCCTGCTGCAGGCGGGCGTCGAGCGGCTGGCCATTTATGACACCGACCCTGGCCGGGCCCACGCGCTGGCAGCGCGCCTGCGTGACCGGCTCGGCGCCGAGGCCGAGGCTATCGATGACGTGACAGCCGCCGCAGCGATTGCCGACGGCATCGTCAATACAACCCCGGTGGGCATGACCAAGATGCCGGGCCTGCCCCTGGCAGCCGACCGCATCGAGGCCCGCCACTGGGTCGCCGACGTGGTCTACTTCCCGCTCGAAACCGAACTGATGGCGCTTTCGCGCGACAAGGGCTGTCGCGTCCTGCCCGGTGGCGGCATGGCGGTCTACCAGGCGGTACGCGCCTTCGAGCTCTTCGCCGGCATCAAGCCGCAAGCCGATGCCATGGCCGACACGTTCCGCACGGCTATCGCGGCCGGCTTCTAGATCCGGCCCGAACCGAGCACATGCTCGACGCCGGCCCTGATATGGCTGGTCAGCTTGATCACGCAGGGCTCGATGTCGCGCGCCATTGCCAGGTCGAACAGCGCCCGGTGATCGTCCATCACGGCGGCGCCGCGAAATGTGGCGGCCAGCAGGTGATAGCGGATGAACCTGTCGAACACCGACGCGTGCAGATCGAGCAGCGTCTGCGAACCACAGGCCGAGATGAGCGCATTGTGGAAGGCGAAGTCATAGTGCACCCATTGCAGCGTGCGACCCATATCGCCCTTGAGCAATTGCGTTTCCACCACCGAGAGCTTGTGCCGGGCCGCGACCACTCTGCCCTCCCAATCGAGGTCACCCGCGCTTAGCGACAGGCGCAGCGCGTGGCTCTCCAGCAAAAGTCGCAAATCAGCCACTTCCCGCAGATTGGCCGGGGTCGCCGCAGCGACCTCGAAGCCGCGTTGCCCTTCCGCCACCACCAGGCTTTCGCTGGCCAGCCGGTTGAGGATTTCGCGCAGCGTGCTGACGCTGGTGCCGTACTGCGCCTTGAGCTGTTCGAGCTTGAGCTTTCTTGTCGGCGGCAGGATGCCGGCGATGATGTCGCCCCGGATGCGCTTGAACGCGACCGCCGCCACGCCGTCTTCGCCGTCCTGCCGTTGTTCCTGCACCACCGTCTCCACATCCATCTTCGTTGCGGTCAAGGCATCGACCGCTCCATCCATAATATCATATAAAAATAGAAATACATGACGAAACTGCTTTACGCAGTTATGTTGCCAGCAGGGCATAACGAGGCATTGACTTGAACGAACTGTTTCGTACATTGTGCGTCAGGACGGAAAACGGCGGCTTCAAGCCGCGCGTCCGGAGATGATGCCCGCCTGCGGCGGGTAACAATTGGGAGGATGAAAATGCGTTTTGGATTCACGCGCCGTGCGGTGCTGCTTGGCAGCCTGCTCCTGGCAGCAGCCGTGCCGACCCTGGCACAGGACAAGCCTGTGCTGCGATTCTCCGCTGTATTCTCGGAGCAGGATATCCGCGCCGAGATGATGGGCCTGTTTGCCGGCCAGATCACGGACGGCTTTACGCTCGAGCCCTATTACGGCGGCAACCTGTTCAAGCAGGGCACCGAACTGGTCGCCCTGCAGCGCGGCAATCTGGAAATGGGCAATATTGCGCCCCAGGATATCTCCAACCAGATCCCGGCCTGGTCGGTGCTGACCTCGGCCTATCTGTTCCGCGACGCCGCCCATCTGCGCACCTTCTTTGACAGCGATGTCGGCACCGAATTCAAGCAGATGGCCGAAGAACAGCTGGGCATCCACATTCTGGGGCCAACCTATTTCGGCGCCCGTCAGGTGGGCCTGCGCATCGACAAGGAAATCAAGACCCCGGCCGACATGGCTGGTATCAAGCTGCGCATGCCCGGTGGCGACGCCTGGCAGTTCCTCGGCGAAGCGCTGGGCGCCAACCCGACGCCGATGGCCTATGCCGAGGTCTATACGGGCCTCCAGACCGGCGCCATTGATGGCCAGGACAATCCCCTGCCCAACGTCGAGAACATGAAGTTCTACGAAGTGATGCAGCAGATCGTGCTGACCTCCCATCTGGTGGGTTATGACCTCTTGGTCATCGCCAAGCCGTCCTGGGATGCCATGACGCCTGAGCAGCAGCAGAGCGTCCAGGCAGCAGCCACCGCCGCCATCGACTTCAGCCAGCAGGCCCATCTCGACCGCGAAGCCGAACTGCTGACCCAGTTCGAGTCAGCCGGCCTCAAGATCTACGAACCCGATCTGGAAGCCTTCCGCAGCACCGCCCAGCAGAAATATCTCGACTCCGATCTGGCCAAGGATTGGCCGGAAGGCGTGGTTGATCGCATCAACGCGCTCTAGACCTGTCCCGGATCGTGGTGGCGCCCGAATGGGCGCCACCACCCTGGCCAAACCTCTGCTGCGGAGACTGCTGATGATACGACTGGCCGGCCTCGGCGCGTGGTTGCATGCGCGTGCTGAAAACATCCTCGCCGCCATGCTTGCCGTGATGTTTGCCGTGTTCATCCTGCAGATCGTGTTCCGCTATGTGCTGAACCTGCCCATCGGCTGGACCCATGAAATCAGCGTCGTGCTCTGGGTCTGGCTGGTGCTGTTCGGCACCGCCTTCGTCGTCCGCGACCACGAGGAAATCCGCTTCGATCTGATCTATGGCACCGCCAGCAACCGTGTCTTCCGCGTCATGGTGGTGTTGACCGCCATCATCGTCATCGGGCTGTTCGCCATCTCGCTGCCGGCGGTCGTCGACTACGTGACCTTCATGAAGGTGCAGTCCACCGCCTATCTCGATATCCGGTTCGACTACCTCTACGCCATCTACCCGATCTTTGCCGTGGCCGTCATTGTCCGCCAGTTCTGGGCCGGATGCCGCGCCATCTGGGGCGAGCAGGCGCGTGAAGTCGATCCCACCAAAGTGAGTTCGGGCGTATGACCCTGTCGCTAGCCTTCAATGCCGCGCTGATCACCATCATCGTGACTGCCGTGCTGGGCCTGCCCATGGGGCTGTCCATGATCTGCGGCTCGATCCTTTATCTGCTGATCCGCGGCCAGGACATGGGCATCGTCGCCGAGCAGCTGCTCAACGGCATGTATTCCAACTACATCATGCTGGCCGTGCCACTGTTCATCCTTGCCGCCGAGATCATGAATTCCGGCTCGCTGTCGGAACGGCTGCTGAAATGGTGCGACGCCATTGTCGGCCGGTTCCGCGGCGGCCTGGCCCAGGTCAATGTACTGCAATCCATCGTCTTTGCCGGTATGTCCGGCTCGGCCGTCGCCGATGCGGCCGGCAGCGGCAAGATGATGCAATTCATGATGACCAAGGACGGCAAGTATACCCCGAGCTACGCGGCCGCGCTGACGGCGGTGACCGCGGTGATCGGCCCGATCATTCCCCCGTCCATTCCCATGGTGCTCTATGCCCTGATCTCGGACGCCTCGATCGGCTACCTGTTTCTCGCCGGCATCATTCCCGGCCTGCTGATGGCCGGCGCCATGATGGTGCTCATCGCAATCACTGCCCGGCTCAAGAATTTTCCCGTTGAACCGCCAACCCCGCTGCGTGAACTGCCGCGCATGACCTGGCACGCTTTGCCGGTCCTGCTGATGCCGGCCGTGCTGATGTTCGGCATCTATGGCGGCATCACCACCCCGACCGAAGCCGCCGCCATCGCCGCCTTCTATGCGCTGATCGTGTCCGTCGTTATCTACCGCAGCGTCAGCGCCCGCGAATTCTACGCCTCGCTGCTGACCAGCGCCAAGACCACCGCCTCGATCGGCATGCTGATCGCCGGGGCCCTGGTGTTCAACTATGTGGTGACCGTCGAGAACATCCCGCGCAGCCTCAGCACCATGCTGATCGCCTGGGACCTCGACCCGATCACCTTCCTGATAGCCGTCAACATCCTGCTGATCGTGCTCGGCTGCCTGCTTGAAGGCACCACCATCCTCCTCGTCATCGTGCCCATCTTCATCCCCACCGCGCAGGCGCTCGGCATCGACATGGTGCATTTCGGCGTCGTGGTGGTGGTCAATATCATGCTCGGCCTCATCACCCCGCCCTTCGGCCTGCTGCTGTTCATCATGACCCGCATATCGGGGGCCTCGATGCGCGAGCTGGTCACTGACGTCTTCCCTTTCCTCCTCGCGCTGATCGGAGCGCTGCTGCTGTTCACCTTTGTGCCCGAGACCGTGCTCTGGCTCCCCCGCACCTTCGGCTATGGCGGCTAGGCCCATGAAAGCGACAATGAAACCGATCTATGTGCTCAACGGCCCCAATCTCAACCGCCTGGGCAAGCGCGAACCCACCATCTATGGCACCACGACGCTGGCCGAGGTCGAAGAGCTCTGCCGGTCCACCGCCGGCGACACGCCCATCGTCTTCCACCAGACCAATAGCGAGGAAAAGCTGGTCGAGCTGGTGCATGAGGCCATCGACGAGGGCGCCGGGATCATCATCAACCCCGCCGCCTTCACCTTCACCTCGCTGGCGCTGCTCGATGCGCTCAAGATGTTCGAGGGTCCGGTGATCGAGTTCCACATCTCCAACATCCACAAGCGCGAGCCGATCTACCACCGCTCTTATGTCTCCATGCGCGCCGATGCGGTCATGGCGGGCCTGGGTGCCAGGGGCTACGCCACCGCTATGCGGTCCATGCTGGAAATGATCGCGGCGCGCTGACGGGCGGTTTAGCGCTTGGGTTCAAACAGGCGATCGCGCGAGCCTGAGAGATGCGCCTTCATCCGCTGGCGCGCCGCCTCGGCATCGCCGGCCGCAATGGCCTCGAACACCGCCGTATGCTCGACAAACACATGCTGCAGCCCGTCGCTGGTGCTGCGCAGCGACAGGCCATGAAACCGCATGCCCACGGCAATATGATCTTCCAGCGCCTGCATTGCCGTGGCGAAATAGGGATTGGCCGAGGCCTGGGCAATGCTCAGGTGAAACATGAAATCGGCATCGGCCCGGTGCGCCTGCCTATTGGTGGCGTCGCGCAGCAGGCTCAGCGCCGTCTTGATCTTCTGCAGGGCCTCCGGCGAGCGACGCGTGGCCGCCATGGCGGCCCCCTCCGGCTCGATGGTGAGGCGGAAATCGTAGCAATGCTGCAGGTCGGACAGGTTTTCCATCTGCCCGAAGCCGAGCGGCTCGCGCAGCCCCTGTTCGCGCACGAAGCTGCCGGCGCCACGGCGCGAATAGATCAGCCCTTGGTCGCGCAGCCGCTGCAGCGCATCGCGCACCACCGGCCGGGACACCTGGAATTCGGCGGCCATGGCATGCTCGGTCGGCAGGCGTTCGTCCACGCCATAGGCACCAGACTTGATGGCCCGCTGGATGCGGTCGAACACCGCGTCAGAAAGGCTGCGCCTTACATTGAGAATTTCCGACATGTCTATCCGTCGCTCTCCAGGCCCGGCCCACCAAGATGGCCGAGCAATGTCAGCAAAGTATCGGCATCGCCGAAGCCGCCCGACTTGGTGATTATCGTGAAGCCGCCGGCATGGGCAAGGGGCAGGCCCGGCAGCGCCTCGCCGTCCAGCCGCAGCACCGTGATGCCCAGCGCCCCCAGCACCACCTGCGCGGTCGCCCCGCCCGAGATCACCAGCACTGCACCCCGCGGCGGCTGCAGGCGCTGCAGCCCCTCCCCCAGGCGCTGCGCCACGGTGGCACCATCAGCCCGGGTCTCGCCCGCTGTGGCCTGCAGCACGGTCAGCCGCGCCGTGGACGAGGCCCCCTCAGGCATCTGCCCATCGGGCGCAGCAATATGGGTCAGCCCCGGGCAGGCGTCACGCAGCCGCGCGACCTGCGTCAGGGTAATAGCATCGGTCGAGCCGATGACGCAGTATACCGGCGCCCCAAGCGGCGGCACCAGAGCCACCGCCTCAGGCGCCCACTGCACCGCCAGCGCCTCGGCCAAGCCCCGCGCCCCCACAAGCAGGTCATGCCCGCCCGTTTCC
Source organism: Devosia beringensis (assembly GCF_014926585.1). Taxonomy (NCBI): domain Bacteria; kingdom Pseudomonadati; phylum Pseudomonadota; class Alphaproteobacteria; order Hyphomicrobiales; family Devosiaceae; genus Devosia; species Devosia beringensis. The sequence goes on along the minus strand of NZ_CP045422.1, from coordinate 2,334,455 downwards.
AGCGCCTGCTCGATATCGGCCTGCGTGACGATATCGGGAATGCTGGCCTTGCCGGCATGGCGGCCGAGCCGCGCCGCGATATCGATCGGCTGGTCCACACCGAACCCGCCCAGCCTGCCGTCCCGCACCCAGCGGTCAAAGGCCGGAATGGCGGGAACCACCAGCGCACGGTTGAACGGGATGGCGTCGAGCTCGGCCGCGATATTGCCCTTGAGGCGGGAATCCACCTTCTTGAAGAGCGGCAGACCCGCCGGAAGGTTTTCGAGACATTGCGCCACGGCCCGTCCGGCGTCGTCGGGCGATGCCTCCCGGCTATTGCTCGAGACGCCGACCACATCGGCGCCGCTGGCCAGTGCTGCCACGAGGCCTTCCGGCCCCAGAGCCACCACCGTGGCAATGCCGCGCGCCGCAAAAGGCGCGGCGGCGTCGAGTGCGCCGGTGAGGTCATCGGCGACCACGCCCAGGCGTGTCATGGATGCGCGCCAGCCCGTCGGCGCTGCGCCTGGATATCGGGATCGGGGTCGAGATTGGCTTCCAGCAGGCGCCGCGTATAGTCGTGCTGCGGTGCCTCGAAAATCTGCGCCGTCGGGCCGCGCTCGACGATCTGCCCGGCCTGCATGACGATCACCGTATCAGCAAAGTCGCGCACCACGCCCAGATCATGGGCGATGAACAGGAAGGAAATCCCCAGCCGCGCCCGCAAGCCGTCAAGCAGGGCGATCACCTGCGCCTGGATGGAGACGTCGAGCGCCGAGACGGCCTCGTCGCAGATGATCAGTTCGGGCTCCAGCGCCAGTGCCCGGGCAATGGCGATGCGTTGCCGCTGGCCGCCGGAAAACTGGTGCGGATAGCGCTGCGCCATTTCCGGCGCCAGCCCGACCTGCTCAAGCAGCTCGGCCACCCGCAGCTGTCGCGCCGCCTTGTCGGGCATCAGGCGATGAATGTCCCAGCCCTCCGAGATCAGCTGATAGACCGACATGCGCGGATTGAGCGATTGCGTGGGGTCCTGGAACACCATCTGGATCTGCCGCCGCACGCCGAGCAGGTCGCGCGCGTTAAGGCCCAGAAGGTCCTGGCCCTTCCACAGGGCCTCCCCGCTATCGGCCTGTTCGAGCCGCAGGATGGCCCGCGCCAGCGTTGACTTGCCCGAGCCGCTTTCGCCCACCACGGCCAAGGTCTGCCCGCGATGCAGCACCAGCGACACATCTCTGAGCGCGGTGAATTCGCCATAGGTCTTGGTCAGCTTGCGCGTTTCCAGCAGCACCGGCGCCGCTTCGTCATGCAGCCGGATCTCGCCCTTGCCGGGCGCCGCGCCGATAAGCTGGCGCGTATAGGGGTGCTGGGCGTTGTGATAGACGTCGCGCGGCGTGCCCTGCTCGACGATCTCGCCGCCGCTCATCACCACGACGCGATCGGCGATCTCGGCCACCACGCCCAGGTCATGGGTGATCAGCACCAGGCCCATGCCGGTTTCCGCCTGCAGCTCCTTGAGCAGCGCCAGCACCTCGGCCTGGATGGTCACATCCAGCGCCGTGGTCGGCTCGTCGGCGATCAGGATGTCGGGTTTGAGCATCAGCGCCATGGCGATCATCAGCCGCTGCCGCTGGCCGCCGGAAAACTGGTGCGGATATTTGTGCAGCGCCGCTTCCGCATCGGCAATGCCGACGCGCCTGATCAGTTCGAGCGCCCGCTCCCGCGCCATGTCGGCCGGTCGCCCATGCGCGGTCATCATTTCGATAATCTGCCAGCCCACCGAATAGACCGGATTGAGATGGCTTAGCGGATCCTGGAAGATCATGGCGATCTTCTTGCCGTTGAGGGCACGATGGGTTTCGTAGCTGACCTTGAGCAGGTCCTGGCCTTCGAACAGGATCTCCCCACCCACGATCTGCGCCGGCGGCACGTCGAGAATGTTCATCACCGCCGCGGCAGAGACCGACTTGCCCGAGCCGCTCTCGCCCAGAATGGCCAGCGTCTCGCCCCGATTGATACTCCACGAGACATTCTTGACCGCATGCACGGTGCCGCGCGCGGTGTGGAAATCCACCGACAGGTTGCGCACGTCGAGCAGGGCTTCATTCATCGGTCGTGCTCCGGGCTTCCAGCCGCCAGCGCTGGGCGGGGTCGAGGGCAATGCGCATCCAGTTGCTCAACAGGTTGAGCGCCAGCGTGGTGATGACGATGCAGACGCCCGGCCACAGCGCCAGCCACCAGGCGGTGGTCAGGTAGGGTCGGCCCTGGCTGACCATCAGGCCCCAGGTAATGTCGGGCGGCTGGATGCCGATACCGAGGAAGGACAGCGAGCTCTCGGCCAGCATGACGAAGGCAAAGTCGAGCGTGGCAATGGTCACCAGCGTCGGCGCCACCACCGGCAGCACATGCCGCAGGATGATGCGGCCATGCGAGGCGCCCATCACCACGGCGGCCTGCACGAACATGCGCTCGCGCACTTCGAGCACTTCGGCCCGCGTCGTGCGCAGGTAGATCGGAATGCGGGTAATGGCCAGCACCAGGATCATGTTGGGGATCGAGGGCCCCATAACATAGAGCACCACCACTGCCAGCAGCAGCGAGGGAAACGACATGATCACATCGGCCAGGCGCATGATCGCCTGGCTGACATTCTTGCCCAGATAGCCGGCAATCAGCCCCAGCGTCGCGCCGACCAGCAGCGCCACGGCAACCGCACCGGCCGCCACCATCATGGTGCTGCGCGCCGCCACGATCAGCCGCGCCAGCATGGGCCGGCCCAGCGAGTCGCCGCCCAGGATGAAGGCCCAGCCGCGCGACAGGTCAAAGGGCGGGCTGTTGCGGCCGCGCAGGTTCTGGCTGGTCGCCAGATCACCCAGCAGGGTTGGCCCCAGCAGCGCGCAGAGCACGATCAGGATCAGCACCAGCGCCGAGACAAAGGCCAGCTTGTCCCGCCACAGCATGGACAGCAGCACGGACAGGCCGCTGCGTGGCGCATTGTGGTCTGGCTTGGCGAGCGACAAGTCGGTCATCTGCAGCGCTCCCTAGTGCCGGATTCGCGGATCGAGCAGCCCATAGGCGACGTCGATCAGCATGTTCATGATGAAGATGGCCACGGCCGTGACCATGATGGCGGCGAGCACGACGTTGAAGTCGCGCTGCAGGATGGAATCGATCATCAGCTTGCCGATGCCGGGAAAGCCGAAAATGGTTTCCACGATCACCGCGCCATTGAGCATGGCCGCCGCCTGGTCGCCGATCACGGTGATGACCGGCAGCATGGCATTGCGCAGCGTATGGATGAAGATGATGGGCAGGTTCTTGACGCCCTTGGCCCGGGCCGTCTTCACATAGGGGGCCGACAGCGCCGACAACATCGAGCCGCGCACCACCTGGACGATCAGCCCAAACGGCCGGATGAACAGCACCGCGATCGGCAGCACCCAGTGCAGCGGCGTGCCGACGCCCGAGGTCGGCAGCCAGCCCAGATTGATCGAGAACAGCACGATGGCGACAATGGCGATCCAGAAATCGGGTGCCGAGGCGCCGATCAGCGACACGATCGACACCATCCGGTCAAAAAAGCCGCCGACATTGAAGGCCGCCAGCGAGCCCAGCACCACGGCGGCAACCACCACCAGGCACAGCGTGATCAGCGCCAGCGGCAGGGTCCAGGCATAGGCCTCCATGACCACGTCGATTGCCGGCCGCGCCTTGCGCAGCGAGTCGCCGAAATCGAACTGCAGCAGGTCCAGCACATAGCGACCGAACTGCTCGATCAGCGGCGCGTCCAGCCCATGCAGGGCGCGGAACTGCGCCTTCATCGCCTCGCTGGCATCAATGGGCAGAAACAGCACGGCCGGATCGCCGGTGAGGCGCGACAGAAAGAATACCAGGACCATCAGGCCCAGCAGGGAGAGCACACTGGCGATGGCTCGCTGACCGATCAGTTTGATCATTGCTCTTCACCCGGTTTTTAAGGAAGCGGTGCCGGGCAAGAAGCCCGGCACCGTCGAGAGTGGATTAGGTCGGCGCCTACTTGAAGCCGATTTCCGACAGCTGCAACTGCTGGTTGGTGGCAATGGTCGGGGTGAAGTCGAGGCGCTCGCTGACGCGGCTGAGACCAACCATGTGGAATAGCAGGACATCGGCCACGATCTCGTCATGCACATAGGCAAACAGCTCGGACCAGAGCGCGGCACGCTCGTCGCCGGTCGCCGCCGACGCGCGGGCGATCAGGTCATCGACCTTGGGATCGTTGACGCCCGACTGGGTGCCCTCGCTGTCATACTTGAAGAACATCGAGAAGGCCGGGTCGCCACGGCTATTGTCATGCTGCGCCAGCACGAGACGGGTGCCTTCGCTCTCCGGATAGGGCTTGGAGTAATACTGCTCGTGCTCGGCCACTTCGACCATGCGCAGCGTTGCCGTGAAGCCGACTTCGTTGAACATCTGCACCAGGGCCTCGGCGACCTCGGTGACATTGGGGAAGTTCTCGGTACGGGCGACGACCTCGATGGGCAGGCTGGTATCGACGCCATCGGCCTGGGCTTCGGCGATCAGCTTCTTGGCCAGCTCGGGATCATAGGCCGGCACCGCCACGTCCGGGTTCCAGCCCAGCGTCGTCGGCGGCACCATGGCCACGGCCAGTTCGGTGCCGGTGGGCAGCACGGTGCCGATAAAGGCCTCGCGGTCGATGGCGGCATTCAGCGCCTGGCGAATGCGGATATCGCTGGTCGGGGCATCCTGGCCGTCGACACGCAGATAGACCGTTTCCGAATTGAGATAGCTGAAATCGGTAGCGGTATTGTCGGCGACTTCGGCCGTGATCTGCGGCGCGATATCGGCTTCGCCTGCGGCCACCATGCCGGCACGCACGGCCGGCTCGGAGCGGAACAGGTAGGTGGCCTTGCTCACCTCGGGCTGGGCACCCCAATAGTCTTCGCGACGGTCGAGCACGATCTGCTGGCCGGCGGTCCATTCGGTCATCACATAGGGGCCGGTGCCGATCGGATCGCGCACGAATTCCATCGGCGTTTCCGACGGCACGATGGTGACGAGACTCATCAGCAGCGGCAGGATCGGCTGCGCCGGCACCGCCGTGATGTCGATGGTGGTGTCATCAACGATATTGAAGCTGAGCGCGGTATCGGCAAAATAGCGGGCGCTCTCGCAGGTCAGCTGGTCGCTGAACACGCGGTCGAACGAGTGCTTGACATCGGCGGCGTCGAGCGTGGTGCCGTCCGAGAAGGTGACACCCGGATGCAGCTTGAACTGCCAGGTGCCATCGCCCTTGTCTTCCCAGCTATCGGCCAGGCGGGGCATCAGGCCCTTGTCGCCGCGCACGTCGAGTTCGGTCAGCGTCTCGCTGATATTCTGCAGAATGACGCGCCCGATATTGGAGCGGGTCGCCATGCAGGGCTCCACCAGGTCGAGCTCTTCGCTCAGCACTACGGTGATGGCGGTATTGTCCTGGGCCATTACTGGCCCGATGGACGTCGACGCCAGGAGTGCGCCGATCAGAATGTGTTTGATGGTCAAGTTCTTCCTCCCTTTGCAGCTTGTTCGGTGGCGTGAACGACGCTGCAGGGGCGTTCGCGCAATTCCTCCAGGCAGGCCTCGAACGGGCCCGGCCATGGCCTGCACTATCATGTTACAACCCATAGTTGTCAAACATAATTCAGCACCATCACCCGCAGCCCCGCTCAATATCAATCTAAGCAGCTGATAATAAACATTATAACGCCGCTTTAGATCGTCGCCGACGCTTGAAATGGCAAAATAATAACTTGACAACATTGGCATCACTGTAAAGTTTGGCACCACCAACAAGCGAGGGGGAAGCATGACTCCGCAAGAGATCGAAGCCCGCATGACCGGCCAGCTGGCTGCGGTGCCGGCCGGGCGTGTCGAGGCCTATCTGCCCTCCCCCATGGTGCAGAATCATGCCGCCTTCATCGAACTACTGGACGACGGCACCCTGGCCTGCCTGTGGTTCGGCGGCACGCTCGAGGGCAAGTCCGATATCTCTATCTATGCGTCCACCCTGGCGCCCGGCGCCGAGCGCTGGAGCCCGGCCATCCAGCTCAGCAACGATCCCGAACGGTCCGAGCAGAATCCGGTCCTGACCAAAAACGGACAGGGCGGCTGGCAGCTGTTCCACACCGCCCAGCCCTCCGGCAATCAGGACGAATGCCTGTTGCGCGTCCGCGACATCAGCGTCGATGGCGCGACGCTGACCGGCGCCGAACCGCGCCTTGTCGATCTGCCGCTCGGCACCTTCGTGCGCGGCCGTTTCGTGCGCCGCACCGATGGCGCCTGGATGATGCCGGTCTTCCGCTGCATCTCCCGCCCCGGCGAGCGCTGGAACGGCAGCCACGATACTGCAGGCGTCGCCGTCAGCCATGACGATGGCGCCACCTGGTCGCTGAGCGAAGTGCCCGGCTCCATCGGTTCGGTGCATATGACCATCGTGCCGCTCGATGGCGGGCACATGGTGGCCTACTATCGCCGCCGCCAGTCCGACTTCGTGCATCGCTCGGAGAGCCTTGATGGCGGCGTCACCTGGTCGGCGCCCCAGCCCACCGACGTGCCCAACAACAATTCCTCCATCAATGTCATCCGCCTCGCCGACGGGCGCCTGGCCATGGTCTGCAACCCGGCCTCCGCCGCGACCTCTGCCGATCGCCGTGTCTCGCTCTATGACGAGATCGAGGCCGGCGATGACCGGCCCGACGCATCGGGCGGCTGTGCCCCGGTCTGGGGCGTGCCCCGCGCGCCGCTTTCGCTCTGCATCTCCACCGATGGCGGCTTGAGCTTTCCACTGCGCCGCATCATCGACGACAGCTCCGGCAAATGCCTGTCGAACAATTCGGTCGACGGCCGCAACCAGGAACTATCCTATCCCTATCTGCTGGAAGGGCCGGACGGCGCGCTGCATGTCGCCTACACCTATTTCCGGCGGGCCATCAAATATGTCCGCCTCCCCCGGGGATGGATCGACGGAGAACACAGTTGAGCGACCTTATCGGCATCACCATGGGCGACCCGGCCGGCGTCGGCCCCGAGATCGCGGTCCGCGCCTTGGCGGATATGAGCCCCACCGACCGCGCTCGCGCCCGCATCTATGGCAACCGCGCCACCCTGGACCTGGCAGTTGCCGCCACCGGCGCCAACGTCGATCTCGATGGCATGGTGGAGGACCTGCCCATCGAAGGCGGGCCCCTGCCCTGGGGCAAGCTTGACCCGCGCGGCGGCGACGCCGCCTTCCGCTTCATCGAAAGGGCCGTCCGCGATGCCGAAGCCGGCCGCATCGGCTGCATCGTCACCGCCCCCATCAACAAGGAAGCGCTCAACCTGGCCGGCCATCACTATGATGGCCATACCGGCATGCTGACCGCGCTGACGGGACAGAAATCAGCCTTCATGCTGCTCGCTTCCGAGCGCCTCAAGGTCATCCACGTCTCGACCCATGTTTCGCTCAAGACCGCCATCGACCGGGCCACGCCCGAACGGATCCTCGCCACCATCCGCGCCGGCAATGATCACCTCAAGCGCATCGGCTATGCGGCACCCCGCATCGCCGTGGCCGGCATCAATCCCCATTGCGGCGAGAATGGCCTTTTCGGCAGCGAAGACGATGTCCAGGTCGTGCCGGCCGTGGCCATGGCCCGCGCCGAGGGCATCGACGTGCAGGGCCCCATCTCGGCCGATACGCTCTACTATCGCGCCTATAACGGCGCCTTCGACCTGGTCATCGCCCAGTATCACGACCAGGGCCACATCCCCATCAAACTCGTCGCCTTCGACACCGCCGTCAACGTCTCGCTCGGCCTGCCCATCGACCGCACTTCGGTCGATCACGGTACCGCCTTCGACATTGCCGGTTCCGGCAAGGCCAACCACACCAACATGAATGAAGCCATCGCCTATGCAAGGCGCCTGGTTGCAGGAAAAAAGCCATGAACCCCGCTGCCAGCCTGCCCATTCACGGCGTCTTCTGCGCCGCCGCCACCCCCGTGCTCGCCGATGGCACGCCCGACCACGCCGCCTTTGCCACCCATTGCCAGGCGCTGCTGCAGGAAGGCTGTGACGGCATCGCCATGCTCGGCACCACCGGCGAGGCCAATTCCTTTTCCATCGCCCACCGCCAGGCCCTGCTCGACCAGGTCATCGCCGCCGGCATCGATCCGCAGCGCCTGCTGCCCGGCACGTCCCAGACCAATGTTCCTGATACCGTGACCCTGGTGCGCCATGCCGTCGACGCCGGCGTCAAGGCAGCCGTCGTGCTGCCGCCGTTCTACTACAAGGGCGTCAGCGATGAGGGCCTGTTCCGCTTCTATGCCGAGGTGATCGAGGCGGTCGGCAGCAATGATCTGCGCGTGGTGCTCTACCACATCCCCCCCATCGCCCAGGTCGGGCTGTCGGTGGAACTGGTCGGCCGACTGCTCGAAGCCTTTCCCGGCATTGTCGTCGGCATCAAGGACAGTTCGGGCAAGCTCGACAGCATGCAGACCTTTGCCAGCAGCTTTGCCAATTTTCCGGTCCTGGCCGGGGCCGATCCCTTCATGCTGCCACTGCTGCGTTCCGGCGGCGCCGGCTGCATCACGTCGAGCTCCAACCTCATCGGGGCGCATCTGCGCGTCGTCTTCGACAACTTTTTTGATCCCGCGCAGGACGCCAGGGTGGACGCCGCCCAGGCGCGCATCAATGCCTGGCGCGACCTCTCCAACGCCTATGTCCAGCTGCCCACCATCAAGGCCATGCTGGCCCGCCGCCGCAACCATCCCGGCTGGACCCGCGTCCGCCCGCCGCTGGTTGAACTCGGCCAGGCCGAAATCGACAATGTCTGGGTCCAGATGGCCGCACTTGAGGCGCAGGAAAATGTCTGAGCCCACGCTGTCCATGGCCCGCCCCATCACCCTGCTGCAACCGGCGCGGCTCGAAATCGGCGCCGGCGCTGTCGCCCGCATTGCCCAATGGGCTGCCCCCTATAGCCGCGTCTTCGTCGTCGCCATGGCGCCCACTATGGGCTTTGTTGAGCGCATCGGCCTTTCCGGCACGGTCGAGACCTTCATCGACCTGCCGCCCGAGCCCGATCTGCCGGCCGTGGCTGCCGTGCTGGCCGCCGCCCGCGCCTTCCGCCCCGATCTGGTGATCGGCCTTGGTGGGGGATCGGTCATGGACGTGGCCAAGCTCATTGCCGTGCTGTGGGACAGCGAGCAATCGGTGATCGACATTGTCGGCTCCGGCAAGGTCAACGGCCGCCGCACCGCCCTGGCCCAGGTGCCCACCACCTCGGGCACCGGTTCTGAAGCCGGCATCCGCGCGCTGGTGACCAATCCCGATACCTTGGCCAAGCTGGCGGTCGAAAGCCCGTTCATGCTGGCCGACATCGCCGTGCTCGATCCGGAACTCACCTATTCGGTCCCCGCCGCCGTCACCGCCGCTACCGGTGTCGATGCCCTGGCCCATTGCGTCGAGGCCTTCACCAATATCAAGGCGCATCCGCTGATCGATGGCTATGCCAGCCAGGGCATTGCCCTGGTCGGGCGCTATCTTGCCCGCGCCGTGGCCGACGGCACCGATACCGAGGCGCGTTCCGGCATGATGCTGGCCTCCTATTACGGCGGCATCTGCCTGGGGCCGGTCAATACCGCCGGTGGCCATGCTTTGGCCTATCCGCTCGGCACGCGCCTCAAGCTGCCGCACGGCCTGGCCAATGCCATCATCTTTCCCCATGTCTTGGCCTTCAACGCCGAAGTCCGACCGGAAAAGACCGGCGCCGTCGCGAGCGCGCTGGGCCTCACCGGCACGGCCGACGTCGCCAGCATCCTGGCCGGCAGCCTCGCCTATTGCCAGGGCCTGGGCATCGACATGCAGCTATCCAGTCATGGCGCGCAGCAGGCCGATCTTTCCGCCTGGGCCGAGGAGGCCTTTGCCATCAAGCGCCTGATCGACAACAACCCCCGCCCGCTGGGCATTGCCGATATTCTCTCGATCTACCAGGCAGCGTTCTGACCAAGTCACCTGATGCCGGGACAGCTGTCCCCGCATCAAGGTGACTGGGCTATGCTGTGCTCGGGCGCCCGTTCACGCGGTCAGTACCGGCGGCCAAATACCCGGTCGGCAATGCGGCTGTTGCGGCCTGCGGCCATGCCGGGGATCAGCAGCGCGTCGATCAGCCACCACAGGCCGACCACGAACCACAAAAAGCTCAGCACGCCGAACGAGACCAGCGTTAGCAGCAGGGTCACCGCCGACAGGGCCAGCATGATGACGCCGCTGAGCGGCCGGCCCAGATAGAAGCGATGCGCCCCCACATAGCCCAGGAAGAACCACAGCACATAGGCAACGACGAGCGACTTCTTCTCGATGTCATATTGGGCCGAAACGCGGTCTGTGGTCATTGCAGGGTCTCCATTCCCAGCCAAGATGGGATGGTTCGCCCCCGTTTCAAGACCGGACCCGCGGCAAGGCACGATCACCCCGGCCGCATCACCGATTTCAGCGCTCCATCAGTGTCTTGAGCACCAGCAGGTCGGCCTGCATCCATTCTGCCTCGGAATCGAAGGCCGCGTCCGACACCAGCGGCTGCTGGACCGAGGTATGCACCAGCACGCAGCCATTGCCATTACGGATCAGCCGCACGCTTGACGACTGCCACACATGCACCCCCGACTGCAGCGAATAGTCCAGCACATGATAGGGATTGGGCGGGCTGAACCGCACCAGCACATGCCCGTCCGCGCCGACATAGGACCAGACGAGCGGGCCTTCTGCCGGTTCGGCCCGCCCCTCACCCAGCAAGGTCCAGCGCGCCAGATTGGCCGGGTTGGTCAGAAAGCCATAAACATCGTCGACGGACCGATTGATAAGGACAGTCAGCGTCCGGGTCTTCAGCATGGTCCAACCTCGCGAAAAACGCTGGAAGACAGCACATAAAAAAACGGCCATCTGCGGCCGGGGACAACACAAGCTATTGATAAAATTGTATTTATTGGCAGTGGAGTGGTGTGAACGGTGGCAAGCAAAAAGCCCTTAGCACCACAGGCGGGGCGAGGTGAAGCACGGCCGCATGTCATCCCTAACGCTCTGCTAGCGGACTGGCTGGCCCCAAACGCAACAAGGCCCGCTTGCGCGGGCCTTGTCAGTCAAGTCGATATCAGGCGAAAGCTCAGCCTTGGCGGGCCTTGAAGCGCTTGTCTACCTTGTTGATGATGTAAACCCGGCCGCGACGGCGGACGAGCTTGTTCGCGCGGTGGCGAGTCATCAGCGCCTTCAGCGAGTTGCGGATCTTCATCAGATGATTCCTTGGTCAAACAAAAGGGGCGCCTTGGCGCCCGGAAACTTGCCGGCATACATAGGGAAAATGCCCCCCCCTGTCAACGCGGCTTGGCCGGTGTTTTCATGCAAATGTCGTCAAGCCATCGGCATGCATCCGCTTAGCCTATTAACGCCTCATAGGCAAAGCCGCGCTAAGCTGGCCCCCAAACTTTCTGACGGGACGCCGACATGGCCAATGAGGAAATCACCAAGCGCGGCGTGCTCGTCGCCGATCCTTCCGCCTATATGGCCGGCCTGGTCACCACCATGCTGCGTGGCCTGGGTCGCAAGGACATCCGTGAGGTCAATGACGCCAGCAAGGCCATGATCGAACTGATGCGCCGCAGCTTTGACGTGGTCATCATCAATGACGTGCTCGGCGGCATGGATGGCGTGGCCTTTACCAGAAAGCTGCGCGCCCATGCCGAATGCCCCAACCGGCTGGTGCCCATCATCATGATCAGCGCCGCCCCCGATGCCGAGCGCATTGCCGCCGCCCGCGACGCCGGCGTCACCGAATTCCTGCGCAAGCCCTTTGCCGCCAATCACCTGCAGACCCGCCTCGACAGCATCGAGGCCAATCCGCGCAGCTTCATCGAGGCTCCCCAGTTCAAGGGCCCCGACCGCCGCCGCAAGACCGTCGATGTCGGCGCCAATGACCGTCGCAGCGAGGCCGATCCGGACCAGCCCGCCACGTGAGCCGTCAACCGTTTGACCTGGCTGGCCATGTCGAGCGCAGCCGCAATGGCCCCTGCTTCATCTGCGAGATGATTGCCGGCAATCCGGACTATGCGCACCACGTCATCGCCCGGGACGGTGACAGCATCGCCTTTCTGAGCAAGTTCCCCACCCAGCCCGGCTATGCCCTGGTCTGCCCCACCGCCCATGTCGAGGATCTGGCCGAGGATATCTCCCCGGCGCAGTATCTGGCGCTGCACGCCGTGGTCCACCGCCTGGCGCGGGCGCTCAAGCAGGTCTTTGACGCCGAGCGCATCTATGTGCTCTCGCTGGGCAGCCAGCAGGGTAACAGCCATCTGCACTGGCACGTCGTGCCCCTGCCCCGCGGCGTGCCCTATGAGCGCCAGCAATATCACGCCCTGATGGCCGAGCACGGCGTGCTCGAATTCACCGAGACGGAAATGGCAGCAACCGCCGCGATGATCGCGGCGGCCTATGCGGCGCTGGAGGTCTAGCCGGCGATCACCGCCTCTTTGGGCACTTCGATTTCGCGCCAACGATGGCACGCCACCAGCCGGTCACCTTCGATCCGCTCCAATGGCGGACGCGTTTCGGCGCAATAGGGCATGGCAAACCGGCAGCGCGTCCGGAAGGTACAGCCCGATGGCGGATTGATCGGCGAGGGAATTTCCCCCTTCAACGCGTCGATATTGCGCTGCCGCGCCAGTTTCGGGTCGGGGATCGGCACGGCCGTCAGCAGCGCCCGTGTATAGGGGTGCTTGGGATCGTGGTAGATTTCGTCACCCTCGGCCAGTTCGACGATGCGCCCCAGATAGAGCACGAGGATACGGTCCGACACATGCCGCACCACGCTCAGATTATGGCTGATGAAGATCAGCGTCAGCCCGAACTCGTCCTTGAGGTCAGCTAGGAGGTTGAGGATCTGCGCCTGGATCGAGACGTCCAGCGCCGATACCGGCTCGTCGCAGACGATGAGCTTGGGCTCGGTGATCAGCGCCCGGGCAATGCCGATGCGCTGCGCCTGCCCGCCGGAAAATTCATGCGGGTAGCGGTTGATCATTTCGGGCAGCAGCCCGACCGATTCCATGGTCTTGAGCACGCGGGCCCGGCGCTCGGTCTTGTTGAGCTCCGGCCGCAGCGTGCGCAGTGGATCGGCAATGATCTCGCCCACCGTCATGCGCGGATTGAGCGAGGCCAGCGGATCCTGGAAGATGATCTGCAGGTCCTGCCGCCGCATCCGCATTTCCTCGGCCGGCAGTCGGGTCAGATCCTGACCCAGCCACAGCACCTGGCCCTCGTCGGGCGCCAGCAGCTGCAGGATGCAGCGGCCCAAAGTGGACTTGCCACAGCCGCTTTCCCCCACAATGCCCAGCGTCTCGCCCTGGCGGATGGAAAAGTTGATGTCTTCCAGCGCCGTCAGCGTCAGCGGTCGGCTGAACAGGCCGCCAGAGATGGAAAAGGTCTTCTTGAGATTGCGGATTTCGAGCAAGTCGATGGGAGCCTGGTTCATCATGCGACCTCGCCATAGGCCATCGGGCCTTCATAGAAACACGCTTTTTCGCGGCCATTACCGGCATCGGTCAGCGGCGGCCGCTCGACGAGGCACCGGTCAAAGGCAAAGGCGCAGCGCGGGTTGAACGAACAGCCCTTGGGCAGGTGTTCGAAACTCGGCGGCAGACCCTGGATCGGGTCCAGCCGCGCCGCGCGCTTGGCGATATGGGGCGTCGAATGCAGCAGCCCCAGCGTATAGGGATGGCGCGGATCGTAGAACAGGTCGTCGACCCCGCCCGTTTCCACCGCCCGTCCGCCATACATCACCATCATCCGGTCGGCGACGCCGGCCACCACGCCCAGATCATGCGTGATCAGCACCAGCGCGGTGCCGAAATCCTCGGTCAGCGACTTGAACAGGTCCAGCATCTGCGCCTGCACCGTCACGTCGAGCGCCGTGGTGGGCTCGTCCGCGATCAGAATCTTGGGCTGGCACAGCAGCGCCATGGCGATCATCACCCGCTGCCGCATGCCGCCGCTGAGCTCATGCGGATAGGCATTGGCCCGCTTGACCGGTTCGGGAATGCCCACCCGCTCCAGCATCTCGATCGAGGTCTTGACCGCATCGGACTGGTTGAAGCCGCGATGCTTGACCAGCACTTCGGCCAGCTGCGTCTTGACCCGCAGCGTCGGGTTCAGCGAGGTCATCGGATCCTGGAAGATCATGGCGATGTCCTTGCCGCGATAGGCATCGAGCTGCTTGGGCGCCATGCCGATCAGGTTGATGTCGCCCATCATGGCGCGGCCACCGGCGCGGCCATTGCGGGCCAACAGGCCCATAATGGCGAGGAATGCCTGGCTCTTGCCAGAACCCGATTCGCCCACCACGGCCAGGGTTTCCCCCGCCGACAGCGTGAAGTTCATCTCCCGCACCGCCTGCACCTCGCTCTGGTGCAGATCGAACGTGACCGACATGTCTTCGACTTTGAGGACTTGTTTCATATTAGCGATCCTTGGGGTCCAGTGCGTCACGCAGCCCGTCCCCGATATAGGTCAGGCACAGCAGCAGACTGACCAGCACCACGGCCGGTCCGATCAGCATCCAGGGCAGCGTCTCGGCCACTGGCGCACCAAAGCTGATCAGCGTGCCCAATGACGTCTGCGGCTCCTGCACGCCCAGACCCAGATAGGAGAGGAAGCTCTCGGTGAGGATGATTTCAGGTACCGTCAGCGTGGCATAGATCACCACGGGACCGGTCAGGTTGGGCACGATATGTCGCATGATGATGGTCCAGGGCTTGGCCCCGCCGGCCTTTGCTGCCTCGATGAACTCGCGTTCCTTGATCGACAGTGTCTGCCCGCGCACGATGCGCGCCATGGTCAGCCATTCCAGGCACCCGATACCCACGAACAGCAGCACCGGATTGCGCCCGAAGATCACCACGAGGATGATGACGAACAGGATATAGGGCAGCGCATACATGATATCGACAAAGCGCATCATCACCGCATCGACCTTGCCGCCGAAATAGCCGGCGACGGCGCCATAGACCACCCCGATGATCACCGAGACCAGCGTGGCAACGCCCGCCACGATCAGGCTCATCTGCGTGCCCTGCATGATGCGGGCCAGCATGTCACGGCCGTTCTGGTCGGTGCCGGCAAAATGGCCGGCCTCGAAATTGGGCGGCTTGCGGATATTGGTCCAGTCGATTTCGCCATAGGTCCAGGGCAGCAGATAGGGACCTGCAAAGGCGAACAGCACGATGGCGATAACCACGAACACCGAGACGACGGCCGCCGTATTGCGCACCAGGCGCCGCACGGCATCCTGGGTCAGCGAGCGCCCCTTGGGGGCGTCGAGGGTTTCGAGCCGCTGCGCATATTCGGTGAGCAGCGCGTCCTTGCCAGTAAAGCCGACCATCAGTTGTACCTCACCTTGGGGTCGAGCCAGGCATAGAGGACGTCGACCAGCAGGTTCACCGCCAGGATGATGAACATGTACAAAATGGTCGTTCCCAGCACGAGGCCATAGTCACGATTGAGCGCGGCGCTGATGAAATATTTGCCGATACCGGGCAGGGCGAACACCTGCTCCACCACCAGCGAACCGGTCAGCAGATAGCTCAGGCCAGGCCCCAGATAAGAGACAACCGGCAGCAGCGCCGGCTTGATGGCATGCCGCGCCAGGATCAGCCTTTGGCCGAGCCCCTTGGAGCGCGCCGTGCGCACGTAATTGGTGCCCAGCACCTCGATCATCGAGCCGCGCATCAGCCGCGCCGTGCGCCCGGCATGGGGCAGCACCAGCACGGTAATAGGCAGCACCAGATGGGCGATCGAGCCATTCTGCCAGCCGCCCGCCGGGAACCAGTCCAGATAGACCCCGAATACCAGCTGCAGCACCGCGGCCATCAGGAAATTGGGAATGACCAACCCGATCATCACCAGCATGACCAGCACATAATCGGGCCACTTGTTCTGGTTGACGGCGCTGAGCGCGCCAGCCACCAGCCCGATGGCGGTGCCGATGATGAAGGCCGAAAAGCCCAGCATCAGGGTGAAGGGCAGGCCGATCCACAGCATCTGGGCGACGGTAAAGTCGTTATAGACCATGGACGGGCCGAAATCGCCCTGCAGCAGCCGGCCGACATAGATGAAATATTGCTGGATCAGCGGCAGGTCCAGATTGTAGTGGGCGCGCAGATTGGCCAGCGTCGTCGGCGGCAGCGCGCGTTCCCCGTCAAACGGACCGCCAGGCGCCAGCCGCAGAATGAAGAAACAGGCTGTAACGGCAATCAGTGCTATCGGGATGGCCGACAGCACGCGCCGCGTTACATATCCAAACATGGATTAGGGACCTTTCACATCCACCGCGCCTTGATCGTCAGGCGTCATCGGGTGGATAAAAATAGCGGCGTCGCTCCGGTAAAGAGCGGCGCCGCCGGGTTCTACAAGCTTACTCGGCCTTGGTCAGCCAGCGCGTGCGATGGATGTCGGACGCATTGCTGACAAAACCGGTCACCGACGGGGCAACCACGTTCTGGGCAATGTACCAGTAGATCGGGATCGCGCCGGTTTCATCCATGGCGATCTTTTCGGCCTGGGCGAGCAGAGCAGCGCGCGCCACCAGATCCTGCTCGGTCGTGGCCTGGTCCATCAGGGCATCGAACTCGTCGTTCGAATAGCGGCCGTAATTGTTGCCCCAGTTCATCGTGCCTTCCTGCTCGATGCCCTGACGCAGCAGGTCAAGCGTGTTGGACGGATCGGAATAATCGAGCAGCCAGCCGGCACGGCCAACCTCGAAGTCGCCGGCACGCAGGGCATCGTAATGCACCGCGGTCTCGGAGTTGAACAGTTCGGTCTTGACGCCGATCTGTTCCCACATCGAGCTGATCGCCACGGCGATGCGCTGGTGGTTGTCATTGGTATTGTACTTGAGCTGGACGGGCAGTGGCGATTCCGCCGTATAGCCCAGGCCTTCCATGATCGCCTTGGCTTCCGCCACGCGCGCACCATAATCAAGCCCGATCCATTCGGGCTGGTAGGGCTCGACGCCTTCATAATTGGCGGTACCGTCAGGCACCCAGCCATAGGCCGGCAGTTCGCCCGTGCCCAGCACGTCCGGACCGATCACGTCGCGATTGATCGCCATCGACAGCGCCTTGCGCACTTCCGGATTGTCGAAGGGCGCCTTTTCCTGGTTGATCACGTAGTAGTAGATGCCCAGGAACGGGGCGAAATAGTCCTGGCCAGGCAGATTGGTCTTGATCCACTCGGCCTGGTCCGATGGAATGTCGACCAGGATGTCATATTCGCCGGCGCGATAGCGCGACAGGGCGGCGGCCAGGTCGTCCTGCACGAAGTAGTTTACTTCGTCGATCTGGACATTGGCGGCATCCCAGTAGGTCTCGGACTTGACCGACTTGATATAGCTGCCCGGCACCCATTCGGTGGGGGTATAGGCGCCATTCGAAACGATGTTCTCGACCTTGGTCCAGTCATTGCCCACTTCGTCGATCACATGCTTTGGCACGGGATAGGCGGTATAGTGGGTCAGCGCCTGCAGGAAGAACGGCGTCGGGCCTTCAAGGGTGATCTCGACGGTCTTGTCGTCGATTGCCTTGACGCCGAGTTCGTTGAAATCGGTCACGGTGCCTTCGGCGATTTCCGAGCCATTGAGGATCGGGAACTGCAGATAGGCATAATCAGAAGCCGTCGCCGGGTTGAACAGGCGCTGGAAGGCGAAGACGAAATCTTCTGCCGTCACGGGCTCGCCATCGCTCCACTGGATGCCGTCACGCAGCTTGAATGTGTAGACCAGGCCGTCATCGGAGACGGTGAAGCTCTCGGCCTGGCCGGGAATGGCCTCGGCATTGGCATCTTCCGTCATCAGGCCTTCAATATAATCGCCGATGATGCGGTTTTCCCAATCGCCCGACGCCTGGTGCGGGTCGATCGAGCCGGGCTCAGAGCCGTTCATCATATTGAGCGTCACGGCCGAAGCAGCCGTGCTCATCATCAGCGCCATGACGCTGGCGGTCGCTACCGCTGTGAGGGTTTGAGTGATTTTCATGCTCGTCCCATCTCCTTGTGGAATCCTGAAAAGTCTTATTCCCGCGATCGAAATGCCGCGGATTACCGTACTCTGTGGCCGGGAACACCGTCCCCCCCGCCAAGATTGATGGACGCTATTACGCAAATCCGTCCACTGACAAGCAAAAGATTGACGTAAACGGCATGCCTTTTGCACTTTCTTCACTGCGCAAAGCGATGTCGGCACGCAAAATCTTTGCGCAGAATTTAACAATGACAGAAATTTAGGCTAGCCGCCCAGCAAACCGGCATTCTGCGCCGCATAGATGACCAGCGCCAGCACGATCAATCCGGCAAAGGGCACCCAGCCGGGCATCGGCCCGCGCGGCTTCTTCACCGGTGGTTCAGGCTTTTTCTTTTCCGGCTGCCGGAATCTGACGACATTGTCGCTCATGCTGCACTCTCCACCAGCGCCGTTACCCCCTGCCCGCCCGCGGTGCATACCGAGATCAGCGCTCTCTTGCCCGGTTCAGCCGACAATAGCTTGGCCGTCAGCCCCAGGATACGGGCACCCGTCGCGGCGAAGGGGTGCCCATAGGCCAGGCTGGATCCCTTGACGTTGATCTTGGCTGGGTCGATCGGCCCCAGCGGCACATCCCGACCCAGCACGTTCCGGCAATAATCGGCATCTTCCCAGGCCTTGAGCGTCGACAGCACCTGCGCCGCAAAGGCCTCATGCAGCTCGAAATAGTCGATATCGGCAAAGCCCAGCCCGGCCCGCGCCAAGAGCTCGCTCACCGCGATGGTGGGCGCCATCAGCAGGCCCTCGCCATGAGCAAAGTCATTGCCCGCCACCCGGCCCATGGTCAAATAGGCCAGGATCGGCAGACCGCGCTCTTTTGCCCAGTCTTCGCTGGCCAGCAGCACCGCCGAGGCGCCATCGGTCAGCGGCGTCGAATTGCCCGCCGTCAGCGTGCCCAGGCCACTCGCCTTGTCGAAGGCGGGCTTCAGCGTCGCCATCTTCTCGACATTGGCGTCGGCGCGCACATTGTTGTCGCGCACCAGTCCCGCACAGGGCACCAGCAGGTCGTCGTGAAAACCCTCGTCATAGGCCTTGGCGGCGTTGACATGGCTGGCCACCGCCAGCGCATCCTGTGCCTGCCGGGTAATGCCCCATTCCCGCGCCATCAGTTCGCAATGCTGGCCCATCGACATACCCGTGCGCGGCTCGTTCACCGATGGCGCCACTGGTGTCAGCTCGCCAAAGGAAAAGCCCTTGAACGCCTTGAACTTCTCGCCCGTCGAGCGCGCCTTGTTCACATTGAGCAGCCGGTGCTGGAATTTGTCGCCAAAGACGATCGGGCTGTCGCTCACCGTGTCCGAGCCGGCGGCAATGCCGCTGTCGATCTCGCCACTGGCAATCTTGGCCCCGAGCATCAAAGCGGCCTGCAGGCTCGTGCCGCAGGCGATCTGCATGGTCGTGCCGGGCGTGCGCGGCGACAGGCCGGCATCAAGGCTTGCCTCGCGGGCAATGTTGAAATCGCGGCTATGGGCGATCACCGACCCGGCCACCACCTCGTCGATCTTGACCCCCTTGAGGCCGAACTTGTCGACGAGCCCGGTCAGTACCGTGCCCAGCATGGACAGGTTGGTTTCCTCGGCATAGGCGGTATTGCCCCGCGCAAACGGAATGCGCGCCGACCCGACAATGGCCACTCTGCGAAGTTCAGTCATGTTGTTGGTCTCCGCCAATCTTAAATGCAGTGCCCATCAGGCCTTGCCATCCTGGCGTGCCTGCAACGGCCCGCCCAGGAACGGCGCAAAGCCGGTGCCCATGATCACGCCGATATCCGCCAGCCCGGCATTGGCCACCACGCCTTCGGCCAGCACCACCTCGGTCATGTCGACCAAAGGCTTGACCAGTTCGCGGCCCAGCCCGGCCAGATCGGCATGCGCCGGGACGTCGCCCTTGACCGCCTTGCCGTCGACCCACTTGTAAAAGCCCTCGCCGCTCTTGCGACCCAGCTTGCCGGCCTTGACCAGTGTGTCGAAATTGCTGCCCTCGGCGACGGCATGCCCCAGTTCGGTCGCCACCGACTTGCCGACATCGAGCCCCACCGTATCCATCAGCTCGATCGGCCCCATCGGCATGCCGAAGGCCACCGCGGCAGCGTCGAGCAATTCCTTGCTTTCGCCGCGTTCCACCCGCTCCACCGCGCCCAGCATATAGGGCATCAGCACCCGGTTCACGAGAAAGCCGGGCGCCGACTTGACCACGACCGGGCTCTTGCCGATGGCCAGCGCAAAGGCCGCGCCCTTGCCGATTTCCGCATCGGTATTGAAGCTCGAGCGGATCACCTCGACCAGCGGCAGCTGCGCTACCGGATTGAAGAAGTGCAGCCCGATCAGCCGCGCCGGATCCTTGAGCTTTTCGGCAATGCGTTCGAGCTCGATGGAACTGGTATTGGTGGCCAGGATCGCGCCGGGCTTGAGCCGGTCTTCCAGCCCGCCGAAAATGGCCTGCTTGACCTCAAGCTTTTCCACCACCGCCTCGATGATCACATCGGCGCGCGAAACGCCCTTGCCGGTCGGATCGGCCTCGAGCCGCAGCACGGCCGCATCGACCTCGTGCTTTTTCTTCAGCCGCTTTTTGAACAGTTTCTTGCCGCGATCCAGCGCCGGCTGGATGCGGGCCATGTCGAGGTCCTGCAGCGTCACGCTCATCCCGCGCAACGCGCACCAGGCGGCAATATCGCCGCCCATCACCCCGGCGCCGATCACATGCACCCGGGCGAACTTGACGCCCTTGGCGCCCTGCTTCTTGAGGGCCTCCGAGGCAAAGAACACCCGGCGCAGGTTTTTCGCCGTAGCGCTGCCCATCAGCGGCACGAAGCGCTCGATCTCACCATGGCTCATGGCCTGCCAGTTATTGCCATGCGCCTCGAACAGGTCGATCAGCGCATAGGGCGCTGGATAATGTTCCTTGCGCGCCTTCTTGCCCGCCTCGGCCCGCATCTTGTTGGCGACATAGCCGCGCAGCGGTCCCATCGCCATCACCTTTTTGACAAAGCCCGCTTCGCTGGATTTGCGGTTCTGCAACACGGCCTTGCGCGCTTCCCAGCGCAGATTGTCGCGATGCCGCACCAGCTTGTCGACCAGGTTCAACCCCCGCGCCGCTCCCGCCTTGAGCATGCGGCCGGTCAGCATGATGCCCATGGCATCGACCGGCCCGGCCTGGCGGATCGAGCGCCCGGTGCCACCAAAGCCGGGAAAGATCCCCAGATTGACCTCGGGAAAGCCGATCCGCGTCTTGTCGTTATTGACCGCCACGCGATAGTGGCAGGCCAGCGCCAGTTCGAGCCCACCGCCCAGGCAGAAGCCGTGGATGCCGGCCACCACCGGGATTTTCAGCGCCTCGATCCGGCTCAGCAGCGCATGCGTGCGCTGCAGCGCTCCCGGCAGAACGGTGAAATCGCTCATCGCGTCGAATTCGCTGATATCGGCGCCGGCGATGAAGCCGCTCTCCTTGCCGCTGAGCAGGATCACGCCCACCAGCTCGCCGCTCTGTGCCAGTTCCTCGAACCGCCCGACCAGCGCCTCGAGCTCCTCGATCGCCAACCGGCTAAGCGTATTGACCGGCGAACCGGGCGTGTCGATGGTCAGCCAACCCAGCTTTTCAACGTCAAGGCTGAAGTGCCAGTTCGTCGTCTGCGGCATCTGCGGCTGGATCATTATGTCTCCTCGAATTCCGGGCATTGCGCCAGTCTCGCCCATCCACCGGGCGAGCTCCCTCCCCCTTGTGGGGAGGGTTAGGGGTGGGGGCGTCACGCGCTCAAGGCCCGCCAAGCCCCCACCTTTGATCCCTCCCCACGAGGGGGAGGGAGACGCAGGCTGAGCCTGCAACATTTCAAACCGGCCCTCGGGCTCGACCCGAGGGGCACGTTATTCCGCCGCCGCCTTGTGCTTTTCCGGCGCCAGCTCGTCGGCGGCAAAGTCGTCGACCTTGACCACCCGGTCGGTGGCCTCGTCGGCCGCCCGCATGATCCCGGCCTCATTGCCGGTCAGCACGCCCGCCGCCACCGCATCATCGATGGCGTCGCGATCCAGCCGCCGCTCGATCACGCCCTTGCGCGAAGCCTTGATGAACCGGCCCTCGATCTCTTCGGCCTCAGTCACCTTGATCAGCGCGTCCTCGAGCACCCCGGTCACGTCGCTGGGGTCCATCGAGACATAGAGCCCCGTGGTCAGCCGGTCGCGGAAGGCGCCCGGCTGCAGCACGTCGCGCACCAGGCGATAGTTCACCCGGTCGCTGGCCGGCCGCGCATGCCGCCCCAGCGGGAAGCACAGCACCCGCATCGCATTGGCCGCCAGGCCATTGGGGAAATTGGCGAAGACGGCGCCAAAGCTCTGCTCCATCGCCGCGATCCGGTCGGCCATGATCGCCTCGACCAGCGGCCGGTCCGCGGCAATCCGCCCCTCGTCCTCGAAGCGTCGCAGCGTCGCCGACATCAGGTAGAGATCGCCCAGGATATCGGCCATGCGGCCGCTCAGCTTCTGCTTGCGCTTGAGCTGTCCGCCCAGCAGCACCGTGGTCCAGTCCGCCGTCAGCGCGAAGGCCTGCGCATAGCGGTGCAGCTTGCGGTACCAGCCCGCCATCTCGTTTTCCACCGGCGTACTGGCAAAGGCGCCATTGCTGACCCCGTGCAGAAAGCTGGCGACGATATTGCGCAGCATGAATTTCGTGTGGCCGGCAAAGGCCAGGTCGAACTGGTCGATGCCCGCCTTCTTGTCCTTGTTCTGCGCCGCGGCGATTTCCTTGTAGAGGAAGGGATGCGCCCGCAGCACGCCCTGGGCAAAGGTCATCAGCGTGCGCGTCAGGATATTGGCGCCTTCCACCGTGATCGCCACCGGCGTCGCCATATAGCCGCCGAACAGATAATTGGTCGGCCCGTCCTGGATGGCGCGGCCGCCATGGATGTCGAAGCTGTCATCGACGCTGTCGCGCATCGCTTCGGTGGTGCGATACTTCAGCAGAGCGGAGATCACCGCCGGGCGCTGACCCTCATCCACCATCGAGGCGGTCAGCCGGCGTGAGGCCTCATAGGTATAGGCGCGCTTGACCATCTCGCCGAGCGGCTCGGCCACGCCCTCCATCAGCCCCACCGGAATGCCGAACTGCCGGCGCACCCTTGCATAGGCTGAGGTGACCCGCAGCGCCTGCTTGATCGAGGTCGTGCCGATGGCCGGCAGCGAAATGGCGCGCCCGGTCGACAGGCACTCCATCAGCATGCGCCAGCCCTGCCCGACATAGTCGGTGCCCCCGATCAGGAATTCCATCGGAATGAACACATCGGTGCCGCGCGTCGGCCCGTTCATGAAAGCCTGTCGTGCCGGGAAATGCCGGCGCCCGATTTCCACCCCGGGATGATCATGCGGCACCAAAGCCAGCGTAATGCCGATATCGCTGCCCTTGCCCAGGAGGTTTTCCGGGTCCTTGAGGATGAAGGCCAGACCCACCAGCGTGGCGATCGGCGCCAGCGTGATATAGCGCTTGTCCCAGCTCAGCTTGACCCCGAGCACGTCCTTGCCCTGATAGCTGCCCTTGGTGACGACGCCGATATCGCGCATGCCGCCGGCATCGGAACCCGAATGCACCCCGGTCAGGGCAAAGCAGGGCACTTCAAGGCCCTTGGCCAGCCGGCCGAGATACTTTTCCTTCTGTTCATGTGTGCCGTATTTTTCCAGCAGTTCGCCCGGTCCGAGCGAATTGGGCACCATCACGGTAATGCCGGCCGCCACCGAGCGGCTGGAGATCTTGGACACCACCATGGACTGCGCCTGCGCACCAAAGCCGAGCCCGCCATGCTCCTTGCCGATCAGCATGCCCAAAAAGCCGTGATCCTTGAGGAACTGCCAGACTTCGGGGCTGAGATCGGCGCGGTTGTTGCGCGTGTCCCAGTCATCGATCATGGCGCAGACCTGGTTGGTCGGGCCATCGAGAAAGGCCTGTTCCTCGGCGCTCAGCGTCAGCGGGCGAATGGCCGTCAGCTTGCTCCAGTCGGGGCGCCCGGAAAACAGCTCGGCATCCCAGCCGACGGTGCCGGCATCCAGCGCTTCCTGCTCGGTGCGGCTGACGCGCGGCAGGATCGATTTGACCGCGCCATAGATCGGGGTGATCAGCAGCGGCTTGCGGATGGCGACCACACTGAGCGCCAGCATGATGGCACCGATGAGCAGCAGCACCCAGCTGCCCGCGCCCAAACCATAGCGCATTCCGGCTTCTGTCAGGTCGATGCCCGACAGCAGGCCGATCAGAAGCGTCGCGACGCCCCACTGCCACAGCGGGCTTTCCCGCAGCGCCAGGGCGGCAAAGACCACAAGGCTGATCACGATAAGCACAAAGATCACGGCACGCCCTCCAAGGCGCTGCTCGTGCGGGTTCGCCGAGCAACTCACTCCCGAAACGTCAGACCGGTCGCCGAATCGTCCGGCTTGGTCATTGGGCCTGCCGCGTCGGGATCATAGCGCGCCCGGGCCTTCTTGTTGAGATCAGTTTAGCAAGGTTGACGTATACGTCAACTAGCAGCCGCATAGGTCGTTAGTCCGATGGCCGGGCGCCTGCCGGACGAGCCGCATCACGATGAAAAACCTCGGCACCCATTTGACGCTAACGTAAACCCATGGAATATTCCTCCATCAAGGGCAGCAAGCCCATGCCGAACATCGGCACCCGGAGGAAACATGGCAGCCAAGAAGTCCGACGCCCATCCGCGCCCCTGGATCGCCAGCTATCCCGACGGCATTGCCTGGGATGTCGAGCTCGACATCCGTCCGGTGCATGAGCAGGTGCTGGCTGCCTGCGCCCGAAACCCCGCTGCCGTGGCGCTCGATTTTCTCGGCGGCACCACCAGTTTTGGCGATCTGGCCAGCAAGATCATCGCCTTTGCCGGCGCCCTGCAGCGCCAGTTCGGCGTCACCAAGGGCAGCCGCGTTGCCCTGATGCTGCCCAATACGCCCTTCTACCCCATCGCCTATTACGCTGTGCTGCGCGCTGGTGGCACCGTGGTCAACTGCAACCCGCTCTATACCGTGCACGAGCTCAGCCACATCACCGCCAATGCCGGCGCTGACGTGATGGTCACGCTCGACCTGCAGCAGATTTTCGAAAAGGCCGAAAAGCTGGTCGAAGCCGGCCACGTCCAGTCGCTGGTGGTCTGCCACTTCCCCGACGCCCTGCCGCTGGTCAAGAAGCTGCTGTACACGGTGGTCAAGCGCAAGGATCTGGCCCGCCTCAAATCCTCCCCCATTGCCGACCGTATCAGCCACTTCGAGGACATGGTGCGGCGGGGCGAGCCGCCCACCCCTGTCGTCATCGACGCCAAGGCCGACATTGCCGTGCAGCAATATACCGGCGGCACCACCGGCATTCCCAAGGGCGCCCTGCTCACCCATGCCAATATCGCCGCCAATATGAGCCAGATCGACAAATGGGGCGATGGTCTGTTCTATCCGCCCTCCAAGGTGGTGGCCGTACTGCCCTTCTTCCACATCTTCGCCATGACGGTCTGCATGAACGTGCCGCTCTGCAATGGCACTCCGGTGATCATGCTGCCGCGGTTCGAGCTCAGGTCCCTGCTCAACCTGTTCACCCGCACCCGCGCCAATGTGCTGCCCGCCGTGCCCACATTGCTCAGCGCCATCGCCCGCGCCGACAGCGCCACGCGCGAACAGCTGGCGAGCCTTGAGGTTGCCATTTCCGGCGGCGCCGCTTTGCCCAACGAGGTCCGCAAGGCCGTCGCCGAAAAGTCCGCCGCCGTCCTCGCCGAGGGCTATGGCCTGACCGAAGCCTCCCCGGTGGTCTGCTGCGCCGCCTTGCGCAAGCCCGGCAAGCCCATGTCCATCGGCCTGCCGCTGCCCGGCACCGATATCCGCTTCGTCAATCTCGAGACCGGCGAGCCCGTTGGCATCGGCGAGGATGGCGAACTCCAGGTCAAGGGCGCCCAGGTCATGGCCGGCTATTACAACGACCCTGACGCCACGCGAGACGCCTTCATGCATGGCTGGCTGCGCACCGGCGATGTCGGCCATATGGATGAGGACGGCTATGTCTTCCTCGTTGACCGCATCAAGGACCTCATCATCTGCTCGGGCTTCAATGTCTATCCGCGCACCATCGAGGAGGCGCTGATGACCCATGGCGCCGTCGAGGAGACCAATGTCATCGGCGTGCCCGACGAGTATCGCGGCGAGGCCCCGGTCGCCTTCGTCAAGCTGCGCGCCGGGCACACCGCCAGCCAGACCGAACTCAAGGCCTATCTCACCGAGCGTCTCAACAAGATCGAAATGCCGCGTGAGATCATCTTCAAGGACGCCCTGCCCAAGACCCTGATCGGCAAGCTGAGCAAGAAGGAACTGCGCGCCGAATATACCGCGGCACACGCCGCCAAAGGCACGCCGCCGGAAACCGCGCCATGAACCGACCCGAAGCCGAGAACCGCGACCTCTTTGCCATTGCCGACCTCGCCAAGGAATTCGGCATCTCCACCCGCGCCATCCGCTTCTACGAAGCCAAGGGCCTGCTCGCCCCCGAGCGGGTTGGCGCCACCCGCATCTTCCGCCGCCGCGACCGCGCCCGGCTGATCCTGATCCTGCGCGGCAAGCGCCTGGGCTTTTCGCTGCGGGATATCTCGGACTATCTCAGCCTCTACGACGCCGACCGCAGCCAGCAGGTCAACCTGCTCACTGCCAAGGTCGACGAACGCCTCGCCTCGCTGGAACGCCAGCGCGACGACCTCGAAACCACCATCAACGAACTGCGCGAAATCCGCAAACTGGCGGACGAACCGCTGGTCAAGGCAGGTTAGCGCCCGGCCCGCGGCTTGACATTCTTGGTCATGAAATCGGGCTTTTTCGGCTTCACCCAGCCCTTGGGCGGCTGCCGCACCGGCACCTGCGTGCCCAGCCCCATCGCTCCCGGCGGCGGCTGGCCAACGGTGACGGTGTCCGGGTCGCCCTCCTGCAATGGCGCCTCGCCCTTGATCCGAGCAATTTCGTTGCGCAGCGCGGTCGCCTTCTCGAAATCCATCGCCTCGGCTGCGTCGGCCATCTGCCGGGTCAGCGCCACCAGCTTTTCATTGATCGATCGTGAAGACATCTCACCGAACTCCTAAAATCCACCATGTCATCCCGGCGAAGGCCGGGATCCATCCTGAGGCGCTTCAGTAGACCTCATCCTGAGCCCGTCGAAGGATGAGGTCGTGGCACGACCCAACCGCCCGACCTCGTGGTTCGACAGGCTCACCATGAGGTCTCAAGCACACGTCCAGACTAAGTCGCCCCGACAAACACGGCCATATCCGCCAGCGTCGCCGCTTCGGCCGCCGGCTTGTCCCACCTTATCCGGTTGATGCGCGGAAACCGCAAAGCCACGCCCGATTTGTGCCGCGTACTCTCCTGGGCGCTGTCGAAGGCGACCTCGAATACCAGCTCCTTTTTGACCTCGCGCACCGGCCCGAACGTGCCCAGCGTATGGCCCCTGATCCACTTGTCGAGCAGCTTGAGTTCCTCGTCGGTAAAGCCGAAATAGGCCTTGCCGATCGGCACGATCTCATTGCCCTTCCACACTCCGAATGTATAGTCCGAGTAAAAGCTGCTGCGCTTGCCATGCCCGCGCTGGGCATACATCAGCACCGCGTCCACCAGGTTCGGATCGCGCTTCCACTTGTACCAATAGCCCTTGGGGCGCCCCGGGACATAGGGCGCGCTTTTGAGCTTGATCATCACCCCTTCATGGCCATGCATGTCGGCGCCCTCCCGCCGCTGCCGGCCGAGGTCGCCCCAGTCGCTGAAGGGCAGGACACCGGACAGGTCCAGCCGGCTCTGTGGATTGGCGGCAAACCAGGCCTCGAGCCGCGCCCGCCGCTCCAGCCAGGGCAGGGTCCGCAGGTCATCATCGCCATCGAACAATATGTCATAGACCCGGATGAAGGCCGGGCTTTCCTTGAGGTGCTTGGCTGATGCCACCTTCTTGTTGAGCCGCTGCTGCAGGTCGTTGAACGAGCCGGGGGCGAAATCCCGGCCCACCAGCAATTCCCCGTCCAGCACCGCCCGCCCCGTTACGTTTTCCACGATATCGGGAAAGGCCGGCGCAATATCGTCGCCCGTGCGCGAGAACAGCGACACACTGCCGCCACCCACCACCAACTGCACCCTGATGCCGTCCCATTTCCACTCGGCGACATAGTCCGCCGGCGCAAAGTTCGAAAAATCCTTGGCCTCGTCGATCGGGTTGCTCAGCATCAGCGGATGAAACCGCGCTGACTGGTCGATATCGGGGCGACCGGCTCTCCCCTCCAACCAGGCGAAGAGATCGGTATAGGGCAGCTTGAGCCCATGCCAGACTTCCTCGATCGCCTGCAGCTCGATCCCGCTCATCTCCGCCAGCGTCGTCTTGGCCAGTCGCGCCGAGACGCCGATGCGCAACCCGCCGGTCGCCAGCTTCACCAGCGCCCAGCGCTCGTTAATTTCCGCCTGCGTCAGCAGCCCACCGATCAGCTTTGGCAGCGCGCTCTTGGACGTGGTGTTGAACAGCCCGATCAATTCGGTCAGCGAGGGCAGCTCGCCGGTCCCGCCGTGATGCGGCCAGATCAGCGCGATGGTCTCGCCCAGGTCCCCTACATAGTCATAGCTCATGGCAAACAGCGTCTCGTCGACCTCAGCCAGCACCGTCTGCTTGAGCAAAGCCGGCTTCACATTGCGGAAACTGAGCGCCCCGGTCAGCACCGCCAGCGCATAGCCGCGATCGGGGTCCGGGGTTTCACGAAAATACTGCGTCAGCGCCGCCAGCTTGCGCGTGCGCGAGGTCGTCAGCGCCAAGAGTTCCAGCAATTGCGCAAACCGCTTCATGCCGCGTCCTCCCCGCCATCATCCTCAAAGCCCTGCAGGTGCAGCGGCTCGGCCTGCAAGCCCTGCTGCTGGCACCAATAGACCAGCGCATCCTCGCGCCCATGCGTCACCCACACGGTGTCCGCCTCGGTCTCGCGCACCGTCTGCTGCAATTCGCTCCAGTCGCAATGGTCCGAAATCACCAGCGGCAGCTCCACCAGCGCCTGTCGTGCCCGCTGCTTGACGCTCATCCAGCCCGAGGCCTGGCAAACCACCGGATCGGGAAAGCGCCGACTCCAGCGGTCGCGGATCGCCGAGGGCGGCGCGATGACGATCTGCCCGGCAAAAACCGCCTTGGGCAGGTCCAGCGCCGGCCGCAGATCCCCCAGCGCCACGCCGAGTTCTTCATAGAGCGCGCACAGCTTGAGCATGGCGCCATGCAGATAGATCGGCTGGTCCCAGCCGGCGTCGCGCAGCAGCGCGATCACCCGCTGCGCCTTGCCCAGGGCGTAGCAGCCCACCAGATGGCTGCGCTCTGGATTGTCCGCCACCGATTTGAACAGCCGGGCAATCTCCAGCTGCGGATGCGGGTGCTGGAACACCGGCAGCCCGAACGTCGCCTCGGTGACCAGCAAGTCGCATTTGACCAGTTCATATTGCTGCGCCGTGCGGTCGGCCAGGCGCTTGTAGTCGCCCGTCACCACCACGCGCTGCCCGGCCTGCTCCACCAGCACCTGCGCCGAACCCAGGATATGACCGGCCGGAAACAGCGTGATGGTCACGTCATCGATCTGCAGCGGCACGCCGAAATCGAGCGGCTCGAAACGCCGCGCGCAGTCCGCGCCATAGCGCGTCTGCATGATGGCAATGGTGTCGGGCGTCGCCAGCACGCTGCCATGCCCCGATCGGGCATGGTCCGCATGGCCATGGGTCACGATCGCCCGCTCGCGCGGCACGCCGGGGTCGATATAGGCGTCAATTGCCTTGATATGCAGGTGTCGGTCGAGGATCGGACTGGCCATGACACTCCTAACGTCCACCCACTGGCAGTGGTTCACCGCACAATGCTATCGCGCAGCGCCAGCAGGTGTCAGGAGCCCTCATGATGAGCCTCTCGAACACAAGGCGTGGCGGGATGGTGCCATGGCCTCGTCCTTCAACAAGCTCAGGACGAGGTCTGCTCTCCTCACATCACCTTGGTCACATCCAGCAGACCCGGCCGCTGTTCATTGGCCTTGCTGATCGCGGCCTCGCCGCCCAGCACCACCACATGGCCCTGCCGCGCCACCGCATCCACGGCCTCGGCCATGGCCTTGAAATCGGCTGGCGTCGTTCCCAGGATCTCGTCACGCCGCTGCTGCCGAATCGCGTCCGTCGTGCCGGTCAGCTGCCGCCACATTGAGGAATAGCCCTTGGCGTCGGGAAATTCATAGCCATCGACATCCCCGATCACCCCGATGATCGAGCGTGTCAGGTCATTGTCCCCGATGGCGACGTGGAGGGCCTTGGCCGCCCCGTCATAAGCATCCAGCGTCTTGAGCAGGTTGGGATCGCGATAGGAGAGGAAGCTGAAATTGCCGCTCGTCAGGTCGAACCGGCTGGAGCCACCATAGGCCCCGCCCTGCACGCGGATCTTGTCCCAGAGATAGGTGGTGTTGAGGAACTTCAGTACCACGCTGGAGGCGCCGGTCAGTGTAAAGCCCAGCGTCTTGAGATTGGCGCCCTTGCCCACATAATTGACCTGGGCCGGAATGATCAGGCCTTCCGACTTCGGCGCAAACTGCACGCCCCAGTCGACCAGCGACGGACGGGCATCCGGCATTGTCGTGAGGAAGCCCTCGATCTCGCTTTTGGCCCGGCTCCATAGCGCCCCGTCAGCCGTGACATTGACCACCATGCGGCCGCGGTTGAACAGCGTGTCGCGAATGCGCGTCAGCACCGCCTCGACACTGTCCCAGTCGCTGTCGATCCGGCTCACCAGCCCGCGCAGGAACTGCAGATAACTGACCCCGCCCAGCTGTTCGGCAATCCAGCTGGCCTCGGTCAGGCTCGATTTGAGCCGTGTATCGACGATGGAATTGCCCGCCGGGATCATGCGCGCCTCAAAGCCCGCCTTTTCCTCCAGCGCCATCTGCCTGAACCGCTCGCGGTTATCGAGCCGCGCATCGAGCAGCACGTCGCCCATGATGGCCAGCATTTCGGTGATATTGTCCGGCACCGCCTTTCCCGACAGGAAGAACCAGGCCGCCGTGCCGGCATCGCCCTGGCGCGAGGAGAGGCCACGATGCTGGGCTACCCCGCCAGTGGCGCGACCAATGCGCTGCGTCAGCGACACAAAATCTTCCTTGCTCGTCCCGGTCTGTAGCAGCGCCCGGCCGAACAGCGGCAGATAGGGCAGCAGTTCCTTGTCCAGCACATGCAGATCAAAGCCCAGATCGAGGTACACAATCCCCAGCGTCGGCAGGTCATGGTAGAACAGCCTGGCATCGGCCAGCGTGCCGATCTCGATGGGCACCGTGCGGCTCTCGCGCGGCAGGTCGGCCAGAGTCAGCGTGGGGATTTTGGCCAGCAGCGCCGGATCGTCGACCTCTTCCTGCAGTGCCTTGAGGCGATCGGTCTCGGCCACGGTCGCGCTCAGCGCGTCGGCATCAAAGCCCTGGCGCACATCGGCCAGGATTTCGGCTTCCTTGGCCGCCTCGCGCGCCCCCTGCTCGGGGTCGGCCCGCAGGGTCACTGTGGTGCGGTGCATATTGTCGAGAAACAGCCGGTGGATTTCCTGGGCGAAATGGCCCTGCCCCGCCTTCTCCTTGAGCGCGGTCAGTGCCGTCTCGAAGGCCAGTGGCGCCAGCGGGTCGCCCTCATGCAGCCAGCTGCCCAGCGCATTGAACATATAGACCATGCCGCGCGGATAGGAGCCGGTATTGTTCTCGCGCAGCGAGAACTCGAACGTGTTGGCCGCTGCGGCCAACTGCTCGGGCGCAAAGCCGGTTTTGGCGATCTCGTCGAGCGTGGAGAGGATCAGCGCCTCTACCTTGGGCGCATCCGCCGGATCGAGTCCCTTCATGCCGAAGCTGGCCATCGGCTGGCGCAGCCCGCTGCCAATGCCGCCCCCGGTCATGCCCTCGCCCAGGCCGCTTTCCGTCAGCGCCTTGCGCAACGGCGCAGCGGGATTGCCGGCCAGCAGATAGCTCAGCATGCCATGGCTGAGCGCCTCGGTGCGGTCCGCCGGCGGATCGATCATCCAGTTGAGCGAAACCATGCCATGGCGCGCCTTGCCCGGCTCGATAGGGCCGGCATAGGTGGCTTCGATCTGGCGCGGCGCATTGAAGCGCGGCTGCAGCTTGACCTCGGCATCGACCGGCGCCCGCTCGAACTGGTTGAAATAGGCGTCAAGGATCGCCAGCCGTTCGCCGGCATCGTCATCGCCCGAAAAGAAGGCCCGCGTATTGGAGGGATGATAGAACTTGGCGTGAAAGTCGCGGAACTGCTTGTAGGTCAGGTCCGGGATCGCCTTGGGATCGCCACCCGAGCTCTTGCCATAGGTGACATCTGGATAAAGCGAGCGCTGCGCGATATCGCGCATCACCGCGTCGGGCGACGAAAACACGCCCTTCATCTCGTTGAACACCACGCCCTTGTAGACCAGCGGCGCCGCCGTGTCTTCGAGCTCGTAATGCCAGCCTTCCTGCAGGAAAGTCTCCTCGGTCAGCAGCGGAAAGAACACCGCGTCCAGATAGACATCGACGAGGTTGTAGAAGTCTTTCAGGTTCTGGCTGGCCACCGGATAGGCCGTCTTGTCCGGAAAGGTCATGGCATTGAGGAAGGTGTTGAGACTCCCCTTGATCAACTCGACGAACGGCTTCTTGACCGGATATTTGCGGCTGCCGCACAGCACCGAATGTTCCAGGATATGCGCAATGCCCGTCGAGTCCGTCGGCGGCGTCTTGAAGGTGATGCCGAACACCTTGTTCTCGTCGTCATTGACGAGGCTGAGCACCTCGGCCCCGGTCTTTTTGTGGCGGAACAGCTGCGCCTGCGAATTGGCCTCCGCAATGTGCTCGTCGCGGATCAGGTCGAAGGCTTCATGGTAGCTCATGGGGTACTCGGCAGGTTTTTCTTGTTGTCCCAACGTAAGGACGCGGGGCCCGAAGCGCTAGGGGGCGTCACGCTCTTGCGATGGACCGCTATGCTTCAGGCCGGCCGTAAAGCTCGCCTGCCCTAGACCCCGCCGCGAATCTCCGGCTTGACGTTCTTCTCGTACCAGGTCCCCAGCTGTCCCATCAGCGCAGGGAACAGGTTCCTCTGTTCGCTCGCCGCAACATTGTCGGCGATCTGCTCGGGCTTGCTGACCCCGGCAATGATGGTGCTCACCTGCGGATGGTCAAGGATCCAGCGCAGCGCGAACTGGCTCATCGCCATGCCGCTGGGCGCCAGGCCCTTGAGCTCGGTCACCAGTTCCACACCGCGGGAAAACTCGATGCCGGCAAAGGTCTCGCCCACCGAGAAGGCCTTGCCATCCGCATTGTAGTTGCGGTGATCGGTGACGTCGAACACGGTGTCCTTGTCATATTTGCCGCTGAGCAAGCCGCTGGCCAGCGGCAGCCGCACGATGATGCCCACATCCTTTTCCGCCGCCTTGGGTAGCAATTCCTGGGCTGCGTCCTGGCGTAACAGGTTGAAGATGATCTGCAGCGTGGCAAGGCCGGGCTGCTCGAGGCAGAGCATGCCCTCCTCGATGGTCTCGACGCTGGCGCCCCAGTGCTTGACCAGACCCTCGGCCTGAAAGTCATCCATCCACGCGAAGATATCGCCTGCCTGCAGCACCGCCGGGGGCACGCAATGCAGCTGAGCCAGATCGAGCGACGTTACACCCAGCCGTTCGGCCGAACCCTCGAGGCTTTTGCGCACGCCGTCCTTGGAATAATTGTCCGGAAACAGCCCGCCGCCGCGCCCCAATTTGGTCGCCACATGCACGCCCGGTCCCTTGGCATGGCTGCCGATGCGGCTTTCGCTCAGGCCACCGCCATAGACGTCCGCCGTGTCCCAGAAGCTGATGCCGGCCGCATTGGCCGCGTCGAGAATGGCCGTGGCCGTCTCGTCGCCCACCGGACCGAAATCCCCGCCCAGCTGCCAGCAGCCCAGCCCGATCTCGGAGACCGCGTAACCCGTCTTGCCCAATCGCCGTGTTTTCATTGTGCTGTCCTTGCTTGCTGGCGCAGCCGACCCGAGGGGCGGGCACGCGGGCGGGTTCGTCCCGCCGCTTGTTGGATAATGGTCTGGAGCGCCATGCGATCCACCGGCCACACAAGTCAGCCGGCGGGCAGCGCTCTATTCGAAATAATCGGGATGCTCGCTGATGGTCTGGCCGAGCAGGATTTCGGCCCGCGCCAGATGCGCCCGCATCGCCGCCTCGGCCCCGGCGACATCGCCCTCGGCCACGGCCCGGGCGATCACCACATGCTCGTCGATGGCCACGCGCGACGAGGATGTCCCCAGCGTCAGGTAGCGCACCCGGTCGAGCTGCATCTTGTGATCGTCGATCAGCTGCCACGCATATTCCACGCCCGCCAGCCGGGCCAGCGTGCGGTGAAACAGCTCGTCCAGCGTGTGGAAGCGCCGGCTGTCATTGGCCGCCGAGGCCATGTCCTGGTCGATGATCAGTGTCTTGAGCACGTCGGCGGCGTCGCCCGGATTGGCCGCCAGCCGCCGGATGATTTCCACCTCGATGGATTCGCGGATGAACCGGCTCTGCCGCACCCCTTCGGGCGAGATCTTCTTGACGACGGTTGCGCGCTTGGGCCGGATCAGCAGCAGGCCCTGCTGCGCCAGGCGGATGAAGGCCTCGCGCACCGGCTGGCGCGACACGCCATAGCGGCCGGCAATGTCGCTTTCCGAGATCACATCGCCCGGCTTGAGCGCCATGGTGACGATATCGTCCCGCAAAGCGCCGACCACGCGCATCGCCATGGTCTCCTCGGTCACGTCAAGCACCTTGGCAGACACCATAATTGTTACCCCTCCCGACCATGTGCCGGAATATCCGGGGAATGCTCCCCCGGATATGGTGCCTTCCACAGCTTTCTGGGGGCTTTTGCCCCCAGAGCGGCGGTTACAGCACGATGCCGGCTTCTGCCAGCATCTCGTCGACGAAAATGCGCTCGCCATTGCGGGCGATCGATTGATTGGCCGCGATCCCGGTCAGGATCGACCAGGCGCCGGCCACCTGGTCGGAAGCCCGGCCATATTTGTCCGCTTCCATATTGTCCGGATCGAACAGATAGCCCAGCATGATCGGGTCGGCGCCGCCATGGCTGCCCTTGCCGGTCCACACGTCGAGCTTCTGCGGCAAGCCGCCCGCCACATGCAGTTCGGTGAACATGGCCTCGGTTTCGTCGCGCTCGCGATGGCCGCCGGCAAACACGCCATGCACTTCGATATGCTTGTGCGTCAGCTCGCCCTTGGTGCCGTGGAATTTGACCTCGAGCCCTTCCCAGGGGGAATAGGCCACCAGCGTATAGTTCAGCGAGGCGCCCGAGGCATATTGCGCCTGCACCTGCATGGTGTCCTCGATGGTGATGTCATCGGCAAACACGCATTTGTCGCGCCAGTAGCCGTCATCTTCCTCGGCATCGAGATAGAGCGCCTTGAGCGCCTCGTCGGCTTCCAGGTCCATGCGGAATTCGCACTTCTCCGCCACCGGACAGGTATGGCAGCGCGGCCCATGGTCTTCCAGGCCCAGCTTGACCGCCATTTCCGGCGTGTAGAAATCGCGCTTGCCGATCGCCGTCACGCTTTTGGGCGTCGAGGCGACCCACCAGTTCAACAGGTCGAAGTGATGCGTGGACTTGTGCACCAGCAGCCCGCCCGACTTGTCCTTGTAGCGGTGCCAGCGGCGGAAATAGTCGGCGCCATGCACGCGGTCGAGATACCAGCGGAAGTCGACCGCCGTGATCTCACCGATCACCCCGCTGAGCAGGATGTCCTTGAGCTGGGTACGCGCCGGCGAATAGCGATAGTTGAAGGTCACGGTGACCTTCTTGCCGCTCGCCTTCTGCGCGTCCAGGATGCGCTTGAGCCGGGCCACATCGATGGTCATCGGCTTTTCGGTCATCACATTGCGACCTGCCTCGAGCGCCCGCACGATATATTCGTCATGCAGATAATCCGGCACCGTCACGATCACCGTGTCGGGGTCCTGCTCGCTGAGCATCTTGTCGAAATCTTCAGCCAGATAGGTGGCAATGCCATTGCCGGTCTTGTCGGGCACCTTGTCGGCCGACAGCGCCAGCCGGCTCTGGTTGACGTCGCACAGGGCGACCAGTTCGGCACTTTCGGCATGGGTAATGGCAACGGCGTCGCGGAACATCTGGTGCCGGCCGCCCGTGCCGACAATGGCGAATTTCTTGGTCATCTGCTGCTTGTAATCTTGCTGCTGGAAGAAGGCCGAACCGGCCGGTTACATCTTCCATACAAGATTTCCGGACGACCCGGTAGGGGCAAATCGCCCCAGCGAAGCAATTAGAGCAGGAAGGCCATGCGGGGCCGAGCCCGCCCGTGCTGCCCTGGCTCCTGCGCCCCCGCTCCCCGAGGGGAGAGGGCCGGGGTGAGGGGTTCAGCCTCTCGGCAGAAACGCCGAGACCAGTCCTAGCTTCTTAGCCCCGGCGCCTCCTGGCCCGTGCTCTGCACATATTCGGTATAGCCGCCGCCATAGACATGCACGCCTTCCGGCGTCAGCTCCAGCACCCGGTTGCTCAGGGCGGCGAGGAAATGCCGGTCATGGCTGACAAACAGCATCGTGCCCTCGAATTGGCTCAGCGCCTGAATCAGCATTTCCTTGGTCGCGATGTCGAGATGGTTGGTCGGCTCGTCGAGCACCAGAAAGTTCGGTGGATCAAACAGCATCAGCGCCATCACCAGCCGCGCCTTTTCCCCGCCCGACAGCACCCGGCACTTCTTTTCCATCTCGTCGCCCGAGAAGCCGAACGCCCCGGCCAGCGCCCGCAGCGGTCCCTGCCCGGCCTGCGGAAAGCTGTCTTCCAGCATCTGGAACACGGTGCGGTCGCCATCGAGCACATCCATGGCGTGCTGGGCGAAATAGCCCATTTTGACGCTCGCCCCGACATTGACCGTGCCGCTGTCAGGCGTGGAATCCCCCGCCACCAGCTTGAGCAGCGTCGATTTGCCCGCGCCATTGACCCCCATGATGCACCAGCGCTCGCGCCGCCGCACATGAAAGTCCAGCCCGTCATAAATGGTGCGGCTGCCATAGGCCTTGCCGACATTCTTGATCACCACCACGTCGTCGCCCGAACGCGGCGCCTGGCGGAACTCGAAGGCCACGGTCTGCCGGCGCTTGGGCGGCTCGACCTTGTCAATCTTGTCGAGCTTTTTCACCCGGCTCTGCACCTGGGCGGCATGGCTGGCCCGCGCCTTGAAGCGCGCGATAAAAGCCAGTTCCTTGGCCAGCATGGCCTGCTGCCGGTCGAACTGCGCCTGCTGGTTCTTTTCCCCGATCGCCCGCTGCTGCTGGTAGAATTCGTAATCGCCGGCATAGGTGGTCAGCGTGCCGCCATCGATCTCGACGATCTTGTTGACGATGCGGTTCATGAACTCGCGGTCATGGCTCGTCATCAAGAGCGCGCCGCTGTAGTTCTTGAGGAAGGCTTCCAGCCAGATCAGGCTTTCGAGGTCGAGATGGTTGCTCGGCTCGTCGAGCAGCAGTGCATCGGGCCGTGCCAGCAGGATCCGCGCCAGCGCCACCCGCATCTTCCAGCCGCCCGACAGCGCGCCGACATCGCCATCCATCATTTCCTGGCTAAAGCCCAGCCCGTCGAGCACTTCGCGCGCCCGCCCGTCGAGCGAATAGCCGTCCAGCTCCTCGAAGCGCCCCTGCACCTCGCCATAGCGCTCGATGATGGCGTCCATCTCGTCGGCCCGGTCCGGATCGCCCATGGCGGTTTCCAGTTCCCCCATCTCGGCCATCAGCTCGCTGACCGGCCCGGCCCCGTTCATGGTTTCGGCCACCACGCTGCGGCCCGTCATGTCGCCGACATCCTGGCTGAAATAGCCGATCTGGATGCCCTTATCGACCGAGACCTGGCCCTCATCGGGCTGCTCTTCGCCGGTGATCATGCGGAACAGCGTCGTCTTGCCGGCGCCATTGGGACCGACCAGGCCGATTTTTTCGCCCTTCTGCAGCGCCGCCGACGCCTCGATGAAGACGATCTGCTTGCCGTTCTGCTTGCCAATGCTCTCGAGACGAATCATGCTTGTACCGGACCTGCGCTGCTGGCCGCACGCCGCTGCGCGCGCCCCTTTGGCGCTGGGTTAAGCATCCACGGCGCGTCTGCGCAAGCGCCGCAAGCCCGCAAAGCTGTGGTTTGATCGCCGCGCCCCTGCCCGAATCGGCGGCGCGATGTGCTAACCAGCAGGCGCAATTGACCGCGATGGCGCTCCGACGAGCCATCCCTCTGGAGACTAGATGAAGGTAGCAATCGACATGGGCATGAGCGCGGGCACCGCGCCCGCCACGCTCGACCTCGAGGAATTGCTCGCCACCCGTCTCCTCGTCCAGGGCAATTCCGGCTCCGGCAAGTCGCACCTGCTCCGGCGCCTGCTCGAACAGTCCGCCCCCTGGGTGCAGCAATGCATCATCGATCCCGAGGGTGATTTCACCACCCTGTCGGAAAAATTCGGCCATCTGGTCATCGACGCCACCCGCACCGAAGCCGAGCTCACCCGTATCGCCGCCCGCGTCCGCCAGCACCGCGTCTCGGTCGTGCTCAACCTCGAAGGCCTCGATGTCGAGCAGCAGATGCGCGCCGCTGCGGCCTTTCTGGGCGGCATGTTCGATGCCGATCGCGACTACTGGTATCCCGTGCTCGTCGTCGTCGACGAGGCCCAGCTCTTTGCCCCCGCCGTGGCCGGCGAAGTCTCCGACGAAGCGCGCA
This sequence comes from Devosia beringensis, assembly GCF_014926585.1. Classification (NCBI taxonomy): domain Bacteria; kingdom Pseudomonadati; phylum Pseudomonadota; class Alphaproteobacteria; order Hyphomicrobiales; family Devosiaceae; genus Devosia; species Devosia beringensis. The sequence continues at coordinate 2,295,603 of NZ_CP045422.1, read as the reverse complement.
AGCTGTCGCTCGGCGCCATGACCAACCTGATGTGTCGCGGCCGCAAGCGCGGTCTGGCCGGCGTCATCGCCACCCAGCGCCTTGCCAAGCTGGCCAAGAACGTCGCCGCCGAGGCATCCAACTTTCTGATGGGCCGCACCTTTCTCGATATCGACATGGCCCGCGCCGCCGATCTGCTGGGCATGGAAAAGCGCACGGCCGAGCAGTTCCGTGACCTCGCCCGCGGCCATTTCATTGCCCTGGGGCCCGCCATTTCGCGCCGCCCGCTGCCCGTCACCATTGGCGATGTCGAGACCCAGGCCCGCTCCTCCAGCCCCAAGCTGACCCCGCTGCCCGAGGCCCCGCTCGACGCGGCTGACCTGATCTTTACCGCCTCGGCCGACGAAATCGCCCGTCCGGTTGTGCGCCGCCCGCCCCCGCCGGCGCCGCCCTCGACCAATGAGCTGCTGGCCCAGCTGTCGCGCGCCCGCCCGCCCGAAGTCGAGGCGCCGCCGCAATCGCTCTTCCCCGAAATCGACCAGGCCGAGCACGATAGCCAGATAGAGGCCATCATGGCCGAGCTCTTGGGCGATCCCGATGCCAGCTTCCGCACCGTGGCCGTGCTCTATCAGGATTTCCTGGTGCGCTGCCGCATCCGCCGCGTGCCGGGCGAGCCGCCGGCTCTGCCCGCCTTCAAGCGCCTGCTGGCGGTGGCCCGCGTCGCTCCCGACAGCGAAACCGTGCAGTCCGAAGGCTGGCAGCAGGCTCTGACCCTGTCGCAGACCCTCTCCGACGACGTCCAGGGCGTCTTCCTCGTGCTGGCCCAGGCCGCCCTCAGCGGCGCCGCCTGCCCCTCCGACGCGACCCTGGCACGCCTCTATGGCACCCATTCGGCCAGCCGCGCCCGGCGCCTGCTGACCTGGTTCGAGGAACGCGGCCTGCTCGTGGTCCGGCTCGACTTCCGCAACAACCGCGTCGTCGCCTTCCCCGATCTCAATGCCGAAACCGCCCCCGGCGACCCCAACGGCCCCGACCCGATCATCGCGGAACGCGGCGCGGCGGAATAGCTACCCCACCATCTCCGCCTTGAACCGGTAAAGCCCCGACGAGCCCGGCCCCAGCACCTCCCCATAGGGCCGCTCGGCCAAGTCATCGCTGCCGCCCATTTCGGCCGCCGTGCCATGCCAGGGCTCAAGGCAGATGAAGGGCGCGCCCGGCTTGCTCCACAGCGCCAGATTGGGCAGGTTTTCCCAGGTGAAGTGGATGGCCTTGTCTGCCGTGCCATAGCGCAGCCCCGCCCCCGCCCCGTCGGGAAACAGCATGGCGTCGCTGGCGAACAATTCATGGTCCAGCACCAGCCTGCCATCCACAAAGGGCGAAGCCAGCTTTTCCGGTTTCACCAGCCCACCCGAGAGCCGCACCAAAGCCGGCGCATGGCCATTGTCGAGCACCACGCTATGGCTCTGCCCCTCGCAGCCCGGCAGCGGCCAGACAAAGGCCGGGTGAAAGCCGATACCGAACGGCATCAGGCTGTGGCCGCTATTATGCACTTCCGCCGTCACCTGCACCGCCCTTCCCACCAGCCGGTGTTCAAGGCTCAGCGTGAAATCAAACGGATAGACCGTGCGGCTCGACAGGCTCGATTTCAGCTCGAACCGGCAGAAATCCGCCCCCTGCTCGGCGAGCTCGAACTGGCTGCGCCGGGCAAAGCCGTGCTGGCCCATCGGAAAGCGCTGGCCGTCGATGCTGATATGGTCGTCCGGCGCCTTGCCCACCATGGGAAACAGCACCGGCGAGCGCCCCGCCCAGAAGGCCGCATCGCCATCCCACAGCCAGCTCTGGCCGTCGCTGGTGACGATCGACTGCATCTCTGACCCCAAGGGGGATACCGTCACGCTCAGGTGCTCATTGCCGATCTCGATTAACTGCATGCAGCGCGCCCCAAACCACGTCTCTCTTGCCCTACACTCGCTGATCCGCCATGAACCGGCAATGCCCGCACCCCTGCCCCCACTACCAATTGATGACGCCCTGCCGGCCCTGCACGCCGCGCTCATGGCCGGCCCCTATGCCGTGCTCGTCGCCCCGCCCGGCGCCGGCAAGACAACGCGGGTCCCGCTGGCTTTGCTCGACGCGCCCTGGCGCGGGGATGGCCGCATCATCATGCTCGAGCCGCGCCGCCTCGCCGCCCGCGCCGCTGCCGGCCAGATGGCGCGCCTGCTCGGCGAGGAAGTTGGCCAGACCGTGGGCTATCGCGTCCGCATGGATACAAAAGTTTCCGCCCGCACCCGCATCGAGATCGTCACCGAGGGCGTCTATACCCGCCTGCTGCTCGACGATCCCGAACTCACCGGCATCGCCGCTGTTTTGTTCGACGAATTCCACGAACGCAGTCTCGATGGCGATCTCGGCCTCGCTTTGACGCTCGACGCCGCCGCCCTCCGCCCCGATCTGCGCGTCCTGGTCATGTCGGCAACCATTGACGGCGCCCGCGTCGCCCGCCTGCTGGGGGACGCGCCCGTCATCGAGAGCCTGGGTCGCGCCTTTCCCGTCGAAACCCTGCACCGCGAACCCGATCCGCTGCAGCGCCTCGACGATCAGGTCACCGCCGCCGTTCTCGCCGCTTTGCGCGAGCACGAAGGCTCGGCTCTGGTCTTCCTGCCAGGCCAGGGCGAGATCACAAGGGTGGCCGAGCGCCTCGCCGCCCGCGTCTCCGCCGATACCGATATTGCCCCGCTTTATGGCCAGCTGACGCCGGCCGAGCAGGATCGCGCCATCCGCCCCGCCGAGCCCGGCCGCCGCAAGATCGTACTCGCCACCTCCATCGCCGAAACCTCGCTGACCATCGATGGCGTCCGCATCGTCGTCGATTCCGGCTTCCGCCGCGTTCCGGTCTATGATCCCGGCACCGGCCTCACCACGCTCGATACCGCCCGCGTCTCGCGTGCCGGCGCCGACCAGCGCCGCGGCCGCGCCGGTCGCACCGCCCCGGGCGTCTGCATTCGCCTGTGGAACCAGGGCCAGACCGCCGCGCTCGCCCCCTTCGACACGCCCGAAATCCTCGCCGCCGACCTCGCCAATCTCGTGCTTGATCTCGCGAGCTGGGGCGTCAGCGACCCTGCTGCCCTGCCCTTCCTCGATCCCCCGCCCGCCCCCGCTTGGGCCGAAGCCGTGGCTTTGCTGCAGCGGCTGGAGGCGATCGACGCCGGCGGTCACCTTACCGCCGACGGCAAGGCCCTGGCCCGCCTGCCGCTGCATCCGCGCCTTGCCCATATGGTGGTGGCCGCTGCAGCTGAGGACGACGCGCTTACCGCCGCGGAACTGGCCGTGCTGATCGGCGAACGCGGCCTTGGCGGCGACGGTACGGATTTGAACCACCGCCTCGACCGTTTCCGCCGCGACACCGGCAAGCGCGCCAGTGATGCGCGCCAGCTGGCCCAGCGCTGGGCCAAACTGGCCGGTGGCGGCCGCGGCGGCAATCTGCCCGCCGGCCATCACCTCGCCCGCGCCTTTCCCGACCGTGTCGCCCAGGCCGCCGGCCCGCGCGGCAAGTTCCGCTTGGCCAATGGCCGCCAGGCCAGCCTCGAACTCACCGACGCCCTCGCCAACCAGGCGTTCCTCGTCGTCACCGACATTACCGGCGCCGCTGCCTCAGGCCGCATCCGCGCCGCCGTGGCCCTCGATCGCGCCGATCTTGAAACCCTCTTTGCCCACCGCATCAACAGCGCCACCACTTTGGGCTTTGATGCCGCTTCGGCCAGCGTGCGCGCCCGCCGCACCCGCCAACTCGACGCGCTCAAGCTGGCCGACGAACCCGTGCCCGTCGATGATGCCCAGGCCGCCGCCCTGCTGCTGGCCGAAGCCGCCGCCCGCCGCGGCATTGATCTCCTGCCCTGGAGCCGCGACCAGGCCGCCTGGCGCGCCCGCGCCGGCTTCCTGCATGCCACCCTGGGCGACGACTGGCCCGATCTCAGCGCCGACGCCCTCGCACCCACCGTCGCCGACTGGCTCGCCCCCGCCCTCTATGGCCTCACCAAACTTTCCGAGATCACCGGCGAAGAGCTGCGCACCGCGCTCGACCTGCTGCTGCCCTTTGCCCGCCGCCAGGAGATCGAGGCGCTGCTGCCCAGCCATTTCACCGCCCCCACCGGCAATGGCGTGCCCATCGACTACGCCGCCGAAGGCGGCCCGGCCATCGAGATCCGCGTCCAGGAACTGTTCGGCCTCACCCGCCACCCCACCATCGCCCAGGGCCGCATCCGCCTTGTGCTGATTCTGCTCTCGCCGGCCCATCGCCCGATCCAGACCACCCGCGACCTGCCCGGCTTCTGGGCCGGCTCCTGGGCCGATGTCGCCAAAGACCTCAAGGGCCGCTATCCCCGCCACCCCTGGCCCGACGACCCCGCCAAAGCCCGTCCCACCGCCCGCGCCAAGCCCCGCGGCACCTGAGTGGAGCCCTTTCTTCCCTCTCCCGCCTGCGGGAGAGGGTGGCTCGCGCCCAGCGCGAGACGGGAGAGGGGTGCCGCCAGCGCTCAGCGGCGGGTCAAATGCTAAAGGAAAGATTTCCAAAATAAGGTCGCACTGGCAAAAGTCATAATAAGCAAACTAGCCAAATACAAAAATACCAGACGATAAAACAAAAATGAGTTCCGAGCCCTGATAATAACGCCTGACCGCCCCTCTATTTTCCCCGACTTAAACGCACCATAGAGCACGGGGCATATGTAAATAAAACACCATATGGTCACGACAAATACTAACAAGGCTACAGACCAGGATGGCATCAGAGATCCAACAAAAATGAATCAAGATTCATCAAAATGTTAGATTGTATAGCGTGCATTTATAGACCGTGGGGCGCCCCAAAAAAAGCCCCGGATCGCTCCGGGACTTCTCGTTAGGGAGGCACCTAACTGGTCGAGTTTCTGGTTCGCATGAGGCGAAAATGCCCGTTTCCGAGAACCGGACCGCAGCGTACTTGAGTACGTGAGGACCGGAAGCGCAGGAGACGGGCATTTGCAGGCCAAGCGGGCCAGAAAATCGGCTGGTTAGGCAGGGATGAAATTCAGCGCCACGCCATTGATGCAATAGCGCAGGCCGGTGGGTGGCGGACCGTCGGGGAAGACGTGCCCCAGATGGCTGCCGCAGGTGGCGCAATGGCATTCGGTGCGCACCATGCCCAGGCTGCGGTCTTCGGTATTTTCCACCGAGCCGGGCAGCGGGTCGTTGAAACTCGGCCAGCCGGTGCCGCTTTCGAACTTGAGGGTCGCCTCAAACAGCGGGCTGTCGCAGCCCGCGCAGGTAAAGGTGCCCTGCCGCGTCTCGTGCAGCAGCGCGCAGCTACCCGGCCGTTCCGTGCCGTGCTGGCGCATCACCTGATACTGTTCCGGCGTCAGCTTGGCGCGCCATTCCGCATCGCTGCGGGTTACCTTGAAAGCATGGGCATCCATGGCCTTACTCCTTTTGTCGCCGTGTCATTCGTTCGCAATATAGGGTCAGTTACACCAGCCACCTAGTGCAAGCTGCATCACTTCGGGCGGAACCGATGCCGCGGGGCATCGGCCCGGCCTCCACGATCAAGAGTTCACTGCCATGACTTATCTGACCTCACTTGCCCAGCTCGAAGCGCTCTACCTGCCGGCGCCGGGCCCTGCCTCCATGGTCAAGGTGGCTCACACCATGACCCCGCACTATCGTCGCCTCGTCGAGGCCAGCCCCTTTGCCGCCCTCGCCACCATCGGCCCGGAGGGCATTGACTGCTCCCCGCGCGGCGACCAGCCCGGCTTTGTCCGCGTGCACGATGACACCACGCTGATGATGCCCGATCGCCGCGGCAATAACCGCATCGATTCGTTGCGCAATATCCTGGCCGACCCGCGCTGCGCCTTCCTCTTCCTGCTGCCCGGCTCGGGCACCACCTTCCGCGCCAATGGCCGGGCCCGCATCAGCGTCGACGCGGCGCTGCTCGAGAGCTTTGCCGTCGACGGCAAGGCGCCGCGCTCGGTCATCGTGATGGAAATCGACGAACTCTATTTCCAGTGCGCCCGCGCCATCGTTCGCTCCGAGCTGTGGAATCCGGCCAGACACATCGATCCCGCCACCCTGCCGACGCCCGGCGAAATCCTCGCCGCCATGACCCATGATCAGGTCGGTGGCCGAAGCTACGACGAGGCCTGGCCGGAACGGGCCAGGCAAACCATGTGGTGACATCGAATCGTCACCCGACGGTCATCTGCATCCCCTAGGACGCCTCGAACATTTTTGAGAGGCTGAAATGACGCTGAAATTCATCATCATGAGCGATCTGCACCTGGTGCCCGAGGGCCAGACGTCGATCACGCTGGACACCAGTGCGCGCCTTGAGCAGGCGGTGGACGCGGTCCTCGCCCGCCATGCCGATGCTGCCTTCTGCATCCTGGCCGGTGACCTGGCCGATCACGGCGAGGCCGCTGCCTATAGCCGGCTCAAGACCATCATCGCCCGCCTGCCCATCCCGGTGCATATCACCCTGGGCAATCACGATGACCGCCCGACTTTCCTCGACGTCTTTGGCGCCGACCATGCCGCCGAGACCGGCCATGTCGACAAGGTTATCGACGCCGAGGGCTATCGCATCATCCTGCTCGATTCCTCCGAGCCCGGCCGCGTCGATGGCGTGCTGGAAGAAGTGCAGCTCGACTGGCTGCGCGCCCGCCTCGCCGAAGCCATGGACCGCCCTGTCATCGTCGTGCTGCACCACAATGCCAACGCGCTGCACATCCACTCCGACACCATCCGCATCCTGGAGCCCGATGCCTTTATCGAAGCCCTTAAGACCCATCCCGATATCCGCCAGGTCATTGCCGGCCATGTGCACCTGACCTCGACCGCCATGTGGCGCGGCCTGCCCTTCACCACCCTGGCGGGCGGCCACTATTCGGTGGATTTCTCGGTCGATCACCCCAAGGCCCCGATGCGCCACATCAGCGGCCCCGGCCAGATGGCCGTCGTCGTCGGCACGCCCGATCGCACAACGGTCCTGTTCGACGATTTCATCGACGGCAATGCCGACATCATCTGGCCTGCCGCCTGAGCCAATGGTCCTGGCCGGCAGCACCCGGCCGGGACCGTTGACGCCACCCGTCCCTAGGCGGCGGCCTTCTGGGCCTCCAGCTCGCGGCCGGTCTTGAGCGTCTGGGCATACCAGGCCAGCTCGTCCAGCATCGTCACCACAGTGGGCGCCAGATAGGGGTAATCGGCAAAATCCTTGCCGTCGCGGATCAGGCCCATGAAGGGCTCCATATTGATATGCACGGCCCGGTTCAGGGGCACCATGCTCAGTTCCACCACGATTTGCCGCAGATGTTCGACCGCCCTTGCCCCGCCCACCGCGCCATAGCCGACAAAGGCGGCGGGCTTGCGTGCCGACTCGGCGAACACAAAGTCGAGCGCATTCTTGATCACCCCCGATACCGAGTGGTTGTACTCCGCCGTCACGAACACATAGCCGTCCAGCTCGGCCAGCTTGCCGGACCACTTCCGGGCCTCAGGCGTGTCGATCGGCACGAAGCGCGGCGAGGCGATATAGTCAAAGAACGGCAGCGGATAGTCGCGCAGGTCGACAATCTCGGTCTCGATATCAGTGCGGCTGGCGGCCTGTTCAGCCACCCAGCGCGCCACCCGTTCGCCGAAACGCCCTTCGCGGGTGGTGGAAATAATAATGCCGATGCGGGGTTTGCTCATGGGAGGCAGTCTCTTTTGTGGAGTGAGGATGGATTCGGTATCTAGTAACAGAACGTAACTGACACTATATTCGATACTGTCCGCCGACCCGCAAGACGGCACTTTTCTTGACCTGAGGCACCAGATGGAAACCCCGTACACGCCGACGAAACAGCCCAAAACCTTCGCCGAATGCTCCCACGTCGCCGTGCCGATGATCGAAATCCTCGGCCGCATCAGCGGACGCTGGTCGCTCTACATCATCATGTCGCTGATGAGCGGACCGATGCGCTTTTCCGAACTCAAGCGTCAGGTCGAGGGCATCTCCCAGAAGATGCTGACCCAGACGCTGCGCGAACTCGAGGAAGACGGCATTGTGCATCGCACGGTCACCCCCATCATCCCGCCGCGCGTCGATTATGAGCTGACCGAAATGGGTCGCGAACTCCAGGCGCCGCTTGCCGCCATCAGCGACTGGACACACCGCAATGGCGACCGCGTTGCCGAAGCCCGCGACCGCTACGCGATCCGCCGCAAGGCCGCCTGACCGACCGTCACAACCGCTTCATCCAGCGCCTTTAGGAGAGCGTCAAACAATCCGAGAGGCCAAGATGACACTCAAATTCGTCGTGATGAGCGACCTGCATGTGATGCCCAAGGGCGAGCTGTCGATGACGCTTGATACCGGCGCCCGGCTCGAAGAAGCCATCAATGCCGTGGTCGAGCGCTATGCCGATGCCGATTTCTGCATTCTCGCTGGCGACCTAGCCGATCTCGGCCAGCCGGAAGCCTATGAGTATCTCAAGGCCATCATCGCCCGCCTGCCCATCCCGGTGCATATCACCCTGGGCAATCATGACCGCCGCCCGGCCTTTCTCGAGGTCTTCGGCGACGATTTCGCCATCGAGACCGGCAAGGTCGACAAGGTCATCGACATCAAGGGCTACCGCATCATCCTGCTCGATTCGTCCGAACCGGGCCGCGTCGATGGCGTATTGGAGGCGGTCCAGCTTGATTGGCTGCGCGCCAGGCTGGCCGAAGCCATGGATCGGCCGGTTATCGTGGTGCTGCATCACAACGCCAATGCCCTCCATATCCGCTCCGACGACATCCGCATGCTCGAGCCCGCCGACTTCATCGCCGCGCTCAAGACCCATCCCGACATCCGCCAGGTCATCGCCGGCCACGTCCACATCACCTCGACGGCGAGCTGGCATGGCCTGCCCTTTACCACTCTGGCCGGCGGCCACTATTCGGTGAGCTTCAACGTCGACCAGCCCGAAGCGCCGATCCGCCGCATCGACGGCCCCGGCCAGATGGCGGTGGTCATCGGCACGCCCGACCGCACCACGGTCCTGTTCGAGGATTTCATCGACGGCAACGCCACCATCGGCATGATCGAAGGCCCCCGCGTTGTCCGCCAGGCCGCGGAATAATCCGCACATCGGCACCGAAAAGCAGAAAGCCCGATCTCACGATCGGGCTTTTTCAGATCTTCTGGCGGGCACGAATTTCAACTTCACGATCTCGCAGTCGGCATTTTCGTGAGGCGGAGTCGAAAAGGGCGATTCCGACCCGCCCGCGCAACGTCATCGGCGGGCACCATTTCCTTCAGTTTTGATCTGGGGTGAGTCGAAAACAGGTATGGCCGAGACCCAGCGCGCAGCGTGCGTTCGGCACGTGAGCACCGGAAGCGCAGCAATGTGGTATTTGCAGACCGCCTTCACCGGGAGCGAAGGCGAATGGTGGGAGTAACAAGGATTGAACTTGTGACCCTTCGCGTGTGAAGCGAATGCTCTCCCGCTGAGCTATACTCCCGTCGCCAAAGGCGAAGTATTCAGAGAGATGGTGGGCGTAACAAGGATCGAACTTGTGACCCCCTCGATGTCAACGAGGTGCTCTCCCGCTGAGCTATACGCCCATCTCTCCGGGAAGGCAGCGCCGTTAAGCCCTGCCAGTGGCGCGGATAGACCATAAAACCCGCGGGGGGGTCAAGGGGTCAATCGAACTTGTGCTGCAAGTTCTCAGTTCATGTGGAAACCAGCGGCCCCGAGGCGGCCGCCGCAGTAGAGTTTCCTAAGCGGCTAAGAGCCGCTCAACCTCATTGACAAGGTCTTTCAAGTGGAACGGCTTGCTCAGCACCGAGGCATCCTTGGGCGCGTCGCTGTCGGGGTTCAGCGCCACCGCGGCAAAGCCGGTGATGAACATCACCTTGAGGTCGGGGTCCAGTTCGGTGGCGCGGCGCGCCAGCTCGATGCCGTCCATTTCCGGCATCACGATATCGGAGAGAAGCAGCGAGAACGGCTCTTCGCGCAGCCGCTCATAGGCACTGAGCCCGTTGTCGAACGACACCACTTCATAGCCGGCATTCTTGAGGGCCCGCGTCAGAAACTGGCGCATGTCATTATCGTCTTCAGCGAGCAGAATTCGCTTCATCATCTCTCTCCGGCCGTCGGGCGTGAGTCGCACTCTAGCCCGCGATGCTTAAGGCAAGTTTGCACTTCTGCAAATCAGGTCCGATTCTCGTTGGCAATATATGCAGAATGTGGACAACGCCGTCACAAACGGCGACACTGTATCAACACAGTCACAGGTGCGCCGCGTTGAGGCGCAAGTTCGGGGAAACAGCGTGCGGTCTGACTATTGGGATCAGCCGGCATTCGAGACCATCAGGCCACGCCGCCTCCTCTCGCCCGTCGTGTTCAATTCCCCCCATTCCGGCCGCGTCTATCCCGAACGCTTCCTCGCCATGACCCGGCTTGATCACCTCTCCATCCGCCAGTCCGAGGATGCCTGGGTCGACGAGCTCTTCGCCCGCGCGCCCCATGTCGGCGCCCCGCTGTTGCGCGCCCATTTCCCCCGCGCCTATCTCGACGTCAATCGCGAGCCATGGGAACTCGATCCCACCATGTTTGTCGAGCCGCTGAGCGATCGCTTCAATACCACCTCGCCCCGCGTTGCCGCCGGGCTGGGCACGCTGGCCCGCGTCGTTGCCGAGAACAAGCCCATCTATCGCGACCGGCTGACGCTGGACGATGCGCGCATGCGCATCGAAGGCATCTACCATCCCTATCACGCCGCCCTGCAGCGCCTGCTCAGCGAAGCTGTCAATGCCTTTGGCGTGGGCCTGCTGATCGATTGCCATTCCATGCCGCGCATCGCCCGCACCAATGATCGGGCCGCGCCCGATATCGTACTGGGCGACCGCTACGGTACCACCTGCGCCCCCGCCCTCGTCGATCTGGTGGAAACCATCTTCACCAGCGCCGGCTTGCGGGTCGCGCGCAACCGCCCCTATGCCGGTGGCTTTGCCACCCGCACTTATGGCCGCCCCCAGCATGGCATTCATGCCCTGCAGATCGAAATCAGCCGGCACCTCTACATGAACGAGGTGACCCTGACCAAGACCGACAATTTCGACGCCATCCGCCAGATCATGGAGCGGCTGATCTTTGCCTTGGTCGGGCTCGATCTGGTCTCGCTGGTCGGCAACCAGGCCCTGCCGGAAAAGGCCGCGGCCGAGTAGCCAGCGGTATAGCCAGCCGCACGTTCTTTCAGTAGACCTCTGGGGTGAGCCTGTCGAACCACGAGGTCGTGGCGCGGTGTTGGCCCCTTCTGATGCGACACGCCCCATGACCCTCGATATCGCCAGGATCCAGGCCACTTTGCTGGCCGCCGCCGATGCCGCCGCCGCCATCACACTGCCCTTGTTCCGCACCGATCTGGGCGTCGACAACAAGCTGGCTGCCGGCTTTGATCCAGTCACCGAGGCCGATCGCGGCGCCGAAACCGCCATCCGCGCCGTCATCGGCAATGCCTTTCCCGAGCACGCCATCATCGGCGAGGAATGGGGCAATTCCGGCCAGGGTGACTATACCTGGATCATCGACCCGGTCGACGGCACCCGCGCCTTCATCACCGGCGCGCCCGTCTGGGGCACGCTGATCGGCTTTGCGCATAACGGCATTGCCATTGCCGGCCTGATGAGCCAGCCCTTTATCGGCGAGACTTTCCTCGCCACCCCCGCCGGCGCCACCTATACCCGCAACGGTGTCACCCAGCCGCTGCGCACCTCCGGCCTCACCACCCTGGCCGCCGCCCGCGTCTTCACCACCACGCCATCGCTGTTCCGCACGCCCGAGCTCATGGCCAAGTGGAGCGCCATCGAGTCCGCCACCCGCCTGCAGCGCTTCGGCCTCGACTGCTACGGCTATGCCCTGCTCGCGGCCGGCCATGCCGACCTCGTCATCGAGCCCTTCCTCAACACCTATGACATCGCCGCTCTGGTCCCCATCATCCGCCAAGCCGGCGGCGCCGTGGCCTGCTGGGATGGCAGCGAACCCACCGGCGGCGGCAACGTCATCGCCGCGGCCACGCCGGCACTACTGCAAGAGGCGCTGGCCCTGGTCAACGCCAGCTAGGCATTGCTAACCCACGTCCAGTTCAACCGTGAAGCCCCCGGCGATCAGTCGCCTACCATCGAAAACGGGTTCTTCATCTACCGTTGCCTGAATGCGCGGATCGACCGCAACGGCCTTGACGCCCAGATCCCGCACCGCGCGACTTGGCCATTCGGCCTCAAAGCCGGCGGACGATCAGCGCCCCCGGCTCAGGGTTCCCGCCTCATATGCCGCTCACGGCGCTAGGCACGCCGATGCGCCTCGACGGTGAGATGGGAGAGGTCATGAATATGCGCGAGCCGGGCGTGGTAGACGTCCGGCGCCTGCACCTGTCCCGCGTCGAGCCTGACAATGGCGCCAAAATGCCCCGGCCCGAGGCGCCAGATATGCAGGTCGGTTACCGTATCCCCGTCCACCTCGACGGCCGCGCGGATTTCTGCCGGCAGGTCTTCATCGGCAGGGACGTAATCCAGCAGCGAGCCACCGGCCTGCTTGATCAGGCCCCAGGACCAGCGGGCGATCACCAGGCCACCGACAATGCCCATGACCGGGTCCAGCCACAGCCAGCCATAGAGGCTGCCAAACACCAGGGCAGCAATGGCCAGTATTGAGGTGAGGGCGTCGGCCAGCACGTGCAGATAGGCCGCGCGCAGGTTCAGATCCTGCCCCCCTGCTGGCTTGCCGGCATGATGCTCATGGCCATGATCATGGGCGTGACCATGATCGTGATGGTCGTGGCCATGCGAATGGCCGTGATGCCCGTGATGGGCATGATCTTCCCGCAACAGCCAGGCACAGACCAGGTTGACCGTCAGCCCGATGACCGCGACCAGGATCGCCTGCTCAAAGTTGATCGCCACGGGGCTGCCGAGCCGCACAAAGCTCTCATAGCCGATCAGGAGCGCGATCAAGGCCAGCACGACCGCGCTGGCAAAGCCCGCCAGATCACCAAACTTGCCCGTGCCGAAGCTGAAGCGCGGATTGTGGGCATTCCGCCGGGCATAGCGATAGGACAGGGCAGCGATCAGCATGGCGCCGGCATGGGTGGACATGTGCCAGCCATCGGCCGTCAGCGCCATCGAGCCGAAAAGGCTGCCGGCGGCGATTTCGACCACCATCATCGTGGCAGTCAGGCCGATGACCAGCCAGGTGCGCCGTTCGTTGCGGTCGTGGCCGCTTCCCAGGAACACGTGATCATGCGGCGCCGGAAATGCTTGCTCAGTCATGTCGGTATCCTGCTTCACTTGAGATAGCTGCGCACGACCGCGATGAGGTCGGCTGCCCCCTTGGCCTTGCTGGCATCGGGTTCGTTCTGGGGATCCACAACATGGTGGATGATATGGTCCTCGATCAGCTCGACGGTGAGGCCATTGAGCGCCCCGCGCACTGAGGCCAGCAATTGCAGGACATCGCCGCACTCGACCTCGGCCTCCAGCGCGCGCTCCACCGCTTCCATCTGCCCCTTGAGGCGACGGACGCGGGCAAGCAGCCGGCTCTTTTCCGTGATCATATGTGACATGGCGCCTCCTGTAGGTAGCATAGGGGGGTACCCTATAAAAGTCCAGCCATATCGTCTGCAGTTCAAGCGCGGCGCCGGGACAATTTACCCGCCCACCAGTGGGACAATGCCGCCGCCCGGGTCTCCAACTTCCCCGTCAAGACGGACGACGGCCCTGCCCCAGCGCCGTATTCGAGGATGGGGCCACACTCTCGCCTCAGCCAATTTCCACCGGCGCAGTGAACGATTGCATCATAACTGCATGCTAATCTGCCGCCATGACATCCGCCCGTCCTCAATCATCGCGCTCTGTGTCGAGCCCCCTGGTTTGGCTCCTGCTTGTCTTTGGCATAGCCATGATGCTGGCGGTTGCCTTCGGAACCTGGTGGGCCGCCGGGCGGATTGACGCCTGGGCAGATGCCCAGGAGCGCCAATCGGTCACCGCTGGCCTGGATCAGGAAAAAGACAGGCTCACGACCGAGCAGGACAGTACCGCCGTCTGGGACGAGGCCGTCTTGCGGCTAGAGGCCAACGACCAGCCCTGGATTGCCGACAATCTCGTCGATTGGATGAGCCAGTATTACGGCCATGACCGCGTCTATGTCATCGCCCCGGACGACCATGTCGTTCGTGCGGCAGACCAGGGGCAATATGCTGGCCAGTCGGTCAATCCTGCGGACCAAGCCGTTCTTGCCGGCCTGCTTGCCGAATTCCGGGCGCGCGTCGCCCTGGCGTCAACCCAGCAGGATGGCGCGACAGCATCGCCCGTCGATCGCGGCCTGCTCGACACCGTGATCCTGGGTGATGGTCACCTGGCCTATCTCAGCCTGCGACCGGTCGTGCTGACATCTGACGCGGACAAGCCGGTCACCGACGACGCCTTCCTGCATGTCTCGGTCAAGCTCGTCTCCGCAGACATGCTCGACGAGGTCGGCACGCGTTTCGGCCTTGATGACCTTCGCGTGGTTGCCCGAAACGGGGCGCCCTCGACGCTTCCGGTGCTCAACAATGTCTGACGGGTAATTGCCGTGCTGGGGTGGAAGCCACAGCACCCGGTCCTCGAGCTCCTGGTGGAAACTGCGCCGGCCACCCTGGGCGTCTTTGCTTTGGGCCTGGCCAGCCTGCTCGCCTTGATCGCCTGGCTGCACCGCATGACCCTGCGGCTCGAGATCGCCCAGGATCAGACGACCTATCTGTCGCTGCACGATCCGCTCACCGGCATTGCCAATCGCGCGCTGTTTGAATCGCGCCTCAACGAGGCCATGGCCTATCAATACCTGGCGCCCACCAAGGTCGCGCTGGTCTCCATCGATCTGGACGGCTTCAAGGAGGTCAACGACACCCTTGGCCACGCTGCGGGTGATGATCTGATCCGCCAGGTGGCGCGGCGCCTTGCCTTTGCCCTGCCCGAAGAGGCGACCCTTGCCCGCGTGGGCGGCGACGAATTTGCCCTGGTGCAGCCGGGCATGATCAGCGAAGGCCAGGCACGCTGGATCTGCGAGGGCCTGATCCGCGCCCTGCATGACCCCTTTGTCCTGGGCGGCGAGACCGTCGAGGTCACGGCCAGTTTCGGCGTCTCGCTGGAGGACGGCCGGGAGGTGACGGCGGCGGAGATGTTCCGGCGCGCCGACGTGGCGCTCTATGCCGCCAAGGCCGAGGGCCGCAACCGGCTCAAGCTTTACGATCCACAGATGGACGCTTCCCGCCGCGAAAAGCGCATGCTCGAGATTGACCTGCGCAATGCCCTGATCACCGGCGCGGGCCTGTTCGTGCTCTATCAGCCCATCTTCAGCGCCCGGACCGGCGCCATTGTCGGCGCCGAGGCGCTTGTCCGCTGGAAACATCCCCAGCGCGGCCTGCTGTCACCCGACAAGTTCATCGCCCTGGCCGAGGAAACCGGCATCATCAACCAGCTCGGCGAATGGGTGCTGGAACAGGCTTGCCGCACCGCGGTCGAGTCCGACCTGCTCTGGATCGCCGTCAACATCTCCCCCGTGCAGATGCGTCACCAGGCCTTCGGCAGCCGCGTCAGCGACGTGCTCAACAAGACCGGACTGCCCGCAAAACGGCTTGAGCTCGAGATCACCGAGGGCGTGCTGCTGCAGCATTCCCCCCAGATCGAGATCACCCTGGCGCGGCTGCAGGAAATGGGCATCCGCATCGCACTCGACGATTTCGGCACCGGCTACTCGTCCATCAGCTATCTGCGTACCTACAATATCGACAAGCTCAAGATCGACCAGTCTTTCACCCGTCTCATGGGCAGTGACGAGGTGACGCGCACCATCGTGCAGTCCGTCATCCAGATGGCCGATGCCCTGGGCATCGATGTGACCGCCGAAGGCGTGGAAGACGAAAGCCAGCGCCTGATGCTGGCCAAGCTGGGCTGCACCCAGCTCCAGGGCTTCTTGCTCTCCCGACCAGTCACCGCGGAAAAGCTGACCGAGCTGCTGCTGCAGCAGCGCGCGGCCGCCTGACATCCCCTAGGCCAGTCGCCATTCCCGCCGTCTTACGCCTCTCCCCTTGCCTTTCGCTCGCAGATCGATATAGTGAACCACATGGTTCAGTTTCAGCAAGCCACCTTTGATACCTCATTCGCCGCGCTCTCGGATGCAACCCGGCGGGGCGTGCTCGAGCAGCTCGCGCGCGCCGATGCCTCGATCAGCGAACTGGCCGCGACCTTCCGCATGACCCTGACGGGCATGAAAAAGCATATCGGTGTGCTCGAACGGGCGGGGCTCGTCACCACGCAGAAGATCGGGCGCGTGCGCACCTGCCGGCTCGGTATCAGCCGCCTCGAGCAGGAGGCGGCCTGGATCGAGCAGTACCGCCAGCTTTGGGATGCCCGTTTCGACCAGCTCGACCGGGTTGTCGAAGAACTCAAACGCAAGGAGAAGACTGATGGACAATAACCAGGACAATGCGGCGGCCCCGGTCGATGGCCGCACCACGGTGAAGCGGCTATCCGATCGCGAGATCGCGGTGACGCGCAGCTTCGATGCACCCGCGCGGATTGTCTTTGAGGCCTGGAGCAATCCCGAACTGTTCGCGCGCTGGTGGGTGCCCAAATCCCTGGGCCTGTCGTTGCGCTCCTGCCAGATGGATGTGCGCACCGGTGGCAGCTACCGCCTCGAATTCGGCGAGGACCCCGACACCATCTCGGCCTTTTTCGGCCGCTATATCGACGTGGTGCCGCCGGCGCGGATCGTCTGGAGCAATGACGAAGGCGAGAACGGCGCCATCTCCACGGTGACCCTGGTGGAAACGGGCGGCAAAACACTGCTGACCTTCAGCGAAGTCTATCCCAGCAAGCAGGCGCTCGATGACTCCCTGGGCGGCATGGATGGCGCAGCCGAACAGTTCGTCCAGCTCGACGCCCTGCTCGCCACCCTGGCCGCCAGCAACGCCTGACCCAGGCAAGGGAAGAACGACACGCATCGGGCCAGCGCCGGACCAGCCGACACGCCGCCTGTCCAGGCGGCTCCGGGCAAGCTGCCTGAGCATTTGCCACCCAGCCCTGGCCGGTCCGCTGCCACCCTTGCGGTCATTCAAGCGTTAGTTTCAAAGTCCTGGAAGCTGCGTTCAAAAGCGGGTTCAGCATCGAGATGCGCCGAAGGGGTCTGACCGATGTCGACAAAGACCACATCGTTACCACCGCTCGCGAGGATTTTAGCCTAAGCCAGAGACAACAGGCGGAATCACTTCCGCTGGAGAAGTTGTTAACACCTGGATGGGAAAGCCATGACCGACGATAAGGACAACGGCAGCGAAGAGGTTCGTCCGCCCGAGGGACCGACAGAGATCATCCAGACCGATTATTCCATTGGTCAGGACAATTTTGTCTCCCGTCGCGGCTTTCTGAGCGTGGACGTGCACAGTCCGGTCTTTCTTATTTCCGGGCTCACCATCGTGCTGTTCGTTATTACGACGATGGTGTTGGGCAGCCGCGCTACTGACGCCTTTATCGGGCTGCGCGACTTCCTCACCAGTCACTTCGACTGGTTCTTCATCATTGCCGGCAATGTCTTCGTCCTGCTCTGCCTGGGTTTGATCGTATCCCCGCTGGGCAAGATCCGCATCGGCGGGCGGGATGCGACCCCGGATTATTCTTACACCGGCTGGCTGGCCATGCTGTTTGCCGCCGGCATGGGTATCGGCTTGATGTTTTATGGCGTGGCCGAGCCGCTCACCAACTTCACCGCCGCCTTCAACGGTCCCGTGATGGAAGCGGGTGTCCGGACCGACTGGGCGCCGCTCGATGGTGCCGTTGGCGATGCCGAGGCATCCCGGCGGCTGGCCATGGCGGCCACGATTTTCCACTGGGGCCTCCACCCCTGGGCTATCTACGCCGTGGTTGCGCTCTCGCTGGCGATATTCTCGTATAACAAGGGCCTGCCGCTCACCATGCGGTCGATCTTCTACCCCGTTTTTGGTGAGCGCATGTGGGGCTGGCCCGGGCACATCATTGATATCCTGGCCGTCTTCGCGACGCTGTTCGGCCTCGCTACCTCGCTGGGCATAGGCGCCGGCCAGGCCAATGCCGGGCTCAACTTCCTGTTCGGCCTGCCGGTCGGCAATGTGTCGATGGTCGTGCTGATCGTGGCCATAACCGGGGTCGCGCTGTTGTCGGTGGTGGCCGGGCTCGATGCCGGCGTCAAGCGGCTGTCGGAAATCAACATGGTCATGGCTGGGCTACTGCTGGTCTTTGTCCTGGCGGTGGGGCCGACCTGGCAGATCGTCACCGGCTTTTTTGCCAATCTGTCGGCCTATGCACAAAATCTGCCTGCCCTGTCCAATCCGTTCGGCCGGACGGACGACAATTTCCGTCATGGCTGGACGGCCTTTTACTGGGCCTGGTGGATGTCATGGTCGCCGTTCGTGGGCATGTTCATCGCGCGCGTCAGCCGCGGCAGGACCGTGCGGGAGTTCCTGATCTGCGTGCTGCTGGTCCCCTCCACGGTCAGTGTCTTGTGGATGACGGCCTTCGGCGGCACGGCCATCAGCCAGCTGGTCAACGACGGCTATGAGGCCGTGGCAAGCTCGGCTTTGGAACTGCAGCTTTTCCAGATGCTGGCCGGGTTGCCGCTGACACAGATCACCTCGTTCATTGCTATCGCGCTGGTGATCATCTTCTTCGTGACGTCCTCGGATTCAGGGTCTCTGGTCATCGACACCATCACCGCCGGCGGCAAGGTAGATGCCCCCGTGGGGCAACGCATTTTCTGGGCAAGCTTTGAGGGTCTTGTCGCCATTGCCCTGCTGCTCGGGGGCGGCCTGGCTGCCCTGCAGGCCATGGCGGTTTCAACCGGCTTCCCCTTTGCCATCATTCTGCTGCTGGCATGCTACGCCCTGGTCAAGGGCCTTCTGAGCGAACCGCGATAGCGTGCACTCGGCTGGCAGAGGCTTGCGGTCGGCCATGCCGGCCCCAAACTCGCCAGCCGACCCATATCTGTTTTGCTCCAGGATCGTCGAAAGCCGTCAGAGGCCTGCCCACATCGTTGCTGCGGCCGCTCTCGACCCCTTGTCGGTCATGCCCCGCTCAGCGCTCGATCTCTAAAAGTCGCCATTAAGCCTGATATTGAACGCCAGTGGCATAACTCTACCAGCAAGTTGATAAGCAGCGTGAGCTAGGTTTCGGGGGCGCATACATGCTGGTTGGACAGCATTACTTGAGCGTGGGGATAGCCAAGAATGAGCGAGCCGCGAGGCCGGGGTTTTAGCATCGAGTGGTACATCGCGCTGTTCGCCAGCACCTCCGGTCGGTTGGGCCGAGAAAGCTGGTGGATCGGCATTGCCTTGATCGCGATCATGGTGGTGTTGATCAATGTGTTGGCTACGCTTGCTGCGTTTAGCTTTTTCCCCAGTTTCAAAGAACTCAACGGCACCAGCATCCTTGCCCGCTTTCGGTTCAGCGGTTGGCTGGTCCTCGGTATCTTCCTAACGGTTCTGTACCCACTCTATGCATTATCGGTGAAGAGACGCCGAGACAGAGGCGGTACCGGCTGGGACGTCACCCTATACCTGGCTGCCAACGGTCTGTTCATCCTTATTCAGGCCTTTGGGATGGAATGGCCTATGACTTTTGCGGGTATCGGCTACGCGATGGCCGATGAGCCCTCTTTACCGGGCCTTGTCCTCCCCATGCCGACGCCAGCAATGCAATTGGCAGGAGCGATGCTCACAGTTGTCACCATGCTCATGGTTATCCCGCTGGGATTTCTGCGTGGCCAAGCCAAACGTGACGGCGTAAAGTCGAACAGGTCTTGGGTGCCCACTCCTGGCCGGGGATCAATTCAGAAGGTTGCGGCGCAGCGTTGGAGAACACCTGCAGCATTCCTTGCAGTATCGCTAGTCGCCTTGGGCGCCGGCTTTGCCTATAGCAGATACACGTCAGGGGAGATCGTGGTCGGCAAAGCACTTCCGGGTAGCATCGCCGGTATCGTCGGCACCGTCTTGTCAGGACAGCAGGGCAAAGCGGGAAATCTGATAGTCTCTCCACTCGCAACGTTCGCAAATCGGTTTGCCCAACACTGCCGGTCGTTTGAAGTGGACGGAGACCACCCCACGGCCGCGGTTGCGTGTCGTAAAGATCGGGAATGGATCGTTTCGTTCGCTACTACTTCGCAGTCGGCGAGAGGCCGCGAGCTGGAACTTGATGCGCACCTGCTGTCAATCGGAGCCAGCCCTCCTTTCACGGTGGAAGGCGAAGCTCTGTTCTTTTAGATACTCCCCTCTCTTAAATCGGGAAGTTCCCGATACCGGGAAACAGATCGCGCGAAGCCGGCATACCCGGCCAAGGTTGGCGCCAAAGCGGGCACCGCCTGCTGGGCCTGGAAGATGAAAAACCCGCCGGCCAGCGCCGATTGACCACCGCTCAGCACCATGACCCGTTGCGCGCCGGCAAGGCGCCGCCGCGTGGATGCCTAGCTCTGCTCGGTAATGAACGCGTCGAACGCCGCCAGCACCTGGCCGCGAATGGGATCGCTTTCCATGAACAGTTCGTGCCGCGCCCCGGGGATCACCTGGTGCCGCCCGGTACGCAGCCGCAGGCCCAGCTGTTCGATGGCATTGGTGGAGACCACTTCGTCGCGCGCCGCCGCCAGCATCAAGAGGGGTATGCCCAGCCGGGCGGGGAAGCTGTCGCTGCCCGCTTCCGCCATCGCCCCCATGGCGGCGGCCACCCAGCCGATCGTCGGCGCGCCGATCTCGAGCGCCGGCCGCGCCTTGACCACATCCACCATGCGCAGATAGCGCAGCATGTCCCCGGTCAGCGGGTTATTGGCAAAGCTGGCTTCCGAGGCCGGCCTGTCGGCCTTGCGGCGGATCGGCAGCCGGCCGAGGCCCATAAAGCTCAGCGCCGTGGCCACCCGCGCCATCCCGGCCATGCTCAGCGGCTGCCGGTCCAGCGCCAGCATCGGCGCCGACAGGAAGATCCGGTCAAACATCATCCGGTCCTGCGCCGCGGCAAACAGCGACGCCAGCCCGCCCATGGAATGGCCCACCAGATAGAACGGCGGCGGGCATTCGGGCAGCAGGATCTGCCCGTGAAAGCTGCGCAGATCCATGCCGTAATCCTCGAAACGGTCGACATGGCCCAGGCTCTTATTGCCGATCAGCCGCGCCGAGCCGCCCTGGCCGCGCCAGTCGAAGGTTGCCACGGCAAAGCCGCGCTGGCGGAAATTTTCCACGGTCTCGAAATACTTCTCGATGAATTCGCCGCGCCCCTGCACCAGGCATATCGTGCCGCGCTGCTTGCCCACCGCCTTGGGCCAGGTGGCGTAGCGCAACTGCACCTTGTCGATCGTCTTGAAAAATCCCACCCGCGCTCCTTCGGGCAGTGGATTGGTGGGAATATTGACCAGGCTGGGGCCATTGGGATCGACGGTGTTCATGAGCGCTTCCAAACCGGGTGACACCCTGACTTAGAGCAAACGCTGGGCAAAAAGAAAACCAGCATCCCGGGGGATGCTGGTTCCTTGTGAGCGTCGGCGGCCCGTGCGGGGGGCGGGTGACGAACCGCGTCTGCAGTGCTGAAGTCGCCCTCAACACCTGACCCTGTTCTAGTCCCGTCCGCCTGAACCCGATCGGTCTGGCCTGTTCATAACCCGTTCATAGTCGTGACGCTTTGGCGGCCTTGAACCGGCTAAATTGCCCCCTATATCTCAATCGTTCGCCGGCTCTGCCGGGAACCCCGACCTCGATATCCTCGGCTTGCCTAATGTTGGGAGCCAAGAGGAAAACACCGCGAGACCACCGGGAAACCACGTTGCTTTACGGAGAATGTGACTATGCAGACCATCGATTTTTCCCCCTTCTATCGCTCCACTGTCGGCTTTGACCGCGTCTTCAACCGGCTCGACAATCTGGTCGGCCAGGAAGCCAAGACCTACCCGCCCTACAATATCGAGCGCACCGGCGACGACGCCTACCGCATCTCGATTGCCGTGGCCGGGTTCTCCAATGGCGACATTGCCATCGAGACCAAGGAAAACAACCTTGTGGTAAAGGGTGCCAAGTCGGCCGAAACCGCTGATACGGCGCGTGAATTCCTCCATCGCGGCATTGCTGAGCGGGCCTTCGAGCTGCGCTTCCAGCTGGCCGACTATGTCGAGGTCCATGGCGCCACGCTCGAGCACGGCCTGCTCCACCTCGAGCTCAAGCGCGAGCTGCCCGAGAGCAAGAAGCCCCGCTCCATCCAGATCAAGTCTGGCGAGCAGTCCAGCCTCGAGGACAAGTCGGTAAACTAGACGCCGGCGCTTGCGCAAAATCGCTCCGGTGGAGCGATTTTAGGCGGCGAGGCCATGAGAGCTACGCTCGAATGGCCCAGACTTTCAGCAGGCACGATGCATGGCGCAGCCCAACCCGGGCTGCGCCTATTTTATGGCGCGCGGAACCACCGTCTGTCCCCGGCGGTTGATCGGGTGGAATACTTCCGCGTCAAAGGACTCCCCCCCATGAAAACCCCATCCGTCGCCCTCAAGGGCAATGCCAAGTCCGCCGTCATCGACATTCTCAATGCCCGCCTCGCCGATGCCATCGACCTGGCCCTGATCGTCAAGCAGGCCCATTGGAACCTCAAGGGTCCCGATTTCATCGCCGTGCATGAAATGCTCGATCCCATGCGCACCGCCATCGACACCCATGTCGACATCATCGCCGAGCGCGTCGCCCAGCTCGACGGCATTGCTCTGGGCACCAGCCAGGTCGTCGCCAAGGCCAGCACCCTGGCCGCCTATCCCACCGACATCCGCAAGGTCCCCGATCACCTCAAGGCCCTGGCCGACCGCTTTGCCACCCTGGCCAACCAGGTGCGCGAGGATATTGACGCCACCGACGAGGCCGGCGACGCCAATGCCGCCGACATCCTCACCGCCTTCTCGCGCGAGCTCGACAAGGACCTCTGGTTCATCAAGTCCCACCTCGAATAGGCAATCGCTGGTTTATCCGGCTTGACGGGCGTTTTCCGACCGGGAGACGCCCTTTTTGCGGCTGCTACCCGTCCGTTTTCCTACTCTTTCCTATACAAGAGTTGGTAATTTCCTATTTTTTGTGACGCTTCCATGGCAAAGACGCTTGCCCACAGTTTGGAATTATGCAAATGTGGACGTGATAGGGCAGCACAACTGTCCTATATGACGCGTCGCCCCGCTCTCCGCGGCCAGCACGCACGCTGGCCCGGCTGGCCCGCTAGACGATAGCGGAAACGGGTAGGCGGAGCTAAGATAGCTCGAATTTGAGTGGCCATTTGGATGCAGCGCCACTCCCCACGCATGGACAGGTTTGCTCGTTCGAGCCGTACTGTGTACGACCCGCTTGCGCAGTCTGCCCACCTGAGGACGAGACCGCATCCAGCCCGCCGGGCGACCGGCACTACCAGGATGCACACGACATAGCGACAGGCCCTGCAACGGGCGCGACCAACCAGCGAGGACAAAGCCATGGCAAACGCGCGGAACCGATCCACTTCTCCGGTCACCCCGAAAACTGCCAAAACCTTGATCCGCGATGGCCAGCGCGTCCCCACGGCTTTGGCCATGGGCCGTCCCACAGCGCAGGGTCTTTATGATCCGGCCAATGAGCACGATGCCTGCGGCATCGGCATGATCGCCAACATCAAGAACAGACCCAGCCACGAAGTGGTGCAGAAGGGTCTCGAAATCCTCGAGAACCTCGAGCATCGCGGTGCCGTCGGGGCCGATCCGCTGATGGGCGATGGCGCCGGCATCCTCGTGCAGACCCCGCATGAATTCTTCAAGAAGGTCATGCCGTTCGCCCTGCCCGAAAAGCACTTCTACGCCGTCGCCATGCTGTTTTATCCCAACACCGATGGCCTGCGCGACCGCGTCGCCGCCGTGGTGCAGGATTGCCTCGTCCGCGAGGGCCTGTCCCTGCTCGGCGAGCGCACCGTGCCCGTCGAAAACAAGGATCTCTCGGCTGGCGTCATCGCCACCCAGCCCATCATCGAGCAGATGGTCATCGGCCGCCCCGCCGGCATGACGCTGGACGAGTTCGAGCGCAAGCTGCTGATCACCCGCAAGGTCATCTCCAACACCGTCTATGCGCAGATTCCGGAATCGGCAGGCGACAACGGCTTTTACGTCGTCTCCATGTCGGCCCGCACCATTGTCTACAAGGGCATGTTCCTGGCCTTCCAGCTCGGCGCCTTTTATCTCGACCTGCACGACGAGAGCTTCGAAAGCGCCATCGCCCTGGTGCATCAGCGCTTTTCCACCAATACCTTCCCCTCCTGGAAGCTGGCCCATCCCTATCGCATGACCACCCACAATGGTGAGATCAACACCATTCGCGGCAACGTCAACTGGATGGCCGCCCGCCAGGCCTCGGTCTCCTCGCCCAAGTTCGGCGAGGACATCACCAAGATCTGGCCGATCTCCTATGAGGGCCAGTCCGACACCGCCTGCTTTGACAACGCGCTCGAATTCCTCGTGCGCGGCGGCTATTCCCTGCCCCACGCGGCCATGATGCTGATCCCCGAAGCCTGGGCCGGCAATCCGCTGATGGATGAGACGCGTCGGAGCTTCTACGAGTATCACGCTGCCCTGATGGAGCCCTGGGACGGCCCCGCCGCCATGTCGCTGAGCGACGGCCGCTATGTCGTGGCCACGCTCGACCGCAACGGCCTGCGTCCCGCCCGCTACCTCGTCACCAAGGAAGGTCACGTCGTGCTCGCCTCCGAATCGGGCGTGCTGACCATTCCCGACGAGGACATTGTCGAGCGCTGGCGCCTGCAGCCCGGCCGCATGCTGCTGATCGATCTCGAGGAAGGCCGCATCATTTCCGACGAGGAGATCAAGCGGACCCTGGCCACCCGCCATCCCTATGCCGAATGGCTGGCCCGCAGCCAGATCGTGCTCGAGGACCTGCCCAATACCGCGCTGACCGCGCCGGTGACCTCCGAGTCCCTGCTCGATCGCATGCAGGCCTTTGGCTATACCCAGGAAGACATCAAGATCCTGATGACGCCCATGGCCACCACCGGCCAGGAAGCCGTCGGCTCGATGGGCACCGATACGCCCATTTCCGCCCTCAGCCAGAAGTCCAAGCTCCTCTACACCTATTTCAAGCAGAACTTCGCCCAGGTCACCAACCCGCCCATCGATCCGATCCGCGAGGAATCGGTGATGAGCCTGGTCAGCTTCATCGGCCCGCGGCCCAATATTCTCGATCTCGAAGGCAGCTCGCGTGAAAAGCGGCTCGAGGTGCGTCAGCCCATTCTGACCAATGAGGATCTCGCCAAGATCCGCGCCATTGGCGACATGGCAGACAACCAGTTCAAGACCAAGACCATCGACATCACCTACCCCGCCGAAACCGGCGCGGCAGGCATGGAGGCGGCTATCCAGTCGATCTCCGAGCAGGCCGAAGCGGCCATCGCCGGCGAGTACAACATCATCGTGCTGTCCGACCGCCTGGTCGCGGCCGACCGCATCGCCATTCCGGCGCTGCTGGCCACCGCCGCCGTGCATCACCACCTGATCCGCAAGGGCCTGCGCACCTCCTCGGGCCTGGTCATCGAGACCGGCGAAGCCCGCGAAATGCACCACTTTGCCATGCTGGCCGGCTATGGCGCCGAAGCCATCAACCCCTATCTGGCCTTCGAGACGCTGGCAGCCCTGCATGCCGAGGGCGAATTCCCCGCCGAGGTCGATGCCGCCGAAGTGGTCAACCGCTACATCAAGTCGGTCGGCAAGGGCCTGCTCAAGGTCATGTCCAAGATGGGCATTTCCACCTACCAGTCCTATTGCGGCGCCCAGATCTTCGACGCGGTCGGGCTCAGCACCGATTTCGTGCAGCGCTTCTTCTTCGGCACCGCCACCTCCATCGAGGGCGTGGGCCTCGCCGAAGTCGCCGAAGAGACCGCGCGCCGGCATGAAGACGCCTTTGGCGACAAGGTCGTGCTGCGCAAGGCGCTCGATGTGGGCGGCGAATACATGTACCGCATCCGCGGCGAAAAGCATGCCTGGAGCCCCGACGTCGTTGCCGACCTGCAGCACGCCGTCCGCACCCATGACGAAAGTCCCGAAACCGCACAGGCACGCTATGACAGCTTTGCTGCCCGCGTGAACTCGGGTGAGAACGGCTATCTGGCCATCCGCAACCTCTTCGAGATCCGCCCGATTGGCGAGGCTGTTTCGCTGGACGAAGTCGAGCCCGCGGTCGATATCGTCAAGCGTTTCGTCACCGGCGCCATGAGCTTTGGCTCGATTTCGCGCGAGGCCCATACCACTCTGGCCAAGGCGATGAACCAGATCGGTGGCAAGTCCAATACCGGCGAAGGCGGCGAGGAGCCCGATCGCTACAAGCCGCTGCCCGATGGCTCGGCCAATCCCATGCGCTCGGCCATCAAGCAGATCGCCTCGGGCCGCTTTGGCGTCACCACCGAATATCTGGTCAATGCCGATCAGCTGCAGATCAAGGTCGCCCAGGGCGCCAAGCCCGGCGAAGGCGGCCAGCTGCCCGGTCACAAGGTCGATTGGGTCGTCGCCAAGACGCGCCATTCCACGCCCGGCGTGGGCCTCATCAGCCCGCCGCCGCATCACGACATCTATTCCATCGAAGATCTCGCCCAGCTCATCTACGATCTCAAGAACGTCAATGAGCAGGCCGATATCTCGGTCAAGCTGGTGTCCGAAGTCGGCGTCGGCACGGTGGCTGCCGGCGTTGCCAAGGCGCGCGCCGATCACATCACCATTTCCGGCTATGATGGCGGCACCGGCGCTTCGCCTTTGACCTCGCTCAAGCATGCCGGCGGGCCCTGGGAAATCGGCCTGGCCGAAACCCACCAGACTCTGGTGCTCAACCGCCTGCGCGCCCGCGTCCGCCTCCAGGTCGATGGCGGTCTCAAGACTGGCCGCGACGTGCTGATCGGCGCCCTGCTCGGCGCCGACGAGTTCGGCTTCTCCACCGCGCCGCTGATTGCGGCCGGCTGCATCATGATGCGCAAGTGCCATCTCAACACCTGCCCGGTTGGCGTCGCCACCCAGGATCCGGTGCTGCGCAAGCGCTTCAAGGGCACGCCCGAACACGTCATCAACTACTTCTTCTTCATCGCCGAAGAGCTGCGCGGCCTGCTCGCCGCCATGGGTGCCCGCACCCTCAACGAGCTCATCGGCCGCTCCGATCTGCTCGACCAGCGCAAGCTGGCCGATCACTGGAAGAGCGATGGCGTCGATTTCACCAAGCTGTTCCACAAGCCCGAGCCGCTGGGTGACGACACCATCTATCACTCCGAAACCCAGAACCATCATCTGGAAGCCGTGCTCGATCGCCAACTGGTCGAGCTGGCCGCCCCGGCGCTGGAAAACGGCACGGCTGTGCATATTGACCTGCCCATCCGCAGCCGCGATCGTTCCGTCGGCGCCATGCTATCGGGCGCCGTTGCCCGCAAATATGGCCATGAGGGCCTGCTCGACGACACCATTTCGATCCGCCTCAGCGGCACGGCCGGCCAGGCCTTTGGCGCCTTCCTTGCCCGCGGCATTTCCATCGACATGGTGGGCGACGCCAATGACTATGTCGGCAAGGGTCTCTCGGGCGGCCGCATCGTCGTACGCCCCTCCGACAAGGCCAGCTTCGTGCCGGAGAACTCCATCATCGTCGGCAATACCGTGCTCTACGGCGCCATTGCCGGCGAGTGCTACTTCCGCGGCGTGGCCGGCGAACGCTTTGCCGTGCGCAATTCCGGCGCCATCGCCGTGGTTGAAGGCACCGGCGATCACGGCTGCGAATATATGACCGGCGGCATTGTCGTGGTCATCGGCCAGACCGGCCGCAACTTCGCGGCCGGCATGAGCGGCGGCGTCGCCTATGTGCTCGACGAGGACGAAACCTTCCGCGAGCGCTGCAACCTGGCCATGGTCGATCTCGAGCCCGTGCCCGAAGAAGAAAACCTCATGCGCGATCTGCACCATCATGGTGGCGATCTCGAATGGCATGGCCGCGTCGATATTTCGGGCGACATGACCCGCCACGACGACGAGCGCCTGCACCAGCTCATCAGCAACCACCTGCACTATACCGGCTCGACCAAGGCCAAGGCCATTCTCGACAACTGGGTCGAGATGCGGCCCAAATTCGTCAAGGTCATGCCCGTCGAATACCGCCGCGCCATCCGCGAGATGGAAAAAAAGCGCGCCGGCATGGGCATGGGAGCAGCGGCGGAATGATGACCATCAAGATCGCGCACCTTAGCAACGACATCAATTCCAGGGAGCAGAGCCATGGGTAAAGTAACCGGCTTTCTCGAGATCGAGCGCGAAGAGCCCCGCTATGAGCCGGCCTCCGACCGTATCCGCCATTTCGGTGAATTCACCATTCCCATGAGTGAAGGGCGCATCGTCGACCAGGCGGCGCGCTGCATGGATTGCGGCATTCCCTTCTGCCATGGCGATACCGGCTGCCCGGTCAACAACCAGATCCCCGACTGGAATGACCTAGTCTATAATGGCGACTGGGAAGAGGCGGCGCGCAACCTGCACTCCACCAACAACTTCCCCGAATTCACCGGCCGTATCTGCCCGGCGCCCTGCGAGGAGGCCTGCACGCTCAATCTCGAAGACGTGCCCGTCGCCATCAAAACCGTCGAACAGGCCATTGCCGACCGCGCCATCCGCTCGGGCTGGGTCAAGCCGCAGATCAACGACCACAAGACCGGCAAGTCGGTCGGCGTCATCGGCTCGGGCCCGGCCGGTCTGGCCGCTGCCCAGCAGCTGGCCCGCGCCGGCCATGACGTGCACCTTTATGAACGCGAGCCCCGCGCCGGCGGCCTGATGCGCTATGGCATTCCCGACTTCAAGATGGAAAAAGAGCATATCGATTTCCGCGTCGAGCAGATGCAGGCCGAAGGCGTCACCTTCCACTATGGCGTCAATGTCGGAGTCACCACGCCGCTGTCCGACCTGCAGGCCCGCCACGACGCCATCCTGATGTGCGGCGGCTCGGAAAAGCCGCGTGACGTCGACGCCGAAGGCACCCATTTTGCCGGCGTGCACTATGCCATGCCTTTCCTCGTGCAGCAGAACCGTCGCCTCGGCGGCGAGGACGTCTCCAGCCAGGTCCAGCTCACCGCCGCCGGCAAGCATGTCGTGGTCGTCGGCGGTGGCGATACCGCATCCGACTGCGTCGGCACCAGCTTCCGCCAGGGCGCCATTGCCGTGACCCAGCTCGACGTCCGCCCCATGCCGCCCGAGCTCGAGAACAAGCTGACCAACTGGCCCAACTGGGCGGTCAAGATGCGGACGTCCTCATCGCAAGCCGAGGGCGCCATCCGTGAATTCGCCGCCGGCACCATGAAGATCATCGGCGACGCCAAGGGTCGCGTCACCGGCGTCGAATGCGCCCGCGTCGATCGCAGCCGCCAGCCCATTCCCGGCACCGAATTCATCATCAAGGCCGATCTGGTGCTGATGGCCATCGGCTTTGCCTCGCCCATCCACGAGGGCATGCTGACCGAGCTGGGTGCCCAGTTCGACAAGCGCGGCAATCTCTATGCCGATACGCTGAGCTACAAGACCACCGTCCCCAAAGTCTATGCCGCCGGCGACATGCGCCGCGGCCAGTCCCTGGTCGTCTGGGCCATCCGCGAAGGCCGCCAGGCCGCCCGCTCCATCGACTTCGACCTGATGGGCAAGACCAGCCTGCCGCGCTAGCTGTAGGCACCGTGCTCTCCCTCCCCCTTGTGGGGAGGGTGGCCCCGAAGGGGTCGGGTGGGGGTATGATTCCACCGGGCAGGATGCCGGCCCGTCGCCAAAACCCCGTCGACCGACGCCTCTCGCCCCCATTTCACGTCAGCGCCTGACCGGCTACCCTCAAGGCTAACAGTCTGCTAACGAATTTGGCCAATCGGTTGTTACACATCGAATGCCCTGTGACGGAATTTTGCCATGACCCAGAAGCCCTATACCGTCGATGAACTGATCTCGGCCAAGTCCATCGCCGCCCGCGTCGAGGCCCTGGCAAAAGAGATATCCTCGTTTTATGCCGACACCGACAAGCTCGTCGTGGTCGGCCTGCTGCGCGGCTCCTTCATCTTCATCGCCGACCTGGTGCGCGAGCTCGACCTGCCCGTCGAGGTCGATTTCATGGAGGCCTCGTCCTACGGAAATTCCACCGAATCCAGCCGGGAAGTGCGCATTCTCAAGGACTTGCGCGGCGAGATCGCCGGCCGCGACGTGCTGGTGGTCGAGGACATTGTCGATACCGGCTATACGCTCAAGCACGTGCTGGAAATCCTCAACACCCGCCATCCCCGCCGCATGGAAGTCTGCGCCCTGCTCAACAAGCCCAGCCGGCGCGAAACCGATGTTCAGGCGCGCTGGATCGGCTTTGATATTCCAGATGAATTCGTCGTCGGCTATGGCATCGACTATGCCCAGCGCAACCGCAACCTGCCCCATATCGGCGCGGTCCGCTTCACCGACTGATCCTAGCGTTCGCCCGCATTTTCCAGCACTTGCGCCGCCGGATCCACGCCGACACCAAAGGCGTCGACCCGGCCGACCGGCGCATCGAACAGCGTCTCCAGCTTGAAGGCGCCACTGCCTGTCCCCGCGCTGCCGGCCCGCAGCAAGTCATTGGCCCGCGCCGGCGCGCGGCTGATCGGGATCACGGTGCCGGCCATTTCCAGCAGCCGCATCTGCCCCACGCCCTGATAGGGCGGACGCAGCATCGCCGCCGCATCGGTACCGAGCAGCGGGTCGGCCACCGCGCTGACCACCGCGCCGCCGCGATAGAGCGTGCGGATGGTCTGGCTCAGATAGAAGGCCAGCTTGTCCGAGCCGGCTGGCGCAAAATGGATGCCGTCATCCTTGCGCATGCGGGCCGTCTGCCCGTTGACGTCGGGGCCATTGGCCGAGTATTTGCCGTCCTCGCCCAGGAATTTCTCATAGATATCAAGATATTCCGCCCCGCCGGCAAAGCTGGCCAGCCGCTGGATATTGGCGATCTGGCTGATAGCGGCCGAATATTCCGCCTTTTCCATGGGCGGCAGGCCCACCCAGATGACCGGTTTGCGGGCGGCCCGCAGCGCCTCCAGCGCATCAACCAGGCGCGCCTGATAGGCCGCCGCCCAGCCTGCACTCAGCGGCGCCAAAGCCTGCCCATCGATCCGCAGCTCCTGGCGGTCATTGATGCCGATGATCATCACCGCCAGATCGAAGCTGTCGGCAGCGATCTCCTCGCGCAGCGCCGCGTTCCAGTCATAAAAATCGGCCCGCACAAAGCCCGATGAACTGATGCCCTTGTTGATCACCACCAGATTGGCATCCTCGGCATAGCGCCGCTCCAGCGCCCGGCTGAGATCGATCGCCAGCGAGTCCCCGAATACCGCCAGCCGCGTCGCATCGGCCGCCTTCTCCACCTGCGGCGCCACCGCAACCGGCGCCGCAGCGGTGGCTGGCGCCTGCTGGCGCGGGGCGCGCTGCGGTTGCTGCACGGGTGCAGGTTGGCTGGGTTCCTCGCCAAACAGCAGATCGAACAGCGTGCGCCGCTTTTCCCCCTGCGCCACCTGGATGGTATCATTGTTCTGGGCAAGCACGGGCGCCACGTCGACCAGGACGAACAACCCCATCAGCAATGCCAGGACAATACGGACCATGCTCAACCTGCCTGCCAGAACTTATCCTCCTACCAAACCCCGATAGGCGGCGCCATGGCCGCACCGCGAAGTTACCGCGCGGCCGCAGCCAGAGCCGCATGCGCCGCCTTGGTGATGAACCCGTCGGCAACCTCTCCCCGGCTCGCCTGAAAGCGCGCATAGGCTTCCTGGGTAATGGGTCCCAAGCGCCCATCCACGCTGCCGTCGTAAAGGCCCAGGCTGAGCAAGGCGCGCTGGATCGCTTCCCGCTCCGCCAGATTGGGAAACGCAGTGCCGCGCGGCCAGTCATCGACAAAGCTGCCGCCGCCCTTCAAGCGATCCGTTATATGCGCCACGCTCAGCGCATAGCTGTCGGAGAAGTTGTAGCCCTTGAGCACCAGATAGTTCTGCGTCATCAAGAACTTGGGTCCGTCCTGTCCCGCGGGAACATAGAGAAATACGCCAAGATTGGTGTCCCCGAACGGCCTGTCGGCCACGCGCGTCACCCCGCGCTCGGCAAAGAACGATACCGGCAGCAACTGCGTCCGGCTGGCCAGCAGATAGTCAAAGCCGGGCGGCACGACGACCTCCATGCCCCAGTCGAGGCCGGGCTGATAACCGATGCCCCGCAGATAGCGGGCGCTGGTGGCCAGCGCATCGGCCAGGGACCGGTGCAGATCCACCACCCCGTCGCCATCGCCATCGGTGCCATGCGCCACCACATTGGCCGGATTGACCTGCAGATGGCCGATGGCACCCGCCCACGACCCCACCAGTTCCTGCGGCTCTAGCCCGCCCAGCTGCAGCAGCTTGAGCGCGGCGATCAGGTCGCCTTCATCCTCCACCAGCCGGCTGCGCCGCTGATGCACCAGCGTGGCCAGCGGACGCACCACCGGACCAATCAAATTGCCGTTGTTCAGCACCGCCCCATAATCGGTTTCCATGCCCCAGATGGCGCCCAGCAGATAGGGATCGACGCCATAGGCAGCGCCGACCGAAGCGAACAGCGCCTGGTTGGCGGCAATGGCCGCCTTGCCACGCGCCACGCGGTCCGCCGTGACGCGACCATCGATATAGTCCCAGATTGGCGTGGCAAATTCGGGCTGCGTCGTCACCAGTTGCGGCACGCGCGGATCGGGCGTCATGCCCGCTGTCACCCTGTCGTAAAGCTGGCCATCAATGCCCGCCGCAACAGCCTTGCTGCGGAACCCGGCCAGAAAGCTGTCAAAGCTCTCCACCGGTTGCGCCAGCGCCGCGACCGTCATCGTCAACGCCAGCAGAAATCCAGCAATAATCCCCCTTGGCGTGACCATGGTCAGCTAGCGGTTCCGCACCATCAGGTGCTTTTCCCAGGCATAGGCAGAGGTCACGATTTCAGTAAGATCATCATGCTGGGGCACCCAGCCGAGCAGGCTGCGCACCTTCTCGCCGGTCGCCGTGATCGAGGCGGGATCGCCGGCGCGACGTGGTCCCTCGTCGGCCCGCAGATCGACGCCCGACACCTTGCGCACGGTCTCAACCACCTCGCGCACGGAATAGCCCTTGCCATAGGCGCAGTTGAGCGTCGTGTTCTGCCCGCCGCCCCGCAAATGCCGCAGCAGCAGCGCGTGCGCCGCAATCAGGTCGGTGACGTGAATATAGTCGCGCACACCCGTGCCATCGGGCGTTTCGAAATCGGTCCCGAAGATATCCATCTTCTCGCGCTGTCCCAGCGCCGTCTGGCAGGCCACCTTGATCAGATGGGTCGCCCAGGGCGAGGACTGCCCGCTGCGACCCTGCGGATCGGCACCAGCCACATTGAAGTAGCGCAGCACGCCATAGGTCATGGGATGGGCCTCGGCCACGTCGGCCAGCATCATCTCGGTCATCAGCTTGGACCGGCCATAGGGCGACATGGGATTGAGCGGCGTGGTCTCCACCACCGGCGCCAGGCCCGTCATGCCATAGACCGCCGCAGTGGACGAGAAGATGAAATGCTTGACGCCGCCCTTGACCGCCGCCTCGATCAGGCTGCGCGAAGTGGCGGTGTTGTTGCCGTAATATTTGAGCGGATTGGTCACCGACTCGGGGACCACGATGGACCCTGCGAAGTGCACGATTTCGGTGATGGCGTGTTTCTTGATCAGGCCCAGGACGAAGTCGACATCGCCTGCATCGCCCTCTTCGAACACCGCCCGGCCATCGATGGCCCAGTCAAAGCCGGTCACCAGATTGTCCAGCACGACAACCTTTTCCCCGGCATCGGTCAGGCTCAGAACCATGTGGCTGCCGATATAGCCAGCGCCGCCAGTAACCATCACCACCATTCGTATAGCCCTTTGCAACTGCAACGCAATTTTCTGTCGTGATATTATACAAGGGTTGCGATAGCCTTACGCCCAAAATCAGCACGGAGTTAAATCTTTGTCCAAGCGCGTCAGAACAGCCGTATTCCCCGTAGCCGGTCTTGGAACGCGATTCCTGCCTGCGACCAAGGCTCTCCCCAAGGAAATGCTGACCGTTGTGGACCGCCCCCTCATTCAATATGCGGTGGACGAGGCGCGCGAGGCCGGGATCGAGCACTTTGTCTTCGTCACCGGGCGCAACAAGGGCGTGATCGAGGATCATTTCGACCGCCAGTTCGAGCTTGAGACCACGCTCGAACTGCGCGGCAAGACGGCAGCGCTCGATGAACTGCGCAAGGATTTGCCGTCTGCCGGCCGCACCAGCTTCACCCGCCAGCAGGAGCCGCTCGGCCTGGGGCACGCGGTATGGTGCGCCCGCGACATCGTCGGCGACAGCCCCTTCGCGCTGCTGCTGCCCGACATGCTGTTCAAGAGCGAGCCAGGCGTGCTCAAGCAGATGATGGATGCCTATGAAGAGACTGGCGGCAACGTCATCGCCGTTGAGGAAGTGCCGCACAAGGAGGTCTCGTCCTACGGCGTCATCGCCCGCGGCGCGGGCCCAGACAACGGCTTTGCCATTACCCAGATGGTCGAAAAACCCAAGCCCGAAGAAGCACCGTCCAACCTGATCATTTCCGGCCGCTATATCCTGCAGCCCGAGATTTTCAGCCTGCTGGCCGACCAGCCACGCGGCGCCGGCGGCGAAATCCAGATCACCGATGCCATGCAGACCCTGATGCACAGCCAGTCCTTCACCGGTGTCAAATATCAGGGCCAGAGCTTTGACTGCGGCAGCAAGATCGGTTTCCTGACCGCCAATGTGGTCTATGCGCTTGATCGGGACGATATTCGCGAAGGCTTCATCAAGCAGTTGCGCCTGCTCGACCTCGGCGACCCGTTCTAGCACTCAACGCGACAGCGTAACGCCAAACGTCACCTGGTGCGCATCCTGCGCACCATTGGTGCTGCTCTCGAACTGGTCGTAATTGTAGTCGCCTGTCAGCGCGGTATGGGCATTGAGCTTGTAGTCGCCACCGGCGCCCCAGCCATAGCCACTCTCGGTCGTGCTGCTGCCGACAAAGCTGGCGCGGTTCCAGTCAGCCAGCGCCCGCAAGGCCAGCCAGGAATTGACCGTATATGCAATCTCGGCATTGGCGCCGTAGCCAATGCGCGTCGTTCCCGCGCCATCGGGACCGGGAGGCGACACAGTCGTGGCCAGGCCCAGGGTCATGCGCATTGTCGGGTCCGGCCTGAAAATGACTTGTGCATCATAGGTCTGGGCGGTGACCTCACCCAGGCTGGCCGCATCAAAGCGCCGCATGGTGATACCCGTCGAGGCCGTAGCCTCGAGGACCTCGCTCCAGCGTCCGGTGACCCCGGCCTCAAGGGATGTGGTCGTCGCATCCGGCCTCAGCCCCAGCGATGTCGATGGCCGGTCAAACACATCGCGCCCGACATCGGCCGCGCCGAACACCTCAAAGATCGGCGTGATCTGGAAGCCGACACGCAGCCCCGCATCCAAGGCCCACACGTCCTGGTCGGCATTGTCGACCACGGCCCCGCTGGTGAGCGTCGTCGCCCCATAGACATATCGGTCCGCCGACCCCGTGACGCCGATATTGAATTTCCCGAACTGCCGCGTCACGCCCACATCGCCGCCACCGCTGATGGTCTGGGGCGCGATAGCGATGGTGCTGGCCACCCCCGGCGTGCCGGCAACCTCGCGCGACAGCGCGAAGCGGCCGCCACCGGTCAAAGTGGTGTCACGATCCAGCGCATAATCCACGCTGCCGGAAAGCCGCAAAGCACTGACATCCACCGCCCCCTGATTGGACCGGACGATGTCGGCACTGCCATTGCCTTTGAGATTGGATCGCGAACCGGTGTGATCCAGGCTCACCGAAGGAATGAGCCGAGTGTCGAATCGCTCGCCGCCGCTGAACTTGGTGTAGGTACCGCGCAGGGCTACGGACCAGTCGATATCGAAAGGAGCATCGTGAGGCTCGCGCAAGCCCGCGCCACTGCTCAATACCGGGTCTGCGGGATACGTCCCCGCAACCAGCCGGTCATTGTCGGCCTTCGCCCCGTCGCCGTTCCAGGCCAGCGATTGCCCCAGCGCGGGCGCAACCAGGCACAGGCCGCCAATGACCCCGGTCCGCCAAACCCAATGAAGCAGCCGCAGGGACACTTTCAGACCGCCCGCCCAACAAGACAAATCGGCACACCGATCCCGACTTGGGACCACAGCGATCCCAGGTCCGGCGATCCTTCCATCTTATAGTTAATGAAGCCTTGCCATGGACTTACAACATTGGCTCGACGGTGAGAACGGCGCCGTCGCTGCCCACGATCCGCACCCGCTGCCCCACCGGCAGGTCAGGACCTGACACACGCCAGACCGTATCGCCCAGCACCACGCGGCCAAAGCCCTGCTCGATCGCCTGCTCCAGCACTGTTTCGTGACCGATGAAATGGTCGGCCCGGCGATTGAGCAACGGGCGGTCCGAGACTGACGGCCGGCGACGATTCCATTGCAGCCACGCTGAAATGCTCAGCAGGGACAGCAGGCCGAAGACCAGCCACTGCAGCGGCCAGGGCATCGGCTGAACCAGAGTGAGCGCGCCGGTGACCAGCCCGGAAATCCCCATCCACAGCAGGAATCCGCCCGGGACAACCAGTTCCAGTGCCAGCAGAATCATCCCCAGAACGATCCAGGACCAGGGACCATTGGCGGCAATGAAATCGACCACTTGCATCGCGGCCCCGCTACGCTTTGCCGGCGGGCGGCGGCCGGCTTGGCCGCGGCGCTGCCGGGGCGGCGCCCCCGAAGGTCTCGCGAGCGATCTCGGCAATGCCGCCGATGGCGCCGATCACGCTCGCGGCTTCCATCGGCATCATCAGCAGCTTCTGGTTCGGCGATTTGGCGATGGATTCCAGGGCCTTGATGTAGTTGTTGGCGACAAAATAGTTGATCGCCTGCACGCTGCCGGCTGCGATCGCCGCACTCACCACCTGCGTCGC
Source organism: Devosia beringensis (assembly GCF_014926585.1). Lineage (NCBI taxonomy): Bacteria > Pseudomonadati > Pseudomonadota > Alphaproteobacteria > Hyphomicrobiales > Devosiaceae > Devosia > Devosia beringensis. The sequence continues at coordinate 2,258,526 of NZ_CP045422.1, read as the reverse complement.
CATGGCCTCTGCCTCCGCCGAGCGCTCGCGCGCCTCGGCGTCGCGGAACGCCGCTTCCCTGCGGCCCTCGGCTTCCAGCACCTGCGCCTGCTTGGCGCCTTCTGCTTGCAGGATGGCACTTTGCCGGCGCCCCTCTGCCTCAAGGATGGCGGCGCGCTTCTCGCGCTCGGCCTTCATCTGGCGACCCATCGATTCCACCAGGTCCTTGGGAGGATCAATGTCCTTGATCTCGATGCGGGTGATCTTGACGCCCCAGGGCGCCACGGCCGCGTCCACCACATGCAGCAGCCGCTGGTTGATGCCGTCGCGGTTGGACAGCAGTTCGTCCAGATCCATCGAGCCCATCACCGTGCGGATATTGGTCATGGTCAGGTTGAGGATGGCATTCTCGAGATTGGACACTTCATAGGCCGCCGCTGCGGCATCGAGGATCTGGTAGAACGTTACGCCATTGGCGGTGATCGAGGCATTGTCGCGCGTGATCACCTCCTGGTGCGGCACGTCGAGCACCTGCTCCATCACGTTGATGCGCTTGCCGATGGCATCGATGAACGGCACGATCAGGTTGAGGCCGGGCTTGAGCGTGCGGGTATATTTTCCAAACCGCTCAATGGTGAAATTGTAGCCTTGGGGCACCGTCTTGGCACCGGCAAACAGTACCAGCAGGGCCAGAATGCCCAAACCGATCAGCGCAATGCTGAAGCCATCCATCGCCGACTCTCCCTTGTCCAGTTGCCAGACCTTATGGGTGCATCAGGATGGGCGCAACGCCAGGAGCGGCGGAACAAAGGCACTGGCGGAGTCGTTGTCGGCAAAAGTCCCCGAGTCCGGTGAACCAGCCATGCCAGCGTCACGCCCCATCTGGAAAGGCCAGCTGCGCCTTTCCCTCGTCTCCATCGCGGTGGAGCTGTACACCGCGACAAAATCCAACGCCAAGCCGAGCTTCCGGCAGATCCACGAGCCGACCGGCAAGCCCATCAACTACGAAAAGGTGGTCGCCGGTGTCGGGCCGGTCGACAAGGACGAGATCATGAAGGGCTTCGAATACGAGAAGGGCGACTATGTCCTGCTCACCGAAGACGAGATCGACGCCGTCAAGCTCGACACCCGCAAGACCCTTGAACTGACCCAGTTTGTCGGCGCCTGCGAGATCGACCCGATCTACTATGACAAGCCCTACTTCGTCGTCCCTGCCGATGAGCTGGCTGAAGACGCCTTCCGCGTCATCCGCGATGCGTTACGCCAGAGCGAAAAGGTCGGGCTGGGGCAACTGGCCCTGCGCGGCAAGGAATATCTCGTGGCCATCAAGCCGACAGGCACCGGCCTGCTGATGGAAACGCTCCATTATGAGGAAGAAATCCGCAAATCCGATCCGTTTTTCTCTGAAATCTCTGCGAAAAAGGCCGATCCAGATCTGCTTGAAGTCGCCACCGCCCTCATCGAAAAGAAGACGGCCAAGTTCGACGCCAGCGTCTTCAAGGATCACTATCAGGCCGCCTTGCGCGACCTGATTGCCGCTAAGCTCAAATCCAAGGGCAAGACGGTTTCGACCAAAGATGAGCCCGCCGAGTCGCGGCCCAGCGGCTCCAATGTGGTCGACCTGATGGCCGCCCTCAAGTCGAGCCTTGAGGGGAGCAGTGGGAGCAAGGCCGCCCCGGCCAAGAAGACCACCGCGAAGAAACCGGCGACCAAAGCCGCCCCGCGCAAGAAGGCCAGCTAGGCCATGGCCAGCAAAGCCAACACCCTGCTCAAGGATTATCACGCCAAGCGCGACTTCACCAAGACGCAGGAGCCCTCGGGCCAACAGTCCGAGGCGGCCGCGGGCAACCGCTTCGTCGTGCAGAAACACGACGCCACCCGGCTGCATTTTGATTTCCGCATCGAACTCGACGGCGTGCTCAAGAGCTGGGCGGTGACCAAGGGGCCGTCGGACAATCCCGCCGATAAGCGCTTGGCCGTCCGGGTCGAGGACCACCCGGTCGACTATGGCAGCTTTGAAGGCACCATTCCTAAGGACGAGTATGGCGGCGGCACCGTCATGCTGTGGGACCAGGGCACCTGGGAACCCATTGGCGATCCGCATGAAGGTCTTGAGGGCGGTGATCTCAAGATGCGCCTGCATGGCCAGCGCATGCAGGGCGAATGGGTGCTGGTGCATATGAAGGGCCGCGACAGCAAACGCAAGTCCGGCCCCCCGCGCGAAAACTGGCTGCTGATCAAGCACAAGGATGACTACGCCAAAGACGCAGAAACCCTCGTCCCGCGCTTCACCAGATCGGTCTCGACCGGCCGCGATATGGCCGGCATTGCCAACGGGCTCAAGCCCAAAAAACAGAGCAAGACCCAGGCCGATGCCGTCTGGCACTCCGACCCCGACAAGGCCGTCGACAATCCCGCGCCGGGCAAGGCCAAGGCGACGAAGAAATCCACCGCTGCCCTGCCCGAGTTCCAGCCGCCCCAGCTAGCCACTCTCGTCAATGACATCCCCACCGGGTCCGACTGGGTGTTCGAGATGAAATATGACGGCTATCGCTGCCAGGCCGCGATCGCCGGCGACCAGGTGCGCCTCTACACGCGGACCGGCAAGGATTGGACCGAGCAGTTTGCCGCCATCGTGCCGCCGCTCACCCGCATCACCAAGGGGAGCGCGCTGATCGACGGCGAGCTCTGCGCCTTCGACTCCAAGGGCCGCACGGACTTCTCTACCCTCAAGGACCACCTTTCCAATGGCGGCCCGCTGACCTTTTTCGCCTTTGATCTGCTTGAGCTCGATGGCAAGGACCTTACCGGCCTCACGCTGACCGAGCGCAAGGCCAGGCTCGAAAGGCTGCTGGGCAAGATCGACGGATCATCGCTGGTGCAGTTTTCGGCCCATGTCACCGGCAACGGCCAGAAGGTCTTCGACGCCATCAGTCGAGAGGGCCATGAAGGCATCATCGCCAAGCAGGCCGATGCCCCCTATCGCGGTGAGCGCACCAAGAGCTGGCTCAAGATCAAGGCCAGCAAGCGTCAGGAATTCGTCATTGCCGGCTGGTCTCCCTCGGCCAAGAAGAAGTCCTTTGCCTCGCTGCTGCTGGGCACCTGGGAGGACGGCAAGCTGATTTATCGCGGCCGCGTCGGCACCGGCTTTACCGTAGACCAGGCCGACGCCTTGCAGGCTGAGCTCGACGTCCGCAGCCGCAAGACCAGTCCCTTTGTGGAAGTGCCTAAGCCCATTGCCCGCGCGGCCCATTGGGTAACGCCGGAACTGGTTGCCGAAATCGGCTTTGCCGAGTTCACTCCCGATGGCATTCTGCGCCACCCGTCCTTTCTGGGCCTGCGCGAGGATAAGCCTGCCCAGGAGATCGTGCTCGAGCAGGCGGACCGCGATTCCCCGGAGGGCAAAGCAATGCCGCGGCCCAAGACACCGCCCAAGGCGAAGCCGGCCTCGGCCAGGGTCAGTGCACTCAGCAACGCGGCCGGCCTTGCCGCCGCAGAGGCGGCCGGCATCAAACTCACCAGCCCTGATCGCATCGTCTATCCCGGCCAGGGCGTCACCAAGGCGGGCCTCGTCGCCTATTACGCCGCCGTGGCGGAGCGCATGCTGCCCTATCTTGCCAATCGCCCGCTCAGCCTGCTGCGCTGCCCCCAGGGTCGGGCAAAATACTGCTTCTTCCAGAAGCACGACACGGGTGGCTTTCCCGAGGGTCTCAAGTCACTGCTGATCACCGAGAAGGACGGCAGCAAGGAGGACTATTTCTATCTCGATGACCTCGCCGGCCTGATCGCCGGCACGCAGATGAACGTGCTCGAATGGCACATCTGGGGCTCGCGCACCGCCGATGTGGAAAAGCCCGAACGCATCATCTTCGATATCGACCCGGACGAGGGCCTGGGCTTTGCGGATGTTCGGGCTGCGGCCACCGATATCCGCGATACGCTGGACGCACTGGGCCTCAAGAGCTATCCGCTGGTCAGCGGCGGCAAAGGCGTGCATGTCATCGCCCCGCTGACACCCAAGGCCGAGTGGCCAGAGGTCAAGGCCTTCTGCAAGGCGGTCGCCCAGCTTCTGGCAGAGCATCAACCTGACCGTTTCGTCGCCACGATGAGCAAGGCCAAGCGCAAGGGCAAACTGTTCATCGACTATCTACGCAATGAACGCGGCTCGACCGCCATTGCACCTTGGTCGAGCCGGTCGCGCGAAGGCGCGCCGGCTGCCGTGCCCGTAACCTGGGAAGAACTCGAGAGCGTGACCGCCGCCAACCAGTTCTCGCTGGCCATCGCCGCCGAACGGGCCAAAGCGCCCGATCCCTGGACCGACTATTTCAAGCTCGACCAGTCCATCAGCAAAGCCATGCTCAAGGCAGTCGGGGCGGACGTCTAGAGCCCTTCTAGGGCATCGGGACGTTGACGCGGCGGTCGATCGTCAGGGTTATGGCAATGACCACGAAGGCAAACACGACCATCCCCAGGGCGAGCACATGCGCCTCCTGCCATTGCAGCCGCTCGACATAGTCATAGAGCGCAATGGCGATCACCTTGGTCTGGCCCGGAATATTGCCGCCGATCATCAGCACCACGCCGAACTCGCCCACCGTGTGTGCAAAAGTCATCACCGCGCCGGTGATATAGGCCGGACGCGCCAATGGCAGGGAGATCTGCCAGAACCGCCGCCAGGGACTGGCACCCAGGCTGGAGGCCGCGTCCAGCATATCGGTGCCGATCGCCCCGAAACCGTTGCGCAGCGGCTGCACCATGAAGGGCAGCGAATAAAAGAACGACCCGATCACAAGACCGGTGAAGGAGAAGGCCAGGGTCCGCCCGCCCCACAGCCCGGCGATCCAGCCACCGGGCCCGTTCGGGCCCAGGGCGATGAGCAGATAAAAGCCCAGCACCGTGGGCGGCAGCACCAGCGGCATGGCGACCAGGGCGCCAACCAGTTCGCGATAGCGGCTCGGGCTGCGGGCCAGCCACCAGGCAATGGGCGTCCCCACCAGCAGCAGGATCAGCGTATTGATGCTGGCCAAAGTCAGCGTCAGGCTGACCGGCGCCCAGATATCACCAAAGCTCATCCGTCCCGTCCGCTATTCGACCCGATACCCTGCCGCTTCTATCACGACCCGAGCGGCATCGCTGCGCAGGAATTGTAGATAGGCCATGGCAGCCGGATTGGCCTCGCCTGTCTTGAGCAGGACCGCATCCTGCCGGATCGGTTCATGGAGCGCTGCCGGGACTAGCCACGCGCTGGTCTTGCCGATCACCTGACTGGCCGCGACAAAGCCGAGTTCGGCATTGCCGCTTTCGATGAACTGCAGCGTCTGGGAGATGTTCTCGCCGGTCACCAGCTTGGGCATGATCACTTCAGTCTGGCCCAAAGCCATCAGCGTTTCAACTGCAGCCCGGCCATAGGGCGCGGTCTCGGGGTCGGCTATGGCAAGCTTGTCGAACGCATCTGCCCGGAGCACAGCCTCGCCGTCGCCCAGATCCATCGACGTGCTGTAAAGCGCCAGCGCGCCAATGGCATAGGTGAACACCGTACCTTCCACTGCCAGCCCCTCGGTCACGGCAAGGGCGGGCCGTTCGTCATCGGCCGCCAGCAGCACCTCGAACGGCGCGCCCTGGCTGATCTGGGCATAGAGCTGGCCGGTGGCGCCAAAACTGTAGAGGGCGTCATGGCCGGTCTCGGCCTTGAACAGCGGCGCCAACTGCTCGGCCACGGCGGTGAAATTGGCCGCTACGGCGACGCTGACCGTCTCGGCCCGCGCTGCGGGGCTGGCCAGCACCGCCACGCTCACAGCGACCCCGGCGAGCTGACCGATCAGCCTGGCATTCGTCACAGCAGCCTCCTGCGAACTCGCTAGCCCCGCAGCTGGCTGGCTTCGCGCGCCAGCGCTTCGATCCGGGCCCAGTCATTGGCCTCCAGCGCGTCGGCCGGCATGATCCAGCTGCCACCCACACAGATCACATTGGGCAGGCCGAGATAGATCTTGGCTTTGGCCGCATCGATGCCGCCAGTGGGGCAGAAGGTGATGTCGGACAGCGGCGAGGCAAACGCCTTGAGCACCGGCGCGCCGCCATTGGCTTCGGCTGGGAAGAACTTGAGGAAACCATAGCCCCGTTCCGACGCCGTCATCGCCTCGCTCGGCGTGGCAATGCCCGGCAACAGGGGAATGCCGATATCATCGGCCGCGTCGAGAATGCGCGGGGAGATGCCCGGCGAGACCATGAAGCGGCAGCCGGCATCGACTGACTGCTTCATGTGCAGCGCCGTGCGCACGGTACCCGAGCCGACAATGGCGCCAGTCACCTTGGCCATTTCTTCCATGACCTTGAGCGCATTGGGGGTGCGCAGCGTCACTTCGAGAATAGGCAACCCGCCGGCCACCAGGGCCTCTGCCAGAGGTCGCGCCTGGCTGACATCATCAAGAATGATCACCGGCACGACAGGCGCCAGCGACAGGATGGAGCGAAGGGCGGCGGTATCTTGCGGCATGGTGGGGCCTTTCAGCGGTGGATTGGCAAAGGGTTAGGAGCTTGGCCAATTTCCTGCAACCCCGTTCATTGAAAAGCCGGCGAATAATCCCTAGGTTCCCCCTCGGTATCGAGAGGGACTTTCCATGGCGCAGACCATCAACGCGATCACGCCCCTCGATGAGGCCCGGGCCATTCTTGGCAGCCATTTCGACCTCAAGTTTTCCGATTCTGTCGAACGTGCCACAGCCCCGGTGTTCGAGCGGGTGCGCGACAAGATCCCCGAGATCGAGTGGCCCTTCTATGCGCCGCTGATTTTCCAGATCAACCGGCTCAAGGCGGAAAAGGATGCGATCATCCTGGCGCATAATTACCAGACGCCCCAGATCTATCACGGCGTGGCCGATATCGTCGGCGACAGCCTGCAGCTGGCGATCGAGGCCACCAAGGTGCGCCAGCAGGTGATCGTGCAGTGCGGTGTGCACTTCATGGCCGAGACCTCCAAGCTGCTCAACCCCGACAAGACCGTGCTCATTCCCGACAGCCGCGCCGGCTGCTCGCTGGCGGAATCCATCACCGTGGCAGACGTCATGGCCATGCGCGACATGTATCCCGGCGTGCCGGTAGTGACCTATGTCAACACCTCGGCAGCGGTGAAGGCCGTGACCGACGTGTGCTGCACCTCCTCCAATGCGCTCGACATCGTCAATCGGGTCGATGGGGACACCGTCATCATGATTCCCGACCAGTACCTGGCCAAGAACACCGCCAAGAAGACGTCCAAGAAGATCATCACCTGGGCCGGTGCCTGCGAGGTACACGAGACCTTCACGGCGGACGATATCGCCGAACTGCGCCATGCCTATCCCACGGCCAAGATCATCGCCCATCCCGAATGCCCGCCCGAAGTGATCGACGCAGTGGACTTTGCCGGCTCGACTGCCGCCATGATCGACTGGGTCAAGACCACCCGTCCGGCCCGCGTGGTCATGGTCACGGAGTGCTCGATGTCCGACAATGTCGCCAGCGAGACCACCGGCGTCGATTTCCTGCGCGGCTGCAATATCTGCCCGCACATGAAACGCATCAATCTTGAGAACGTGCTGTGGAGCCTGCACACCATGACCGAGGAGGTCACTGTGCCCGCCGAGATCATCCCGGCGGCCCGCCTCGCCGTCGAGCGCATGATCGAGATGAGCCGCAAGGGCGATTAGGTGCCCAGCACGCTCCGCCGATGAAACGCCAGATGGGCGGGGCTGGGTTGGAACAGCCCTTCTGCTGGCACCAGCAGGCGACCCGAGCTGTTGAGCCGAACGAGGACCGCGCGATCCAGGGCGTCCGGATTGGGCACAACGAAGCTATAATCGTCCTCGACCAATATCTGCCCCCGGCGGAAGGCCTGAGCCGCATGTTCTTCAAGCGCGATGTAATTGTTGATCTGCAGCGGCCCGCCCGCCTCGCGCGGTCGGATCGCCTCCACCGCCAGATGCGGGTGCAGCAGGCCGGTCTCGGGCAGGAACTTTTCACCGGTAAGGGCGCAGCGATAACCATAGGCGCTCAGCACCAGGCGATAGATCGCCTCATAGGCCTCGAGCGGCGCCGCCGCAGAAAACCCGGTCTGACGCTCTTCGCCCAGCCCCTTGTCGTCGTCTGAACCTGCCATCCTTGCAGCCCCGATCTTGCTACGGCAAAGACCTTACGGGCAAATACCTAGTTTGAGAACAGTGCGGAACCGTCCATGACCCTCGACAACACCCTCAATGCCGATGGCGCCCTGATAGTCGGCGCAGGTCTCGCCGGTCTTTTCACGGCCCTCAAGCTGGCGCCGCGGCCGGTGACCGTGCTCTCGCCCAAGCCCCTGGGCTTTGGCGCCAGTTCGGCCTGGGCCCAGGGCGGCGTCGCGGCGGCGGTCGGACTGGGCGATAGCAGCCATGCTCATGCTGTCGACACCGAAATGGCCGGGGCCGGCATCGTTGACCACGGCATCGCCGAAAGCGTTACCGCCGAAGCCGCCGCCCGCATCGAGGACCTGGCGCGCTGGGGCACACCTTTCGATCGCGATGATTTCGGCAATTATGCGCTGGGCAAGGAAGCCGCCCATTCGGCCAACCGCATCGTCAAGGTCGAGGGCGACCGGGCTGGCTGGGCCATCATGCAGGCCATCATTGCCGAAGTCCGCCGCACCCCCTCCATTCGTATAGTCGAGGGCATCACCGCCCTCAGCCTCGCCCGCGACAATGGCCGCATCGTCGGCGTCTTCTGCCGCAAGCTGGGCGACCGCTATTCCGAGCCGGTCTTCATCCGCGCCCGCGCTACCGTGCTGGCCGCCGGCGGCCTGGGCGGGCTCTATGCCGTCACCACCAATCCGCCGGGCGTGCGCGGCCACGCCATGGGCATGGCGGCCCGCGCCGGCGCCTTGATTGCCGACGCCGAATTCGTGCAGTTTCACCCCACCGCCATCGCTACCGGCGCCGATCCCGCCCCGCTCGCAACCGAGGCCCTGCGCGGCGAAGGCGCCATCCTGGTCAACGATCTGGGCGAGCGCTTCATGCCCGCCATTCACCCCGACGCCGAACTGGCCCCGCGCGACATCGTCGCCCGGGCCAATTTCCGCCAGATCCAGTCGGGCCGCCGGGTCTTTCTCGACACCAGGCAGGTCCTGGGCGCCGCCATCCTGACGCGCTTTCCTACCGTGGCCCAGTATTGTCTCGATGCCGGCATCGACCCGGTCAACGGCATGATTCCGGTGACGCCCGCCGCTCATTTCCACATGGGCGGGGTCAAGGTAGACGAGCGCGGACGCTCGTCGCTGCCGGGCCTGTGGGTCTGCGGCGAGGCCAGTTGCACGGGCCTGCATGGCGCCAATCGCCTGGCCTCCAATTCCCTGCTCGAAGCCACCGTCTATGGCGCGCGCATTGCCGATGACATTGGCGGGCTCGAGCCGGTGCGCAATCTCGCCCCGTTCAGGGGCATCGAATGGAACGAAGCCGAAGGCGCCAAGGCCGAGGCGGTCCTGCGTGATCTGCCGGCCGTGCAGCAGTTGCGAGCGGTAATGACCGCGCTTGTCGGCGTGGAGCGCGATGCAACCGGCCTCAAGCAGGCGCTGCGCCAGATCGCCGCCCTCGAGGCCACTGCCGAACAGGTCACCAGCGCCTTTCTCAACATGACGACCTCAGCCACCCTGGTGGCCGCCGCCGCCCTCAAGCGCACTGAAAGCCGGGGCGGTCATTTCCGCACCGATTTTCCGGCCACCGACGACGCGACCTGGGAACACCACACGACCATGACGCTTGACGAAGCGCTCGCCATCCGCGCCGAGGCCTGATCACTCGGCCAGCAGGTATGCCGCGATCGCCTGCCGGTCGGCCTCGGTCCATTGTGAGGTACCGTCGCTGATCACCTCGCCCATGGCGCCGCCCAGCACGTCAAACCCGGGTGTAAAGCCGTCGGCCAGGGTCTGGGCCAGGGTGTCCACGTCATAGCCCTCATCCAGCAGCGCCTGCCGGGTCAGCGCCGGTGCCCGCCCGCCGGTACCGCCCGGAGAGCCCGTCAATGCCTGATCCCAGTCCAGCGCGCCCAGGGCATTGCGCGGCGAGTGACAGGCGACGCAATGGGCGGGCCCATAGGCCAGGTACTTGCCACGGTTGTAGGTGTCGGAACGTCCCTCCTCCGGCACAAATCGCGCAGGCGAAAAAAACAGGTTCTGCCAGCCCGCCATGGCCAGCCTTACATTGAAGGGGAACGGGATCTGGTTCTCGGCCGCCGGTGTGCTTACCGGCTCGGTCGCCATCAGGGCGGCATAGAGATCGACGATCTCCTGATCGCTCATCAGCGTGTAGTTTTCATAGGGAAAGACCGGATAGAGATGACCCTGCGGTCCCATGCCGTTGCTCATGGCGTCGCTGAACTGCGCCAAAGTCCAGCTGCCAATCCCGGCATCGGGGTCCGACGTGATATTGGGCGGCACGAAGGTACCGAACTGGGTTTCGAGCCCGAACCCGCCCGCCAGAAACCCCGTACCGGCCTGGTTATTGGTATGGCAGGCCACGCAGCCGCCAAGCCGGATCAGGTAATTGCCCCGCTCCACATCCCCCACCAGAGTCAGATCGCGCGCTGGCCCGCTGACCGGCTTGAGCAGATAGCCCGCGGCGCCAATGCCGATGACGGCCAGTGCCGCCACACCCCAAACCCAAAGCCGCACGGTTCACCCCTCAACTGACGCACCGATACAAACAGAGCCTGCCGCGCGATGCAATAAAGGGTGGGTCAGGACACTCCCAGTTCGAGAAGCGCGGCGATCTTGTCCTCGCGCGTTTCGGCGACCAGGCGTCCGAGTTCGGTAGCGCCGCGCATCATCACCAGGGTCGAACGCCGCGGGATGGCCATCCGCTGCACCAGCTCGCCCCGACCGTACTTGTCCCAGTCAACGCGAACGATCAGGATCGACGCATAGCGCGGATCCGCCTTGATCAGGCTGTCGAGTACCCGCTGCTGGGCCGCACAGGTGACGCACCAGCTGGCATAGAAATCGAGCAGATAGGGTTTGCCCCAGGCCTCCAGCTTGGGCAGGCTATCGTCCGAATAGTCCGTAATGGCGAGCGCGGAAGCCGGTCCGCTCACCGTTGTGGCGGCCAGGCCGGCCAGCAGGGCCAGCGCTGCACGTCGATCGATTTTCATCATCACAAGCTCCTCAAGTTCAAAGACTGACGGAAATTTCGGTGAACCAGCCTGGCAGCGTGGCAAGAGCCCAGCCCTCCAGAATCCGGTCGACATGAAAGATAATGCCCAAGCCGACCACGATCAGGCCGATGCCCAGAATGGTCTTGGCATAGGGCATGACCCGGCTGAGCAAGGCGCGACGGCTGGCAATCAGGGAACGCGCACCATAGGCCAGCGCCAGCATGACCGTGGCGGCGCCCAGCGAGAACATCACCATGATGGCAAAGGCAAACAGCAGGTTCTCGCCCTGCGCTGCCAAACCGATGGCGCCGCCCAGGGTTGGCCCGATACAGGGCGACCAGGCCAGCCCCAGCAGCGCGCCGGCCAGCACCTCGCCGCCCAGCCCGCGCCCCTCGACCTGCCCCATCAGTTGGGTGCCACCGCTGGCGGCGGCACCAGCCAGCCGCGAAAAGCCCATCTGCGCCTGCGGCACCAGCTGCACCACACCGAACGCGACCATGATCCAGCCGGCAGCGACAGCGATATCTTCCTGGGCCAGGCCGGTGGCCCTGGTGATGCCAAATATGGAAATGCCGGCAAGGGTGAAACTCACCGCCAGCCCCGCGGCCATGGCCAGTGGACCCAGCGGATGGCGCGCCACCGAACCGGCAGCAATCAGCGGCAGCAGCGGCAGCACGCAGGGATTGAGCAGGGTCAGCAGGCCCGCTGCATAGGCAAGGATCAGATCAAGCACAGCATGGCCCCGGAACCTCCGCTATCAAAGCAGATACGCCAGTCATTCGCCTTTGGACCCTTTGGGGTTACCGCGGGGCTATCACCTCATCGTGAAGTGACAAGCTCAGGCGCCCATTACCGCATCGACTTCCGCCCTTGTCGGCGGCTTGCAGCCCTTGCGGCCGCAATTGATGCCTGCCACCACGGCGCCGAAAGCCAGCATATCGGCCAGAGCGGCGGCGTCGAGGGCCGTCAGCCGACCCGGCTTGAGCAGATCACGTTCATCCAGCCAGGACAGGATGCCTGCCATCAGGCTGTCGCCCGCGCCAACCGTGTCGCCAAACACCGGCGGCGCATAGATCGCCGCCTGCGCCGTGCCGGCAGCGGTGAAGGCCCGCGACCCCTTGTCGCCCAGGGTGATGACGACCAGTTTGCAGTTGGGGCGGCCCAGCAGCTCGGCTGCGTGCTGCTCGATGGATTTGCTGCTGTCGAGGGCGTCGAGATCCTCCTCGGACATTTTGACCACATGGGTGAGGTCAAGGAAGTCCGAAAGCCGCGCCTTGTAGCCGGCAAAGTCGTCGATCAGGCTGGGTCGCACATTGGGATCCATCGAAATGGTCGCTCCCTTGGCGATGGCGGCCCGGACGATCTGCAGCCACTGGGCGGCTTCATCCGGTTTGATCGGGCAGAAGCCGCCGATCTGGTAGAGCTCGAGCTGCTCGGGCAGCGCGGCAATCGCCTTGGTCGCGTCGATCGCGCCGTCGGCCGAGCGGTAAAAGCCGTAGCGGGCATTGTGATTGCTGTCGAAATTGATCACCGCCAGCGTGGTATATTCTGCCATGCGCTCGGGCAGCAGCGGCGTGACACCGGCCGCCTTGAGCGGGCCCAGCAGATAGTCGCCAAAGGCATCCGCCGAAATCGGGCACAGGAAGCCGGTTTCATTCCCCAGCTTGGCCAGCGCAATGGCGCAGTTATAGGGTGAGCCGCCCTGGTGGGCGGTCATGACGATCTGATCCTCGCCGTCGCGGCCGATCAGCCGGCCATCCGACAGCGCCACTTCGGCCTTGAGATCGATCAGGCTTTCACCACCCACGACAAACATGCACTGCTCCCCCGCCAGATCGCGCTTGGGCGCGATGGGCAGCGACATAGCATTTCTGCCGGCTTTGTCACCAGCTTGAGGCGACTTTCGTCGCAGACGACGGCGTGACAGTTGACCTTGCGGGCTTATCCTGCTCAATCCAAGGATAGTCGGGCTCGAACTGGGATCAAGACCAGCGGGCCATCGAGGGGACAAGGGAGGACCAGCTGTTGCAACTTCTTGCCTGGATTGTCAGGGCCATCAGTGCCCTCAACAGGGTGGTCGGCGAGACCCTCTCCTGGTTGGCGCTGGCCTGCGTGCTGGTCTGTTTCACCGTCGTGGTGCAGCGCTATTTCTTCAATACATCGACGCTGTGGGTGCAGGACCTTTATGTCTGGCTCAGCGGGGCCATGTTCACCGGCGTGGCCGGCTTTGCCCTGCTGCGCGACGACCATGTGCGCGTCGACATTTTCTATCGCCCGGCGCCGGTTCGTCGCAAAGCCATGGCCGATCTGTTCGGCGTCGTCTTCTTCCTGATGCCCTTTATCTATGTTGTCTTCCAGTTCGGCTGGGTAGCGGTTGCCCGCTCCTGGGGCTATTACGAGGGTTCGAGCAATATCGGCGGCATGCCGGGCCTGTTCGTGCTCAAGAGCTTCATCATCGTCTTCTGCGTTCTGGTCGGCCTGCAGGGCCTGGCCATGGCGCTGCGCGCCATCCTGGTCTTGGCAGATCGCGAACAATTGCTGCCCGAACACCTGCGCTACAGCGCCAATGACGCCAAGGAAGCCCATTGATGGACCCGATCCTGCTTGGTGAAATTCTCGCCGCCCTGATGTTTGTTGGCGTCATCGGCGTGCTGATGCTTGGCTTTCCGGTGGCTTTCTCGCTGGCCGGCACAGCCCTGATCTTCGGCCTCGTCGGTTGGATGCTCGGCGTCTTCGACCCCTCCAATTACGGGTCCCTGGTTGGTCGCTATATCGGCCTGATGACCAATGAAGTGCTGGTGGCGGTGCCGCTCTTTGTCTTCATGGGCGTGATGCTGGAACGAAGCGGCATTGCCGAGCAATTGCTGCTGACCATGGGCAAGCTGTTCGGCAATCTGCGCGGCGGTCTCGGCCTTTCGGTGATCCTGGTCGGCGCCCTGCTGGCCGCCTCCACCGGCGTCGTCGGCGCGACCGTCGTCACCATGGGCCTGATCTCGCTGCCGGCCATGCTGCGCGCCGGCTACGATCCCAAACTGGCGACCGGGGTCATCTGCGCCTCGGGCACGCTGGGACAGATCATCCCGCCATCGACCGTCCTGATCTTCATGGCGGACATCCTCTCGGGCATCAATGCCCAGGTGCAGATGGAAAAGGGCAATTTCGCCCCCGAGCCCGTTTCGGTGGGTGCACTGTTTGCCGGCGCCATCATTCCCGGCCTGCTGCTGGTCGGGCTCTATGCCAGCTGGGTGGTCTTCAAGGCGGTCACCGACCCCAAGTCCTGCCCCGCCACGCCGGTACCCCAAGCCGAGAAGGCCGGGCTGATGCGCGAGGTCTTCGTGGCGCTGGTGCCGCCACTGCTGCTGATCCTGGCCGTGCTCGGGTCGATCCTGGCCGGCGTCGCCACGCCGACCGAGGCGGCCTCTGTCGGCGCCATCGGCGCCATGGTGCTGGCCGCCCTGCGGGGCAGGCTGGGCTTTTCGATCCTGCGCCAGGCCGTGGTCTCCACCGCCACCATCACCTCGATGGTCTTCATCATCCTGTTCGGTGCCGCGGTCTTCTCGATCGTCTTCCGCATGATGGGCGGCGACAATCTGGTGCATGAATTCCTCTCGGCCATGCCGGGCGGCGCCATCGGCGCCACCATCATCGTCATGCTGATCATGTTCCTGCTCGGCTTCATCCTCGACACCTTCGAGATCATCTTCATTGTCATCCCCATCACCGCGCCCGTGCTGCTGGCCCTGGGGGTCGATCCGATCTGGCTGGGCGTGATGGTTGGCGTCAACCTGCAGACCAGCTTCCTGACCCCGCCCTTCGGCTTTGCCCTGTTCTACCTGCGTGGCGTGGCGCCACGCAGCATCAGCACCGGCATGATCTACAAGGGTGTCATCCCCTTCGTACTGCTGCAGATCACCGGCCTGTTTCTTCTCTTCCTATTCCCCGACCTGATCACCTGGCTGCCCCGGCTGATCTACAATTAGCACAAGCAAAAGGCCCGGGGATTTCCCCGGGCCTTTCTCATTGTCGCCTGCGTGGCGTCAGGTGTACTTGATGTACTTCTCGCGGGCCGCCAGATAGGGCATGTCGGTGCCTTCGGTGCGCTGGCGCAGCAGGTTGAACGCCGAGACGAAGCTCTCGGCCGTTTCCTTGGTCAGCGCGTCGCCGCCTTCGCGGATTTCGGCGATCAGTTCCATCGATGCCTTGGCACCGGCTTCCATGATCTCCTCGGGGAAGCGGCGCACCTGCACGCCATGCTCGCTGACCAGCGCATTGAGCGCGCGCGGATCATTGGCATACATGTCCGAAGCCACCTCGTCATAGGAAGCCTGGGCGGCAATGCGGACGATTTCCTGCAGGTCTTCCGGCAGGGCCTGGAACTTGGCCTTGTCGACGGCGATTTCCGTGGCGAGGCCCGGCTCGACGAAGCTGGGGAAGTAGTAGTTCTTGGCGATCTGGTAAAAGCCCAGCGCCAGATCGTTGTAGGGGCCGACGAATTCGGCGGCATCGAGCGTACCCGACTGCAGGGCGGCAAAGATTTCGCCGGCGGCAAGGTTGGTCACCGAAGCGCCCAGCTTGCCCCAGACCTGGCCACCCAGGCCCGGCGTGCGGAAGCGCAGGCCCTGGATATCGGCAACGCCGGTCAGTTCATTGCGGAACCAGCCGCCGGCCTGCGTGCCGGTATCGCCCGACAGGAAGCCCTGCAGACCGAACTGGTCATAGACCTTGTCCCAGATTTCCTGGCCGCCGAGATAGCGCACCCAGGCGGTCAGCTCACGATTGGTCATGCCGAAGGGCACGCCGGTGAAAAAGCTCAGCGCCTGGCTCTTGTTCTGCCAGTAATAGGGCGTGCCATGGCTCATTTCGGCCGAGCCGTCGATGACGGCGTCGAGCGCCTGCAGGCCCGGCACCATTTCGCCGGCAGCAAAGACCTGCACGGTGAGACGGCCACCCGAGGCCTTGGTGATGCGATCGGCCAGCGTCTGCGCGCCGACGCCCAGGCCCGGAAAGTTCTTCGGCCAGGTGGTGACCATGCGCCAGGTGATATTGCCCTGGGCCAGGGCTGGGGCCGCCAGTGTGGTGGCCGCAGCGGCGCCGATGGTGGCGACCGAAGCGGTCTTGAAAAATTCGCGTCTTTTCATTGCGTTCCTCCGTAAGCCGCCGGCGTTTTGCCGGCAGCGCCGGTGTCGCTTGTCGCCCTCTCCCAGACGGTGCGCACCAGTTGGCGCTACCAAAGCAATGTCCCACCGCCCTGTCCAGCCTCTTGTCTTCTGGCCGGCTAATCTCTTCGGATAAGATTTTTCCGGCATCCGGGATTAAACCGGGCTGCGCGGTGTTGATCGCCATGAGGACCGCACAAGCGGCCCCGCAACCCCGAGGGAGATCCCCATGCAGATCCGAACCATCCTGGCCGGCGTCGCCGCCCTTGCCTTCCTGAGCCTGCCCGCACTGGCCGCCGACTATCTCGGTGGCGCCGTCAAGTCCGTCGACATTGCCGGCAAGTCCGTGCTGACCGATGCCAATGGCATGACGCTCTACACCTTCGACAAGGACACCAAGGGTGATGGCAAAAGCGTCTGCAATGGCGACTGCGCCGTCAAATGGCCACCGCTGATGGCCGCCGCCGATGCCAAGGACGAAGGCGAGTTCACTGTCGTGACGCGCGACGACGGCGCCAAGATGTGGGCCCATGACGGCTGGCCGCTGTATTACTGGTACGAGGACATGGCCGCCGGCGACATCAAGGGTGACGGCGTCGGTGGCGTCTGGCATCTTGCCATCGAATAATCCGGACAGTTCATGGACCAGTTTCTCGACCAGGTCGAAGCCTGCGTTCCAGCCCTGCGGCGCTATGCCCGGGCGCTGACGCGCAATATCGATCTGGCCGATGACCTGGTGCAGGATTGCCTGGAACGCGCCATTGCCAAGCGTGGCCTGTTCCGGCCTACCGGGCCGGTCCGCGCCTGGCTTTTTACCATTCTGCTGAACCTTTATCGCAACGCCCTGCGTTCCTCCCATAGGCGGGGGCAACAGGTCGATATCGACACCGTCCCCGAACTTGCAACACCCGCTCCCCAGCCGGGTCATCTGGCCCTCGCCGAAATGGCCCGAGCCATCCAGACCCTGCCAACAGAGCAGAAGGAGGCCCTGCTGCTGGTCGCGCTTGAAGGCTTTTCATACCAGGAGGCTGCCGACATCCTGCACATTCCCGCTGGCACGCTGATGAGCCGTCTGGGCCGCGCCCGCGCTGCGCTGCGCCTGCTGACCGGCACCCCGGCAGAGCCGCATCTGAGGACGGTGAAATGAACGAGATCACCCGCGACATGCTGATGGCCTATGCCGATGGCCAATTGCCCGAGGGGGAGCGCGCCACCGTCGATGCCTATCTGCTGGCCAATCCCGAGGCCGCTGCCGAAATTGCCATGATCCAGCGCCAGAACGACGCTATCCGGACGCTGTTCGGCCCTGCCGGCGCCGAACCCGTGCCGGCACGCCTGCGACCGCGCCGCCTGGCCGCCGAGATCGGCCCCCGCCGCATCCGGTCCTGGGGTTGGGCCGTGGCCGCCGTCGTGCTGGTCGGCCTCGGCCTGGGCATGGGCTGGTTCGCGCGCCCGCTCTTCGATGCCCGGCCCGCCAGCGCCACGCTGATTGCCGACGCGGTCAATGCCCACACCGTCTATGTCGCCGAGAACCGCCATGCCGTGGAAGTCGGCAGCGACGATAGCGAGCATCTGTCGACCTGGCTGTCCAACAGGCTCGACACCACGCTGGGCATGCCCGACCTCGATGCCCAGGGCTTTGCCCTGGTGGGCGGACGCCTGTTGCCCGGCGAGCCCGACACCGGCGGCCGCGCCGCCCAGCTGATGTATGAAAATGCCGACCAGCAACGCGTCACCATCTATGTCACGGCTGCCCTGCCCGGCGGCGAACCGGCCTATCAGTTCACCGCCTATGACGGCGCCGAGGCCTTTTACTGGGCCAATACCCGCATCACCTGCACCGTGGTGGGCACCTTGCCCCAGGAGCAGATGAAGGCACTGGCCGGGGCCATCTATGCCCAGCTCACCGAGGGCGATGTTAACAGCGGCCGCCCCTACCGGGGATAACTCTAGCGCGCCAGCGGCGCGTTGCGCGGCGGAATGTCGTTGGAATAGATATTGTGCAGCCCGACATTGGCAATGTCGCGCTCGCCGCACAGGGCCATGGTGGTGTCGAGCTCCTTGGCGATGATGTCGAGCACGCGGGTGACGCCGGCCTCCCCGCCCGCGCCCAGGCCATAGAGCATGGGCCGGCCGATAAAGGTGCCCTTGGCGCCATAGGCCAAAGCCTTCAGCACATCCTGCCCGGAGCGGATGCCGCTATCGAGATAGACCTCGGTTCTGTGGCCGACCCGCTCGACGATCTCGGGCAGCACGCGAATGGTCGAGGGCGCGCCATCGAGCTGGCGGCCGCCATGATTGGAGACCACGATGGCATCGGCGCCGTTGTCGATGGCAGACTGCGCGTCATCGGCATCGAGCACGCCCTTGACGATCACCGGTCCGCCGAAGCGCTTCTTGACCCAGGCCACGTCGGCCCAGTTCAGCGTCGGATCGAACTGGCTGGCCGTCCAGGAGGACAGCGAGGCCAGGTCATGATCGCCGCCGACATGGCCCACTATATTGCGGAAGGTATGGCGCCTGGTGCCCAGCATGCGCGCACACCAGAGCGGGTGCTGCATCATCTGCCAGAGCGAATAGGCATTGAACTTGGGCGGGGTGGACAGGCCATTGTGGATGTCCTTGTGCCGCTGGCCCAGAATCTGCAGATCCATGGTCAGCACCAGCGCCGAACACTTCGCCGCCTTGGCCCGGTCGATCAGCCGCTCGATGAAGCCGCGGTCGCGCATGACATAGAGCTGGAACCAGAACGGCGCCGTGGTGTTCTCGGCAATGTCCTCGATCGAGCACACGGCCATGGTCGACAGGGTAAAGGGAATGCCGAATTTTTCAGCCGCCTTGGCCGCCTTGATCTCGCCATCGGCGATTTGCATGCCGCCGGTCGCCGCCGGGGCAATGGCCACCGGCATGGCGATGGTCTTGCCCAGCATCTGCGTCTTGAGATTGCGACCCTCAAGGTTCACTGCCACCTTCTGCTTGAGGCTGATCTTGTTAAAATCGCTCTCATTGGCGCGATAGGTGCCCTCGGTATAGCTGCCGCTATCGGCATATTCGAAGAACATCTTGGGCACCGCGCGCCGCGCCGCGGTCTTCATCTCGTCGACGGTGAGGATCTTGGCGAGATTGGGCATGGGCGCGCTCCTAGGCTTAGCCTGCCCTAGCAACTAACATGTTAGTCGTCAATTGGCACATGGACGCGCCAAGGCGCCGCCTGCAGCGCGGGTGTCAAGAAGGACGGACCCCGAGACGGCAATCGCCCCTGAGTAAGTAAAAATATGAGACGACCTTCGCCTCGGGGTGCCGGTTTTTGGAACTGTTCGGCGGCACGGGATCGCTCGTCCTCGCACGGCCGTCTCGGAACCTGTGGGGGAGGCAAAACCCCCACCCGGCTCACCCCGCCACTGTTCGCCTGCAGGCCGCCCATGCGGGGTGATGGGCATGAGTTTAATCGAGCCGGCGCCGCCGGGGATTACATCTTTACCGCCCTGTCGCTGCTTTGTTTTTGGCTGGGACAGGATGCTCGGTGCGCAACCGCAACGGCCCTTAATATGGCATCGCCATAACAGGCTTGCCGCGCCGGCCATGTTCCCGTCAAATGCCGGCAATTGGGAGGAACATCATGGCTATTGGCGGCGACGCGCTCGAGATCATCGACAAGCGCTTCAAGGAACTGACGGTCGGCAATGCGCTGCTCGAAACCCATTTCGACGGCTGCCTGTGGGCCGAGGGCCCGGTGTGGTTTGCCGACGGCAATTACCTGGTCTGGAGCGACATTCCCAATAACCGCATGCTCAAATATGTGCCGGACCTGGGCGTCACCCCGTTCCGCACCCCGTCCAACTTCGTCAACGGCAATACCCGCGACCGTGAGGGCAGACTGATTTCCTGCTCGCACGGCGCCCGCGCCGTGCTGCGCACCGAGCCGGATGGCAGCATTACCACGCTGGTGGATTCCCATCAGGGCAAGCGGCTGAACTCGCCCAATGACGTGGTGGTCAAGTCCGACGGCACGATCTGGTTCACCGATCCGCCCTACGGCATTCTCAGCGATTACGAAGGCTATAAATCCGATCAGGAGCAGGCCGGCTGCTTCGTCTATCGCTTCGATCCGGCCGATGGATCGCTCAGCGTGGTGGCCGACGATTTTGCCAAGCCCAATGGCCTGGCTTTTTCGCCCGATGAATCGGTGCTTTACGTGTCCGACACCGGCCAGAGCCACGACCCCGACTGGCCCGCCCAGATCCGCCAGTTCAACGTGAACGGCAGCACGCTGACAAACCCAAAAGTCTTTGCCGATATCGATTCCGGCCTGCCTGACGGCTTCCGGCTCGATACAGAGGGCAATATCTGGACCAGCGCCGGGCTGGGCGTGAATGTCTATGATCCCGCGGGCACGCTGCTGGGCCGCATCAAGACCGGCGCGAAAACTTCCAATGTCACCTTTGGCGGCCCCAAGCGGAACCGGCTCTTCATCACCTGCTCGCAATATCTGATGAGCACCTATGTCAGCGCCACCGGCCTGCAGCGCCCTTGAAGCCTGCCGACTTCATCACCGCCAGCCTGCGGCTTGACCCGGTTCCCTCCCTGCCTGGCATCAGGCTTTACACGGCCCATGCCGGCAGCCGCCTGTCGCGCCTGCTCGACGATGATGACCCCGATCCGCCTGCGCCCTATTGGGCCTATCAATGGGCGGGCGGCCTGGCACTGGCGCAGCATTTCCGCCGCCACCCCGTGCTGGTGGCCGGCAAGCATGTGCTCGATCTGGGGGCCGGCTCGGGCCTGGTCGGCATCGTCGCCGCCCAAGCGGGTGCCACGGTATCGGCCGCCGAGATCGACCTCTATGGCCAGGCCGCCATCGCCCTCAATGCGGTCGCCAATGGCGTGAGCATCGGCCTGCGCGACATGGTCCTTGATGGTCCGGTACCGGACGAGATTGACCTCATCGCTGCCGGCGACGTGTTCTACAATGCCCAGGTCGCGGCAACCATGCTGCCATTCCTGCAGCGCTGCCAGGCGGCCGGCATCACCGTGCTGATCGGCGACCCCGACCGACGCGATCTGCCGCTCGATCAGCTCGAATTGCTGGCATCCTATGCCGTAAGTGATGTCGGCGACGCCCGCGACACGGCCGACCGCCTGGGGGCGGTCTATCGGCTACGCTGAGCGCGACCGCCCAGCCCTGCCTACATCGTCGCGCCGACCTGCCAGGGCACGAATTCATTGTCGCCATAGCCCAGGGCTTCCGACTTGGTGGGCGCGCCCGAGGCGGTCTTGAGGATGAGGTCGAAGATTTCGCGCCCCTTGTCCTCAATGGAGACGCCCTCGACGATGTCGCCGCAATTGATGTCCATGTCCTCGGTCATGCGGGCATACATGTCCGAATTGGTCGCCAGCTTGATCGAGGGCACCGGCTTGCAGCCATAGGCCGAGCCGCGCCCGGTGGTGAAGGTCAGCACATTGGCGCCGCCGGCCACCTGGCCAGTGGCCGACACCGGATCAAAGCCGGGCGTGTCCATGAAGACAAAGCCCTTTTCGGTGACCTTTTCGGCATATTCGTAGACCGCCGTCAGCGGCGTCGTGCCGCCCTTGGCGGCGGCCCCGAGCGACTTTTCGAGAATCGTCGTCAGCCCGCCCAGCTTGTTGCCCGGGGAGGGATTATTGTTCATCTCGCCATGGTTGCGGCGGGTATAATCTTCCCACCAGTGAATGCGGCTGATCAGCTTTTCGCCAACTTCGCGCGAGGTGGCGCGGCGCGTCAGCAGGTGCTCGGCGCCGTAGATTTCGGGCGTTTCGCTGAGGATGGCGGTGCCGCCATTGCGCACCAGGATATCGGCGGCATAACCCAGAGCCGGGTTGGCGGTAATGCCGGAATAGCCGTCCGACCCGCCGCATTGCAAAGCCAGCATCAGCTCGGAGGCGTCGACGGTTTCCCGCCTTGCCCGCGCCGCCACCGGGAGCATTTCCTTCATCCGCTCGATGCCCCATTCGATGATCTTCTTGGTGCCGCCGCTTTCCTGGATGGTCATGGTCTGGAATGTGTCGCTTTCGACAATACCGTACATTTCCTTCATGCGGCCGATCTGGAACACCTCGCAGCCCAGGCCCACCAGCATGGCCGCGCCCAGATTGGGGTTGGAGGTATAGCCCCACTGCGTGCGCTTGAGGATGTCAAAGCCCTCGCCGCGGCTTTCCATGCCGCAGCCCGTGCCATGCACGAAGGGCACGACGCCGTCGATCTCGGGGTAATCGTCGAGCAGGCCCGAGCGGTTGATACCCTCGGCGATGAACTTGGCCACCGTGGCAGAGCAGTTCACCGAAGTCAGGATACCGATATAATTGCGCGTGCCGACGCTGCCATTGGCGCGGCGATAGCCCTCGAAGGTGGCGCGCTCCTCGACCGGGATCATGTCGGGCGGGATCGCGCCCTCGGTAAAGGCATAGTCATGCGTCAGGCTGCCATCGGCGCCGCCCATGCCGCAATTGTGCTCATGTACCCAGTCGCCCGGCACGATGGGCTCTTTGGCAAAGCCGATGATCTGGCCGAATTTGAGGATGGGTTCGCCGGCAGCGATGGGCCGCAGCGCGAATTTGTGGCCCTTGGGCACCCGCCGCACGATGACCGGCCCCTGCGGCGTAGCGCTGCCGACCTCAAGATTGGCCAGTGCCACCGCGATATTGTCGGCGCTATTGAGCACCAGCGTACGCGGCTGGGGACGGGTCATTGTCTGCGACATCGGTGTGCTTTCAGCTTTGGGTCTCAACTGCACTTTACCCCGCCGTCATAAACCGCCAGATTGCGCCCGCAATCCGCAGCGATGGGCGTTGTAAAGCACCTCGGCTCTAACTAACATGTTAGCATGAAGATGGCAGCAAGTCCCTATTCTTTTCTGGCCGCCCCCACCGTGCTGACTCGCGGCAGCGTGACCAATGAGGTCACCAATGCCCTGCGCCAGGCCATTGTCTCGCTGGCTTTGCCGCCCGGCAGCGCCATCGACAAGTCCGAGGTCTGCGCCCAGCTGGGCGTCTCCCGCTTTCCCGTCAGCGAGGCTTTGGCCCGGCTGCAGGCCGAGGGCCTGGTCGATATCGCGCCGCAACGCGGCTCGACCGTGTCGCTGGTGCGCATTGCCGATGTCCGCGAATATATGCTGATCCGCAAGGGGCTCGAAAGCGAGGCGCTGCGCGTCTTCATCGGCCGCCATGACCGCGACCTCATCGCGGCCCTGCACGCCAATATGGCGGCGCAACGCGGCGCGGCCGAGCGCGACGACGCCGAAGCCTTCCACCAGCTCGATATCGAATTCCACGACATCATCTTCCGCGCCATGGAATTCACCAAGATCAAGAACATCATCGATTCGGCCCGCGCCAATCTCGATCGGGCCCGCTGGCTGATCGTCACCCCGCGCCGCCTGGCCCTGACCATCGCCGAACACCAGGCCATCTTCGATGGCATCCTGGCCGGCAACAAGGAGCAGGCCATCGCCGCCATCCGCGCCCATGTCGACGCCGTCATGGTCGAGCTCTTTGCCTTTGCCCGCGAACATCCCGCTCTGTTCGCCGATGGCGCCAGCCTGGGCAGCGACAGCGACAGTTTTCCCTTCGGCTGAGGAGGCCAAAGATCATGCTCAAACTCATTCCCCCCATCCTGGGACCCGACCTGCTCGGCATCCTGCGGGCCATGGGCCATGGCGACGAGATCGCCATTGTCGACGCCAACTATCCCGCCGACGCTGCCGGCCCGGCTCTGGTGCGGCTGGACGGCATCAGCGCCACCGATGTGCTGGACGCCGTGCTGACGCTGCTGCCGCTCGACGATTTCGTCGACAATGCCGTCTTCGTCATGCAGACGGTCGGCGACGCCAGCAAGCGCGAGCCGGTGGTGGAAGCCTTCGACACGATCGTGCAGCAGCACGAGCCCAAGATGAGCGTCGCCGCGCTCGAACGCTTCGCCTTCTATGACCGGGTCAAGCAGGGCTATGCCATCGTCCAGACCGGCGAGCGGCGCCTCTATGGCAATATCCTGCTCAAGAAGGGCATCATCCGCCCGGACGGCTAGAGCCGCCTGCCCCTCCCGTCACTGCGCTACCCGCGCCCCGCCAGCCCCAGGCTGGCCGCTTCACAAGGACTTCACTGATGAAACTGCTGCGCATCGGCCCCAAGGGCGCCGAAAAGCCCGCCATCCTGGCCGAGGACGGCGCCATCCGCGACCTCTCCGGCATTGTCGATGACATCGGCGGCGCCACCCTCTCGGATGCAAGCCTCGCCAGGATCCGCGCCACCGACCTCGGCACCCTGCCCCGGCTCGAGGCCGGAGAGCGGATCGGCCCCTGCGTGGCCAATGTCGGAAAGTTCATCTGCATCGGCCTCAACTATGCCGATCACGCCGCCGAAACCGGCGCCGCCATTCCCGCCGAACCGATCCTCTTCATGAAGGCCACCAGCGCCATCATCGGCCCCAATGACGACGTCATCATTCCCAAGAACGCCATCAAGCCGGATTGGGAGGTCGAGCTGGGTGTCATCATCGGCACCGAGGCGCGCTATGTCGAGGAGGCCGACGCGCTCGATCACGTGGCCGGCTATTGCGTGGTCAACGACCTCTCCGAGCGCCATTTCCAGACCGAGCGCGGCGGCCAGTGGGTCAAGGGCAAGTCGGCCGATACCTTCGGCCCGATCGGCCCCTGGCTGGTGACGCGCGACGAGGTGCCCGACCCACAGAACCTCAAGCTCTGGCTCGAGGTCGACGGCCACCGCTACCAGGACGGCACGACCGGGACCATGGTCTTCGGCGTCGCCCATCTGGTCAGCTATGTCAGCCAGTTCATGAGCCTGCAGCCGGGCGACATCATCACCACCGGCACGCCTCCAGGGGTTGGCATGGGCATCAAGCCCGAGCCGGTCTGGCTCCAGCCGGGCAATGTCATGCGCCTGGGCATTGAGGGCATGGGCGAACAGCAGCAGAGCGTAAAGGCTTACCGCGGCTGACCAGGGCCGCCCCGCCCTGAGAGGCGCAGATGGGGCGGCTTCAGCCCGCGAAGTACAAGCCGAACGGCAGGAGCAGCAGCACCAGCCAGGCGACCAGCATGATCATGGGCGCCCGGATGGCAAAGTGGCGCCCTTGATGCTGCCGCCGCATGATGTCCTGGCGCGACCGGTCGTCGACGGCCAGGGTATAGGGCGCATAATCCTCCGAAGAACTGACCAGGTTCGCCTCGCGTTGGCGCCAGTTGTCGATGGCTTCCAGCGCGGCATGGAGGCTCGGGCGCGCCTCCAGCACGAGTGCGGCGCCCAGCATGGCCAGAAACGGCGGCAGGAGCACCGTATAGAGCTTGTGGAAATTGCCATTACTGCTGCTCAGGGTCGAGGCATAAGCGATCACCAGAAAGGATTGCGAGGACATCAGGGAATTGAGGCGGTTGTTGAGCAGGCCGACCTCCTCCCGGATTTCCGTTCGTATGTAGTCGAGCTGATCGTCCTGCTTGCCAATTTCAGCCATGAGCGCACTCCACCTGCCTGTTCTCCAACAGGCAGGCCCGGCAGTCGGTTCCGCAGCGGTGGCGGTATGGCCGATGTCGCCGAAGGAGCCCTCTACACCGGCGCCAACCCGCTAGGGCCGCCGCGCGATCAGGTCGATCTCGACCAGCGCCCCGACGGCCAGCGCGGTGACGCCAATCGTGGTACGCGCCGGCAGCTTGCCGGGCTCGAAGAAGCTCGGCCACAGCGCGTTGAGCTCAGCATAGTCGCGTTCGAACTGGGTGAGGTAGATCCGCGCCATGGTGATGTCGGCAAAGCCGAGGCCGATGCCCGCCAGCACCACACGCAGATTGTCCATCACCCGCGTAGTCTGGGCGGCAATGCCGCTGGGCAGCGGCGCATCGGGGGCAGCCGGGTCGGTCGGCATCTGGCCGGTGACGAAGACCCAGCCATCGGCCTCCACGGCATGGGAAAACGGCGCCACCGGGCGGGGGCCGGCGGCAATCATGTGATGTAACAAAGAGTTCATGGGCGGTCTCTAGAGGATAAAGCTTGAGCCTGTTCGCGCAGGCGCCCATAGTCAACCAGTGCTGGAGGCTTGCCGCCACAGCGTCACCAGACCGGACCGGCATGTTTGACATTTTCCATCAAGTCTCGGTCTATCTCGAAGAATTCCTGAATGCCATTTCCGGCAATTTCTGGCTGACCTTCTGGTTCATCTTCGCGGTGGCCATCGGCGAGGCCGTGTTCATTCTCGGGCTCTTCGTGCCCTCGACGCCCGTCCTGCTGCTGGCCGGCGGCATCATTGCCGAAGGACGCCTGCCGTTTTGGGAGGTCTATCTGGCGGCGGTGGCGGGGGCGATCATCGGCGACGCGCTGTCCTATACGATCGGCCATTTCCTCAAGGACACCATCCGCGACATCTGGCCCTTCCGCCACCACCGCGCCATGATCGCGCGCGGCGAGGCATTTTTCGCCCGGCATGGCGGCAAGGCCGTGTTCATCGGCCGCTTCATTCCCGGCGTCAAAGCCGTCATTCCGGGCGTGGCCGGCATCATGGGCATGAACTACGCTTTTTTCACCCTGATCAACGTCACCTCGGCCTTTGCCTGGGCGGCGGCCCATATCCTGCCCGGCATGCTGCTCACCGCCTGGCTGAAATCGATCGGCCTGTCGCTCGAACTGGTGATCGTGGTGGGCACGCTGATCCTGGCCGGCCTCTTCGTTCTGCTCCATTCCTATCAGCGCATCCTGCTGTTTGTGGCCCCGGCTTTGGGCGGGCTGGGTCGCGCCATCCAGGCGCGCTGGGGCAATAGCGATATCGCCCATTAAGCCATCGCCCATTAATCGGCTTGCCCACCGGCCCGGCCGGCCCCATATCTTGAGCTCAGCAGCAGGAAGACCGCGCCATGAACGATAATGAAATGACCGTCCAACGCGAAGACGAGGCCACGACCGGCCGCTATGTCATCAAGCTCTCGCCCACTGCCGAGGCCGAAATGACCTTCCGCAAGACCGAGGACGGCAACATCATCATCGACCACACCGGCGTACCGCCTGAATTCCAGGGTCGCGGCATCGCCGCCACGCTGATGGAATTTGCCGTGGACGATGCCCGCCAGGGCCATTTCCGCATTACCCCGGTCTGCTCCTATGCGGTCAACCAGTTCCGCCGCCACGCCAACTGGTCCGACATCAAGGCCTGATGGCGCTAGTAGCCCGAGGCGCTGCGGCGCCGGAAGATCTCGGTCAGCCGGGCCAGGGCCACCAGATGCACATTTTCGGGCGTGCGCGGTTCCTTGAGACAGATCACGTCGGTCACCACGGTAAAAAGGCACCCATTGCGCTCGCCCGAGGCCGTGAATTCGAGACGACGCCGGTCAGCCAGGTACCGGGCATAGGTGACCTTGAACTGCATGCTCTATCCCGCTGCCAGCGCCTCATAGCGACCATTGCCACATAGGGGGGCGTCGAACCCCTTGATCGCCGCCGTCGACCCGCTGGCGCGCAGGATCAGGATAACCTGATAATCGTCTGCGGCCACGTCCGGCCGGGCCAGATTAAGCGCGGCTTCCAGCAGTGGCTTGGCGCGGCGCGTTGGTGGGGCGGGCGGCGCCAGCCCATCCAGGCACACATACCAGCGCCGCGGACTGAACGCGGTTTCGCCCACCACGGTGCGCGGATAGGAGATCTGGACGCCTGCCAGATCCTGCTCGGCCAGGTAGCGCCGGGCGCGCAGCTGATAATCGGCGGGAAACGCTTCCTCGGCGCCCGACACCTGGATGGTGTTGAAGCTGGTATTGGCGCCTGTGCAACCGGCCAGAGCCAGCGCACACAGCAGGCTCAACAGGATTTTCTTCATTCCACCCACTTTGGCCGGCCCGCCCGCAAGTCATCAAGCGAGGCCGCCATATCCTGGGGCAACTATACACGTTGGGCTGGCGACGACAATTGCCGGCCGGACGGCCCGCCGGACCTAGCCGGCGAATGGCGCCAGGAAGGTTTGCGCTTCGCGCAGTTCCTCGGGGCGGATTTCGTGGCCGCCGGCATGCCAGTAAAGCGACATCTGCGCGCCCTGGGCGCGGAAATAGTCAGCCAGCGCCTGGCTTGCGGGCGCCGGGCAGATCGGATCCCGCTGCCCGGCGGTGATCAGCACCTGGTGACCGGTGAAATCGGCACTGGCGGGAACAAAGGGGATCAGCGGGTGCATCAGCACGCTTGCGCTGAACAGCTCGGGCGCGGCGAACTGAACGGCAGCCAGGATATTGGCGCCATTGGAATAGCCCAGCCCGATGACGGCGCGCGGCTGGCTCTCGGCAAGGCGTTCCTGCACGAAGGTCGTCATCTGCGCCGTGCGCTGGCGCAGGTCGTCCATGTCATAGACGCCCTCGGCGGTACGCCGGAAATAGCGCAGCGCGCCGCCTTCACTGACATCGCCACGCGGCGCAATGATGCGGGCGCCAGGCAGCAGCTGGCCGGCCAGCTCGAAGAACTGGTTTTCGTCGCCCCCGGTGCCGTGAAACACGAATAGCAGCGGCGCGGTCGGATCGGCACCCTTGGCTTCGGCATAGTGATAAGCGGCCACGACTGAACTCCTTGGCTGGGATGGTCCCAGATATCGGCGACCCGGCCCGCCGACACAATCGCCAATGCCGGCCCACACTGTTGCAGGATGTGGAACGATACTGAACCGCTTCGCCCGCTGTTGCGTAACATGGTTAGGAGGCACCCATGCCCGTTGACCTGCAATCCTTTCCGTCTGGCGGCATCGCCGTCGTCCTTGGCGCCAGTGGCGGCATTGGCAGCGCACTCGATCTGGCCTTGCGCCAGAGTGGCCGGTTCGAGCAGGTTCTCGGCATCTCGCGCCGCATGGACGGCTTCGAGCTGACCGACGAGGCCAGCATTGTCCGCGCTGCCGAGGCCACAGCCGCAACCCAATTGCCCGTCCGCCTGGTCCTGCTGGCCACCGGCCTGCTGCATGACGGCGCCCAGCAGCCCGAAAAGAGCTGGCGCCAGCTCGATGGCGACAACCTGGCGCGCAGCTTTGCCATCAACGCTGTCGGCCCGGCACTGGTGGCCAAGCACTTCCTGCCGCTGCTGCCGCGTCAGGGCAAGGCGACCTTTGCCGCCATTTCCGCCAAGGTGGGCAGCATTGGGGACAACCAGCTGGGTGGCTGGTACGGCTATCGCGCCGCCAAGGCGGCCCTCAACCAGCTGATCCACACCGCCGCCATCGAACTGGCCCGCTCGCGGCCCGAAGCACTGTGCCTGACCCTGCATCCGGGCACCGTGGCCACGCCGCTCTCGGCGCCCTTTTCAGGCCCTGGCCACCCCCCGGTATCACCGATGGAAGCAGCCGAGCGAATGCTCGGCGTGCTCGATGGTGCCGGGCCGGCGGACACCGGGATGATGCTCGACCATACCGGCCTGCCCCTGCCCTGGTAACCCCTTGCGTCGGCGCACAGATCAGCCACTATGCTGGCCATGTTCCTGTCCGTCTTCGACGTCTTCAAAATCGGCATCGGCCCGTCCAGCTCCCACACCATGGGACCGATGACGGCGGCGCGGCGCTTCCTCGATGAACTGGCGACCGGCGACTGGCCGCGCGCCGCCAATGCCAGGCCCGCCGCGCTGACCGCCAGCCTGCACGGCTCGCTGGCCTTTACCGGCATCGGCCATGGCAGCGGCCGCGCCGTCATTCTGGGCCTTTGCGGCCAGGACCCCAAGACCGTAGATCCCGACGCCATGGATGCGCTGGTGGCCGCCGTCGAGGCCGGCGGCACCGTGCACCCGCCCGGCCATGGCACCTATCGGTTCCGGCCGGCGGTCGACCTGGTATTCGACAAAAAGACGCCGCTGCCCGGCCATCCCAACGGGCTGCAGTTTTCCGCCTATGACAGCGATGGCCAATTGCTGCTGCGCCGCGCCTATTTTTCCGTCGGCGGCGGCTTTGTCGTCAGCGGTGACGAGCTCGCCGCGCTCAAGCACGCCCCGCCCGCACAGGCCGACGTGCCCTACCCCTTTGCCCATGCCCGCGACATGCTGGCCATGGCCGCCGCCTCGGGCCTCTCCATCGCCGCCATGAAGCGTGCCAATGAGGAGGCCGGCACCAGCCGGCAGGCACTGGACCGTGGCATCGACGAGGTCTGGGGGGTGATGAATGCCTGCATCGACCGCGGCATCGCCCAGACCGGCATCCTGCCCGGCGGCCTCAAGGTCAAGCGCCGCGCCGGCGCCATCCATGCCCAGCTCGAGCCGCAATGGCAGCGCAACGAGATTACCCCGCTGATGGCCAATGACTGGCTCAGCCTTTACGCCATGGCAGTCAACGAGGAGAATGCCGGCGGCGGCCGCGTCGTCACCGCGCCCACCAATGGCGCGGCCGGCGTCATCCCCGCCGTGATGCGCTATTTCCTCAAGTTCAACGCTGCGGCGACGCCGCAGACGGTGCGCGACTATCTGCTGACCGCCGCTGCCATTGGCGGCATCATCAAGCACAATGCCTCGATCTCGGGCGCTGAAGTGGGCTGCCAGGGCGAGGTCGGCTCGGCCTCGGCCATGGCCGCCGCCGGCCTCTGCGCCATTATGGGTGGCACGCCCGAACAGGTCGAAAACGCGGCCGAAATCGCGCTGGAACACCATCTGGGCATGACCTGCGATCCGGTCGGTGGCCTGGTGCAGATCCCCTGCATCGAGCGCAATGCCTTTGGCGCCGTCAAGGCGGTGACCGCCGCGTCGCTCGCGCTCAAGGGCGACGGCACGCATCATGTCCACCTCGATGCCTGCATCGAAACCATGCGCCAGACCGGCCTCGACATGAGCGAAAAGTACAAGGAAACCAGCCTGGCCGGCCTTGCGGTCAATGTCGTGGCCTGTTGATGGAGAGCTTCCTCCGCTGAATCTGGACCGGTGAGGCCCGTGCTGTCCCTGCAGCGCGGTGTCAGGGGTGGCGCGAGCGGGCGCAATCTGTCAAACGGGGGTCAGGAGACCGCCCATGCCTTTCAGCGACGAAGACCACCCGCTCTGGGAAGTGGGCAATCTCCAGCGGGCCCTGCATGCTGCCGGTGTGGCGCTGTGGTCCTGGCGGGTGGAAACCGACGCCTTCGACATGGACGAACTGGCCTTCGATCTGTGGGGTCTGCCCCAGACCCAGACCGTTACCTTTGAGGACCTGTCCTCACGCATCCATCCGGCCGATCGCGATCGGGTCCGCACGGCATTTTCGGCTACGCGCGCCCTCGTCGGCGCCTATGAGATCGACTTCCGCATCCTGCTTGGCGAGGAAATCCGCTGGATCTCCGCCCGCGGCCTGGGCAATGACGAGGGCCTGCACAAGGGCCAGATGAGTGGCGTCTTCCTTGACGTCACCGGTCGCAAGCAGGCCGAGGAAGGCCACGAACTGCTCGCCGGCGAGATGAGCCACCGCGTCAAGAACCTGCTGGCCATCGCCGCGGGGCTCACCACGCTGACCTCGCGGTCCGCCGGTTCGGTTGCGCAGATGGCCGAAGAGCTGACATCGCGCCTGACCGCGCTCGGCCGGGCCCATGACATGGTCCGGCCCCTGCCCGACAATCAGGGCCGCGCGGCGCTGCTGGGCGACCTCATCGCCGTGCTGCTGGCCCCCTATGACGATTCCGGCGCCTTCAGTGGCCGCATCCGCGTGGCCGTGCCGCGCATGGGCATTGGCGAACAGGCGGCCACCACCGTCGCTTTGGTGATCCACGAACTGGCCACCAATTCGCTCAAATACGGCGCGCTCTCGGTGGAAGCCGGCCTGCTCGACATTTCCGGCACCGCCTCGGACGACGAGGTCAGCCTGGTCTGGACCGAACGCAGTGGCCCCGCCGTGGCGCCGCCGGCCGACCAAGGCTATGGCAGCAAGCTGCTGACCCGCATCATCACCGGCCAGCTGGGCGGTTCGCTCAAGACCGACTGGTCCGAGGAAGGCATCATTGTTCATGTGACGATGAGCGCCCAGCGCCTGGCCAGCTAGGAGGCCCGCGCCGGCGCCTTGTCGCGTCGGCAGCGTTCCGAGCAGTATTTGACCGCATCCCAGTCGCGCGCCCATTTCTTGCGCCATGCAAACGGCCGGCCGCAACTGGCGCAGGGCTTTTCCGGCAGATGGGGCTTCTTGTGCATGCTGGCTCCCAGGCGCCGCTGCCGATCACCGTTGTTACGCGGCAGGCCGGCGCCTGGATTGTTCCTGCACGCTGAAGCGTCAGCCCTCAGCCGGCCCGCCCGAAATCGTCCTCGGTGCGTACGATATCGTCTTCGCCCAGATAGGAGCCGGTCTGCACCTCGATGAGCTCGAGCTCGATCTTGCCCGGATTGGCGAGGCGATGCGTACAGCCGAGCGGCAGATAGATCGACTGGTTCTCGGTCAGGATGGAAATCTGCCCGTCGATCGTCACCTCGGCAGTGCCCTTGACCACGACCCAGTGTTCGGAGCGGTGGAAGTGCTTCTGCAGACTCAGCTTCTTGCCCGGCTTGACGAAGAGGCGCTTGACCTGGAAGCGGTCGGCCAGCAGCACCGACGAATAGCCGCCCCAGGGGCGATAGGCGGTCTTGTGCGTTTCCGTCAGGGCCTGGGTGGCCGGATCGGCCTTGAGCTGCTTGACCAGCGCCCCGACGCGCTGCGCCTGCGACAGCCGGCCGACAAAGATCGCGTCCTGGCTGGCGATGATGGCGACATCGTCAAGTCCCTCGACCACGACATGCGCACCATCGGTGACCACCATGGTATTGCTGGTGCCCGACAGCAGCGCCGAGCCGAGCACCACATTGCCATTGGCGTCGGGCGCATGGGCGCTCCACACCGCGTCCCACGAGCCCAGATCGGACCAGGCAAAGGTCACGGGCAGTACCGCGGCCTTGCCGGTCTTTTCAAAGATGGCATAATCCACCGAAATGCTCGGCGCTGCGCCGAATGCCTCGGTATCGAGCCGCACGAAGTCAAGATCGGTCCTGGCCAGTTCGACGGCGCGGCGGGCCGCTGCCGCCGTCTCGGGGGCCAGTGCTTCACATTCGGCGATGAAGGCGCTGGCGCCGATCATGAACATGCCCGAATTCCAGACATAGCCGCCCTCGGCCAGGAGCCGCTCGGCCGTCGCCAGATCCGGCTTTTCGACAAAGCGGCCAACTTTGTTGCCGCCATCCGGCAGCGCCTCGCCCACCGCGATATAGCCATAGCCGGTCTCGGGCCGGGTCGGCACGATACCGAAGGTGACCAGCCAGCCGGCGCGCGCCGCCGCTTCGGCGGTACCCACGGCGCCATAATAGGCGGCATCGGCGGTGATGGCGTGATCGGAGGCCAGGATATGCAAGATGGCGTCGGCATCCTGTTCGAGGGCGAAATAGGCCGCAGCGGCAATAGCCACCGCCGTATTGCGCGCGACCGGCTCGAGCAGGATCGCCCCCAGGGCAATATCGGCCTCCTGTGCCTGTTCGGCGACCACGAAACGATAGTCCGCATTGGTCACCACGATCGGCGCCGCATAGCGATCCGAGCCAGCCAGGCGCTCCAGCGTCTGCTGGAACAGCGAGCGATTGCCCATCAGTTCGATGAACTGCTTGGGCCGTGTCGCCCGGGACATTGGCCATAGCCGCGTGCCCTGGCCGCCGGCGAGGATGACGGGAACGATTTTGCTGGTCATGAAGGCCTCAGCCATTGGGGTGACAGGTAAAAACAATCTGCGGCAGTATCAGCCATGCGTCGTCGCCGCGCTGGCCGTCGCAAGGCCCCAGCGCAGCGCATCCTGCGCCTGCGCTTCGGTATCGGCCTCGACATAGCAGCGCAGTTCCGGCGCATTTCCAGACGCGCGATAGTGAACCATGGTGCCATCGTCAAGAAAGACCTGCAGCCCGTCGATGGCGGCCGACCGCAGGATCGCCCCGCGCGCGGCAAAATAGGTCGCAGCTTCTGCCGGTACGGAGAGCCCATCCAGCAGGGCACGGCTCTTTTCGGCGGCAAAATTCTCCAGCCGGTCGCTCAGCGCCACGCGCAGCGGCAGCGCCGCGACCAGCTCGGCAATGCTGCAGTTTTCCGCAGCCGCGCGGCCGAACACCCCGATCAATGGCAGGATGGCGTCCCGCGTCATCAGGGCCGGCAGCGCGGCATCGCCCAGGTTGAGCGCGCTGCCCAGCAGCGTGCCGCCATTGGCCTCGAAGCCGACCACGCAGCGTCCGCCGGCGGCGATGGCCGCCTGCATGCCGGCGACGACAAAGGGCGAGCCGACACGGGTCCGCACCACCGAGGCAAAATAGCTCGTGGCCTCGATCGCGGTATTGGAGGTAACGGGGGTGACTACTGTATCGGCGCCAAAGAACTGTGCCGCCAAGAGGCCGAGCACATCGCCCCGGACAAACTGGCCTTGGCTGTCCATCAGCAGCGGCCGGTCGGCATCGCCATCGGCCGAAATGATTGCATCAAGCCCGTGCTCGACGATCCAGCCCGGCAGCGGCGCAAATACCGCATCACCAAAGGCTTCGGTATCGACCGCGACAAAGTTAGCCACCCGGCCGAAGGCTACAATCTGCGCCCCGAAGCCGGCAAACATCTCGGCCAGCGCCTGTCGTCCGGTGGTCGAATGCTCGAAAACCCCGATGCGCCAGTCCTTGAGCGTATCACCCGCCAGCAATCCCCGATAGCGATCGCGATAACCGGCCGCGGCCGCGGCACTGTCATCGACAGGCTTGGCGCTGTAGTCGCCGTCCACGGCATCGCCCAGCTGCGCCAGGATGCCGGCTTCGTCTGCCTTGCTGATCTCGCCGCTGGCGCGGAAGAATTTCAGCCCATTGCGATCTGCCGGAATGTGGCTGCCGGTGACCATGATGCTGGGGGCGCCCGCCGCCATGGCGTGCCGGGCCAGGGCCGGCGCCGGCAGTTCACCACAGTCGATCACGCGCAGGCCCATGGCCGCAGCGGCGGCAGCACAGTCAGCCGAAATCGCCGCACTGCTGGCACGCAGGTCACGCCCCAGATAAAGCGCGGTGACATGTCCGTCACGCAACAGATAATCGAGGAACGCTTTGGTATAACGCCGCGCCGCGTCCCCGACGAGATCAACGGCCAGGCCGCGCAGGCCGCTGGTTCCAAACTTGAGGCTGCTCATACTGTTGCGCTATCCTTGCACGATCAGGCGTATCTAGCCCACCTGCGCCGATGTTAAAACCGCTACTTGACCCCTAGCGCCCGCCAAATCGCGCCCGCGACTGCTCGATATGGGTCCGCATGGCCGCCTCGGCGGTATCGGCGTCGCGCGCCCCGATGGCCTTGAGGATAGTCTCATGCTCGGTTACGGCCGCTGCCGGCGCCCGTGCGTCGAACACCTGGCGGAACAGGTGCACATGGGTATGCAGCCGCGACAGGGCCTCGACGACAAGGCCATTGCCGGCGCTGGACGCCAGCTGATCGTGAAACGCCATGTCGATCTGGGCGAACTGGGCATAGGCGTCGAGCCCCTCGCGCTGCGACAGCGCCGCCATCTCGCTGCACAATCCCGCCAGGTGGGCCAACATCGTGTCTGGCATGTTCAGGGCACATTGGCGCGCCACGAAGGGCTCGAGCAGCAGGCGCAGCTGGTAAAGCTCGGCCAGCTGAGCCGCGGTCATCTGCGGCGCCGCGCTATAGCCCACCAGGTGCGTCTTGACGACCAACCCCTCGGCCTCGAGCCGGGTCAATGCCTCGCGGATCGGGGTCTGCGAGACGCCCAGCTGCCGCGCCACGGCATCCACCGAAATGCGCGTGCCCGGGGCGATCTCGAGCGACATGATGCGGGCAAAGATGGCGCTGTAGACCTCGTCGCCCAGCCGGGCGGGGCGCCGCAGCAGGCCGGCGACCGCGCTGGGAACCGCCATTTACCAGCTCACCGCGATATATTTGGTCTCGCAGAATTCCAGGATGCCGTGATGGGCACCCTCGCGCCCCAGGCCCGACTGCTTGACCCCGCCAAAGGGCGCGGCCGGATCGGAGACCAGGCCGCGATTGAGCCCGACCATGCCGGCCTCGAAGCGCTCGGCCACCTGCAGGCCCTTCTTGAGGTCCTCGGTATAGACATAGGCAATCAGCCCATATTCGCTGTCATTGGACAGGGCCACCGCCTCGTCGATGGTCTCGAAGATCGAGATCGGTGCAATCGGCCCGAAAATCTCGTCGCGCACCATTTCGGCATCGCCGGTTACCCCGGTGAGCACGGTGGGTGGGAAATAGAAGCCATCGCCACCGCTCGGCGCCCCGCCGGTCAGCACCGTGGCGCCCTTGGCCACAGCGTCCTTGACCAGATCGGCAATGCGATCAACCGCTTTCTGGTTGATCAGCGGGCCACAGGCCACCGCCTCGTCATAGCCGGCGCCGACCTGCATCTTGCCCATGCGCTCGGCCAGGCCCCTGGAGAAGCGCTCGGCAATGCCGCTCTGGACGTAAAAGCGATTGGCCGCCGTGCAGGCCTCGCCGCCATTGCGCATCTTGGCGAGCATGGCGCCATCGAGCGCCTTGCCCAGATCAGCATCGTCGAACACCACGAAGGGTGCATTGCCGCCCAGCTCCATCGAGCAGTTGATCACCTGATCAGCCGCCTCCTTGAGCAACGTGCGGCCCACCTGGGTCGAACCTGTGAAGGACAGCTTGCGCACGCGCGGATCATGCAACATGGCCGAAACCAGTGCGCCGGCGCTCGAGGTGGTGACGACATTGACCACGCCCTTGGGCACGCCAGCCTCTGCCATCAGCGCCGCCATGGCAAAGGCGGTGAGCGGGGTCTCGGTCGCCGGCTTGAGCACCACCGAACAGCCCGCCGCCAAAGCCGGGGCGATCTTGCGGGTTGCCATGGCGGCCGGGAAATTCCACGGCGTGATCAAAACGGCCACGCCGATCGGCTGCTGGGTGACGAGGATCTTGTTATTGCCGCTCGGCGCGGTCGAAAAATCGCCATTGAGCCGCACGGCTTCTTCGGAGAACCAGCGGAAGAACTCGGCCGCATAGGCCACCTCGCCGCGGGCATCGGGCAGCGCCTTGCCGTTTTCGAGGCTGATCAGCCGCGCGAACATCTCGCTGCGGGCGATCATCAGCTCCCAGCATTTGCGCAGGATTTCCCCGCGCTGCCGCGGCGCCATGGCGGCCCAGGCCGGCAGCGCGTCATGGGCGGCTTTGACCGCCGCGATACCATCCTCGACGGTTGCGTCAGCGACGGTAGCGATGCTCTTGCCGGTGGAGGGATCGAGCACGTCGATCCGTTTGGCTGCGGCACCGGCGCGCCATGCGCCATCGATATAGAGATCGGTCTTGACCGCTTCCTCGATGCCGAAGGACTGAAGGGATTCTGGGAGCTTGAGCATGGTCTATTCCTGGGTTAGCAGCGGCCGGCGGTCGCCGGCAAAGGCGGCCCGCACGATGGCCTGCATGGCAGTGAGATCGAGCGGCCGCGGGTTGTTCTTGACCAGACGCGCCGCGCCCAGCGATTGTTCGGCGGTCCAGTCGAGCTGATCCGCGCGCAAGCCCAGCGTCTTGAGGTCGGGCGGAATGCCGATGGCGGCAAACAGGGTCTCCACCGCCACGATGGCCCGTTCGGCATTGGCTTCGGCACCATCGCCCGCCACCGCCACGCCCATGGCTGTGGCCACTTCGGCCATTGAGGCCGTCGCATGGCCGAGATTGAAGCTCATGGCATAGGGCATGAGACAGGCCACCCCGGCGCCATGCGCCGTCTTGGTGAGGGCGCCCACCGGATATTGAATAGCATGGGCCGCGGCCGTGCCAGCGGTGCCGAAGGCAAGCCCGGCCAAGAGGGCGCCATACATGACGTCTTCGCGCGCCGACAGGTCCTGGCCGTTCTCGACCGAGCGCTGCAACCCGCGCGCCAGATGGAAGATCGCCTCGCGCGCATGCCCGTCGCTGAGGGCATTCTTGCCCAGGAAGACATGCTCATGGGTAATCATTGGATCCACCACGCGCGGCAGGGAAGTCAGCGCCTCGATGGCATGGGTCAGCGCATCGGCACCGGCAATCGCGGTCAGCCCCGGCGGGGCGCTCAGCGTCAGTTCGGGATCGCAGATCGCCACCAGCGGGATGATCTGCGGGCTGGCAATGCCCACCTTGAGCAGGCGTTCGCTGTCGGCCACCACCGCGACCGGCGTCGCTTCCGAGCCCGTGCCGGCCGTGGTCGGCACGGCAATCAGTGGCAGCACCGGGCCGGGCACCTTGAACTCGCCGAAATAGTCGCGCGGCGAACCGCCATGCGCCAAAAGGATAGCCGTGACCTTGGCCATGTCGAGGCACGACCCGCCACCCAGCCCGATCACCAGATCGGGCCCGAAGCCGCGCCCAAAGGCGACGCACTGGTCGATGCAGTCCAGCGGCACTTCGGGCAGCGTCCGGTCAAACACCGCCACCGCGACGCCGGCCGCCCTGAGGCCATCGACCATGGCGGCCAGGTCGGCACTGGCGCCCATGCGTTCATCGGTGACGATCAGCGCCTTCTGGCCCAGCGCCCGCGCATAGCCGGGCAGGCTGTGCCGCTGCCCGGTGCCAAAGACGATGCTGCGCGGCGCACGCATGGTGGCAAACAGGGTCATCAGATCCTCGATTCGGGTTTGGCCGCGTCGCGCAGCCTTTGCATGGTCGCCCAGACCGGCTCGGCCAGCTCGATGCCGGCCGCCAGCCGCTCGGCCCTGCGCGCCCGGCCACGCTCGCCCGGGATCAGCACCTGCTCGAAGCCTTCCGTGGGCGGCGTCTGCCTGATCGTGTCCAGATAGGCCGACAGAGCCGCCCCCTGCCCCGATAGCGGATCGATCAGGATGAACACATCGCCCTTGTTGCTCTTGAACTGCGCATTGAGCGTGCCGGTGACGTCGCGCCCCAGCGCCGCGCCGGTCAGCGCCGTCACCAGCAGCTCGAAGGCCAGCCCCAGCGCATAGCCCTTGGCCGCGCCAAAGGGGGCAATGGCCCCATTCTTGGCCGCTTCGGCATCGGTCGTCGGCCGGCCGTCCGCATCAAGCGCCCAGCCCTCCGCCAGTGGCGCGCCGCGATGGGCGTGATCGTGGATTTCACCCATCGATACCAGGCTGGTGGCCAGATCGATGACGAAGGGCCCGGTATCGGTGGGCACGCCGATGGCGATCGGATTGGTGCCTAGCAGCGCCGTCGTCCCGCCAAAGGGATGCACCAGTGCCTCGCTGGTGGTCAGGATGATCGAGACCAGCCCAGCCTCAGCCAGCGCTTCGGCATACCAGGCCAGCATGCCGATATGATTGTTGTTGGCGATGGCGGCCACGGCGATACCGGTCTGGCGCGCCCGTTCGCCCGCCGTCTCGGCCGCGTGCATGGCCACCACCGGCCCCAGGCCTTGCTGGCCATCGACGCTGAGAAAACCGTCGCCGCGCCAGCTGTGCAGCCCACGCGCATTCGGGTCGGCGACGCCATTGTTGATGCGCGCAATGATCCGCTCGAGCCGCAGGAAGCCGTGCGAGGGCAAGCCGCGCAATTCGGCATCGAGCAGCAGATCGGCCTGCAGCCATGCCGCCTCGGTGCCGACGCCCGCCCCTTCCAGCGCCAGCTGCGCCGCCTGCCTGCACTCCTCGACTGAAATCCGCGGCATGAAAAATCCGATACGATATTGGATCGGCAACCTGCGGGGTCCGAGCGGTGATGTCAACGCACTGGTAGCGACGACGAGGCTGCTGTTTCAAGGTGATGGAATATCAATTTCGGTTTGCAGGCGCGACAGGCTGAAGCGGCTGAGCCGTAGATCGATGTCGACCAGCCAGGTCCCGGCGACCGGGATAGTCAGCGGATCGATCCGCCAGGCCCCGTCGACCAGTCGAGCGTCGGTGACAATCGGCTCAATGCCAAGGCTGCGCGAACTGAGGGTCACCGTAACGCCAAGCGGCTCAAGCGCCGCGCCGGCCATATCGGTCAGGAACAAGTCCATCACCACCGGACCGACGTGCCCCGGCACGATGGTGATGTCGGCCATGGCGACATTGTCCATGGCATGGGCATAAAGCGGCGCACTGCTGACGGCTGCTTGCACCACCTGCGCCAGGGCCCGCGGCGGCGGGGTAAACCGCCAGCCTGCGACAAGGGCCAGGATGAGCAGGACAATGCCGATTTCGACGGCAATCGACTGTCGCAGTCGCTGGCGCGCCGCGACCTGACCCGCCAAGGCGGGGGCGGTCAGCCTGATGCGGTTGATCAGAGCTAGGGTAAACAGCACGGCCAGCAGGGCCAGCTTGGCCGCCAGGATCAAGCCATAGGGCGTGAGCCAGGCCGGACCGGGCGCGCCGAGCTGGATGACCGCCAGGGTGACGCCGGAGACGATGATGGACGCGACAGCAAAGGGGATGAAGCGGGAGAATTGCGCCAGGGCCCGGTCGGCATTGTCATCATGCTGGCCCAGCCAGAACCACAGCGGCAGCAGCGCCCCGACCCAGAACAGAATGCCCGCCAAATGCAGCGTGACCGCGCTGCGTGTCAGCCATTGCGGCTCGGCGGCGCCGGCATGGCCACTCAGCGCCAGCGCCATGGCGGCAAGGGCCCAGACCAGCCAGCCGGCAGCGCGCAGGGCGGGCAACAGCAAGGTCATCCATCCCAGGGCCAAAGCCACCAGTATTGCAATGACGGTGCCGCCATAGCTGGTCAAGTAGCCCGCCAGCCAGGGCCGGGTTCTGGCAAGCGCGTCCGGCGCTAGGCCCAGCGCATCGAGGCCCTGCAGGCCTAGGCTAAGCGGGGCAACCACCAAGCCCAGCCCCGACAGGATCATAGCCAGCTGACGGCCTTGTCGCGGCAAGGGCGCGGCCAGCGCAAAGATCGCCCCGCCGGCGCCAAACAGCAGCGCCACAAACAGCAGACCCTTGGCGGCCCAGAGCGCCAGCTCTGTGGCAAGGCTGGACGTCGGCAGTTCGGCAATGGCCGCTCCACCGGCGGCACCGATCGAGAACACCAGCGAACCGGCAACGGGATGGGAATCCACCGAGACAGCGCGCCAGCTCAAGACATGGGTGCCGTCAGCAAGACCGGTTGGCAGCAGCACGGTCATTGTCTGCCCGCTGCTGGTCTGGTCGAGCAGATCCAGTGCCCCGCCATCGGGCTTTATGAGACTGATGGCGAGTGCGCTGACAGGCTCGTTGAAGACCAGCTCAAGCTGCGTCTGCGACGATGTCACAACGGCGTTTTCCTGCGGGCTGGTTGACAGCAACTGGGCATGGGCAAAGGCCGCATGCGTCGCCGCGAGCGACAGCAAGACGGCCAGCAGCAGCTCGCAGAGGCGTTTGGTCATGGATGGCATGGCGAGATCCAACAGGTGGAAGGGGCGCGGGATCAAGTCCCGCGCCCGACGTCACTTAGTGGCTATGGCTCGCGCCAGCCGGCACCAGTTCCAGCTTGGGAGCGGGCATCTCGGCATCCTCCGCACCGGAAGTGTCGATCCAGGCTTCTTCGCCATTGGCGCACTCCTGGATGGACGGGAAGGAGAAGGTGCCGGGTTCGAGCGTATCGGCAAAGGTGCCGCGGAAGACGAACTCGTCATAGAACTCGTTGGGCAGGTTGCCGCCCGACCAGACGATCTCCTTGACGCCTTCCGTCACCTCGGTGCCGTGGTTCAGATAGGTATTTTCATAGGGGCCGGTGACGATGTCGAGGTCCCAGCCGGCTTTGGGCATCGGCTTGACGGCAAAGAAGCCCTCGGGAATCTGCACGCGAACGGTATGGGTGGCTTCGGTGCCGCAGCCATGGGGCACGCGGAGGACAGCCTTGTAGCTCGAGCCGATCGCGGCTTCCTGAACTTCGAGCGTGGAGTGGGCGAAGGCCGGAGCGGCAAGGGTCGTCAGGGTCGCAAGAGCAACGGCAAGGCGAGATACGGTGCGGATCATGATGATCTCCAGTCGATAGAGCAGGTCTGAAAGGCGGCCGATGGCCGCCGTGAAGCGTTCAGACGGCGACTGGAGGCGCGCGCGATTGTCCGAAATGCTCGGGGATTGATGGCTTGAAAGCGAGCTGGAGATCGGGCCAGGCTATGCCGCTGGCCAGCGTCGGCACGGCAATTTGCACGGGTGCCGGCGCGACGGCGGCAAAATCCTGCTTGCCGAAGCCGGTCGCGGGACATTTGACGACCGTGGCGGTCTTGGGATTGCCATCCTCGTCCTGGACCAGGGGCGCACAGACCGACCATGCGGTCAGCGTCTCAAAGCCCAGCCTGTCCAGATCGCGTTGCAGGCCGGCGGCCTGGTGCAGCGGCAGGAGCAGCGTCAGGACGTAGATGGCCAGCACGGCCAATGCCGTGCCGAACTCCCTTGTCATGCTGCGCCGCCGAAATGCCATGTGCCCCTCAGATTCCCCAACTACCCTTTGGCCGCGCCGGGGACAAGTATCCAATCGCCGCAGACCAGTTCGTTTTTGCAAAGCGGCGCATGGCCTTGCGCCATCTCCGGCATGCAGCAGTTCGCGATCGCTTCAGCTGCTGGGTGCGCGCCTTCTGCCTCCCTGGCGTGGGCGGGGCACAAAGTGGTCCTGAAAAGGAAAAGCCCAGCGAACTCGATGAGTTCACTGGGCTTTTTTGGTTGCGGGAGCAGGATTTGAACCTGCGACCTTCAGGTTATGAGCCTGACGAGCTACCGGGCTGCTCCATCCCGCGTCAAAGTCGATAACAATGCCTGATTGGCTATCATCGGTGCGGCCCGTGCCGCGACGTGAGGGCTATATAGGGGGTAGAGCTGGAATGCTCAACCCCCAAACGGACTTGCGTGACGCTTTTTTGACAAAGCCATTTTTTGTCGTCGCAACCTACCATTCCAGCCCAGTTCGGCTAGTGTCGGCCATCCCATCCCCGCATTCGAGTTTTGCCCCCGATGAAACTGAACAAGCTTGGCCGCACCGATCTGCGGGTCACTGAAATCTGCCTGGGCACCATGACCTGGGGCAGCCAGAATACCCAGGCCGAAGGCCACGCCCAGATCGACATGGCGCTCGAGGCCGGCATCAATTTCATGGACACGGCCGAGATCTACGCCGTGCCGCGCAGTCTCGAAACCTCCGGCCGGACCGAGGAAATCATCGGCAACTGGTTCAAGCAGACCGGCAAGCGCGACAAATTTATTCTGGCGTCCAAGATTGCCGGCGGACCGGTGGAGTTCATCCGCGACAATTCCCGCGCCAGCGGCAAGACCATCCGCCAGGCCGTCGATGCCAGCCTCAAGCGCCTGCAGACCGACCATATCGATCTCTACCAGATCCACTGGGCCTCGCGCGGCAGCTACAATTTCGAGGGCTCCTGGACCTATGCGCCGCACAAGCAGGATACGGCCGATACCCTCGACAATATCGCGGACATGCTGGAGGGCCTGGGCGACCTGGTCAAACAGGGCAAGCTGGGCCATATCGGGGTCTCCAACGAAACCGCCTGGGGCATTGCCCAGTGGCTGCGGATCGCCGAGCAGAAGGGATTGCCGCGGCTGGTTTCGGTGCAGAACGAGTACAACCTTACCCGCCGCCAGTTCGATCTCGACATGGCCGAACTCAGCCATCATGAGCAGGTCGGGCTATTGGCCTATTCGCCGCTGGCCGGCGGCCTCTTGACGGGCAAGTACCAGAATGGCGCGGTACCGGCGGGCAGCCGCGGCGACTACCAGAAGGGCTTCTGGCGCTATAATGAACATTCCCAGGCGGCCACGGCCGAATATCTTGCTCTTGCCGCCCGGCACGGTCTGGATCCTGTACAGATGGCCATCGCCTTCACCCTGTCGCGCCCCTTCACCACGGCCACGATCATTGGCGCCACCAGCACAGCGCAATTGGCTTTGGCCATCGGCGCGGCGGATGTGACACTGTCACCCGACGTGCTGGCCGAGATCGACGCCGTACATCGGTGCTATCCGCGCCCGATCTGATGCAATCGCCTTTTTAACCGATCACGCTATAAACAAGGGCGTACACGTTTTCCGGGGCCGCCCTTGTCCACCACGCTCATCTCCACGCTGTTTCCGCTGCTCTGCTACCTGGCCTACAATATCATTGTGCCGCAGGTGGAAAAGCTGCGGCCGTCGCTCTCGGTGATCATGAACCTGCAGCGCCGCCGCTGGGTCGCCAATGCGGCGGTGCGGCATTCGCCCTTCGATGCCATCCTGTCGGGCAATATCATGGGCTCGGTCAGCTTTCTGGCCTCGACGGCGGTATTGCTGATCCTGTCGATCTTTGCCGCTTTCGGCCAGGTGCCCGCGCTGATCGCCGCGCTCAATGCATTATCGCTGCACCGGGTCTATTCGCCGCTCGACGTACAGCTGCATCTGCTGGTCATGCTGACCATGTTCGTCATGGCGTTTTTCGCCTTTACGCTTTCGCTGCGCCAGTTCAACCACTTCTGCATCATGCTGGGCGCCATCGACCAGGACAATGGCACG
Source organism: Devosia beringensis (assembly GCF_014926585.1). Taxonomy (NCBI): domain Bacteria; kingdom Pseudomonadati; phylum Pseudomonadota; class Alphaproteobacteria; order Hyphomicrobiales; family Devosiaceae; genus Devosia; species Devosia beringensis. The sequence continues at coordinate 2,213,881 of NZ_CP045422.1, read as the reverse complement.
ACCGAAGCCGAGCTTGACGCCATTACGCGCATGAATGCGCTGGGCGCCGCCAATTTCAACAGCGGCATCCGCGCCTATTATTTCTCGGTGGCCACGGTCGCCTGGTTCGTGTCCGATTGGCTGCCCATCGCCACCTGCCTGCTCACTGTCCTCATCCTGGCGCATCGGGAGTTCTTCTCCTCCGCCCATCGCACCGCCGCCTCCGCCGCCGTGATCGCCGCACGCCGCCAGCAGGGTAAGGCCACGGGCGCCGCTACGCCGGTTGAAGCGCCGGCACGGCTGCGCCCAGATGGCGATGCAGGAACACCCCCAGCTCTTTGAGCAGCGGCGCCATGGCCCGCCCCGGCCGGCCCAGGGCCAGCAGCGGACCAGGATGGCCCAGACTGTCATAGTGCCGCTCGACGACCGTACAGCCGACCACGCGCAGCCGCTTGGCCAGTGCAACAGTGTTGCGCGGATAGACCAGGGTGTCCTTGCCGCCCGTGGCCAGGAACATGGGCGGCGCCGACGGACTGACGAAGTGGATGGGCTGGGTCGCCATCGGCTCGCGAACGGCGCCAAAGGTGCGCAGGCTGATGCGGCCGTCAAACGGATAGAAATCATAGGGACCCGACAGGCCAACGACGCAGCCGATATTGCCCAGCAGGCCGCTTCTGGCCAGATGACCAGGGTCCAGCGCCAGCATGACCGCGTTATAGGCACCGGCCGAATGCCCCATCAAGGCAATGCGCTGCGGATCCCCGCCATGGGCCGCGATATTGTCCGCCACCCAGCGCACTGCTGCGGTGCCGTCGTCGAGGAAACCGGGATATTCCACCTCGGGCAGCAGGCGATAGTCGGCAATCACCGTCACAAAGCCCATTGCCGCGACTGCCCGGCCGACAAAGTCATAATCCGCCCTGCTGCCATCGTTCCACGAGCCGCCATAGATGAAGAACACCACCGGCCAGCCGCCATCGGGCGGCGGCGCCGCGCGGGGGGTATAGATATCGAGCTTCTGGCGCGCGGCCGCGCCATAGGCAATGTCTTTTGCGGTCTTGCGGGAGCCGGCATCCTTTGGGCTGAGGAAATTGATGATGCTCAGGATCGGGAAGGGCATGGAGGCTCCGCTGCTGTTGCACCAAGTTACGGTGCACGACAGATTGTTGTTTCGCGCCCCACGCCGTTATGGCTAATGAATTCATTCAGACTTAAGGCACTTGGCGGCATAGTGACGGCACATCGTCCGGCGCGAGCCACAACAGGATCCTCGCGTGAAGCAGCGAACCCGACCGATCGCCAACGTCATGACTCCGGCCCCGGTTGCAACGCGCGCGCGTCTCAATGCCGAATTCCTGACCCAGCTCGGCCGCTATGATCACGTCAGCCGGCTGCCAAACCGGCTGCAGTTCATCGATCACTTCGATGTCCTCGCCCGCGCTGACCAGCCCACCATGCTGGTACTGGTCACCCTGGCCGATGCCAAGCACTACAATGAGATCCTGCGGGCCCTGGGGATGGCCTTTTCTGAAGACTTCTTGCGCACCGGCGTCGACCTGCTGGCAGCCCAATTGCCTGCCGACCTCACCATCTATCATGTCAGCGTGCTCAGCTTTGTCGTGGTGCTCACCGTCGACACCATCGACATCGCGCCCGCCGCCGCCCGGCGCATCGCTGCCGCCTTTGCCGGCCCGCTCTCGGTCAACGCCATTCCGATCAAGACTGATGTCGGCGTCGGCCTGCTGCCGCTCGACGCGGGACGCGGCGCCGCCGAATCGCTGCGCGCGGCCCTCGTGGCGGCACAGGACAGCCGCAACGCACCCGGCGGCATTGCCTTTTATGATCACAAGTCCGATGCCGCCCATCTGCGCGCCTTCCGCCTGCTGGCCGATCTGCCGCGCGCCATGGCCGCCCGTGATCAGTTGGCGCTACACTATCAGCCGCGCATTGCCCTGGGCACGGGCCAGTGCCACGGCGCCGAAGCGCTGCTGCGCTGGAATCACCCCGAGCTGGGAGCGATTTCCCCGGCCGAATTCATTCCGCTGGCCGAGCAGACGGCGCTCATCAACCCGCTGACCGAATGGGTCATCGATCACGCCCTGGCGCAGAACCGGCGCTTCCTCGATGCCGGCCATGCCCTGCGCATGTCGATCAACGCCTCCCCGGTCAACCTGTCCGAGGCCGGCTTCGTCGAGACGCTGCTGCATCGGTGCCATTCTGCCGGGCTGGCGCCGCACCACATTGAACTTGAATTCACCGAGGGCACCCTGGCCACCAATTCGGCGCGCGCCGTCGCCCAGTTGAGCAGCCTGCGCGAAGCCGGCGTCGCCATTGCCCTGGACGATTTCGGCTCGGGCTATTCCAACCTCTCCTATATCGCCCACATCCCGGCCGACGTGATCAAGATCGACCAGTCCTTCGTGCGTCCTCTCAAGGCCTCCGGCGATGACGACTTCCTGCTGTGTCACATTGTCTCGATCGCGCAAGGCCTGGGCTTTCGCGTCTGCGCCGAGGGCATCGAATCCGATCACGCCTATGCCCGGCTGCGGGAGCTGGGCTGCGAGGAGGGCCAGGGCTATTTCATGGCGCGGCCTATGCCCGCCGACCACCTGCTCGACTGGCTCGAGGGACGCGGAAAATCCAACGAGGCCTCGTGGCACAGCTAATCTGACATTGACAATCAGCTATAGTCCACGCTTTATGCACCGGTCCGTTATGCCTTCAACATGGCCGCGCAATGCTCATCTGCCAGTGCAATATGATCACGTCCAAGGAGATCGAGGATATCGTCCTTGATCTGCTGCGCGCCGATCCGTGGCAGCTCGTCGTGCCGGCCAAGGTGTACAAAGAACTCGACCGCCGCGCCAAGTGTGGTGGCTGCGTGCCGAATGTGGTAGACATAATTGTTCGGGTCACCGAAAACCACCACATGCAGCAAGCCCTACCCTCTAGCGAACTCGTTTCCCTGCAGTCCGGGCTGGAAAAACTCAAGCAGCAAGGAAGCGGAGTACGTCGTGAAAGGCGAAGCAAAAGTCATCGAGCGGCTTAACGAAGCCCTCTTTCTCGAACTCGGGGCGGTCAACCAGTACTGGGTCCACTTCCGTCTTCTGGACGATTGGGGTTTCAAGAAGCTGGCGACCAAGGAACGCGCCGAATCCATCGAAGAGATGCACCACGCCGATCGTCTGATCGAGCGGATCATCTTTCTGGAAGGCCATCCCAACCTGCAGCGCGTCGCGCCGCTGCGCATCGGTCAGTCCATCAAGGAAGTGCTCGAGGCCGATCTGGCTGGCGAGTACGAAGCCCGCGCCGCCTACAAGGCCAGCCGCGAGCTGTGCGAGGAACTGGGCGACTATGTTTCCAAGAACCTGTTTGAAGCCCTGCTGACCGACGAAGAAGGCCATATCGACTTTCTCGAGACCCAGCTTGAGCTGCTCGACAAGATTGGCGTCGAAAAGTACGGCCAGCTCAACTCGGCCTCCGCCGATCAGGCCGAGTAATACCCACCATCGGAATGCCAGACCGCCCGGTTCGCCGGGCGGTTTCTTTTTGCCTGCCTGAGCGCCCCACAGGCGCCCTGCACGTCGCGGCAACCCGGGCATAGCCCCGCGCGTTTCTGCCAGGCGAGAAAAGGAGTCCGTGATGACATTCCATACCGGCCGATTGATCGACCACGTCCACCTGCGCACCCGCGATTTTGCCGCGAGCCGCGCCTTCTATGCAGCCATTCTTGACGTGCTGGGTATCGACATCGCCTTTTCCGGCGACAACTGGTTCCAGGCAGATGAGCTGTTTGTCGAGGCAGCGGAGGCAGACACCCCGCAAACCCATCTCCATCTGGCCTTCCAGGCCCGCGACCGCGCCACGGTCAACGCCGTCCACGCCGCCGCGCTCGCTGGCGGCGGCATCGATAATGGTGCGCCCGGCGAACGCGACTACCATCCGGGCTATTACGGCGCCTTCATGCTCGATCCGGACGGCAACAATATCGAGGCTGTGTTTCATGGCCCTTCGCGTCGCTCCGCCGCCTCGGTAGAAATAGAGGCGCTTTAGCCAGTCAGTCGTCTGGCCAGGCAATGATGGTGAGTTCGGGCCAGATCGCCTTGGCCCGCTCCGCCTTGCTGGCATGGGCAACCCGGTTGTCCAGCACCGGATTGGGCACCATGCGGAACGAGAACAGGTCGTCGAGCCCGAACGGCGCCACGATCTCCAGTCCGCCTGCATCGTTCAGCCTGGCACCGACGGCATGCGTCTTGGACGCATAGCGCCCCAGCATCTCGGCTGACGATCTTAAGGGGAGGAACGGGATGCCGAACTTCTGCTCGAACCACAGATGCACCCGCGCCTGGTTGCGCGCCTGCACCGGTATCGGCAAGCCGGCAAAGCGCGCCTCCAGGGCCTTGATCACGCGATCTTCAGCATCCCATCCCAGATCGCGGTCATCGAAATAGATGACGTCGATATCGTTGATCCCGGTAAGGGCAGCGCGACCGGTCAGCGCATTCCAGACGCTGTTGTAGATCGCACCCGCCACCAGCAGATGATCGGGCAGCGCCATGTCACGTAGTTGTTCCAGCACCACCATCAGCATGGGCTGGTCGCGGATGATCGCCGCCAGCGCCTGACGCTGGCTTTCCGGCGCGGCACCGGCATATCGCAGATGCATGTTCATGTGGCGAGGTTAGCGCGATTCCAGGCTTGGCGTCAGTTCTCGATGGGCTGGAACATCGCATTGAGTTCGTTGACGATCTGGTCCATCGGCGCGATGGCCTCCGGCAGTTGCTCGGGGGGATTGGGGGCTACCGCCACATAGGGCACCCCGCTCGGAAACGCCCCGAACATCTGGAAAAATGCCACCATGTCCTCGAGCACCGGCATGCGCCAGCGCCAGAGCGAGCCCATGGCTATGACCGGCTCCATATGCCCGAAGCCCTCATAATAGCGCGTCGTTACCCAGACGCCGCTATCCTTGAGCTTTTGCGCGAAGCGCTCGGTATTCTGCATCCGCACGATCGGATCGGTCGTGCCGGTGGCCAGATACATCGGTGGCGTCCCGCTGGTGACCAGGTTGATCGGCTGCGTTCCCTCCGGATTGGGCGCCGCCCCGAAGGCATTCTGCACCTCGCCATATTCGAACGGATAGAAGTCATAGGGACCCGACAGGGCCGCCACGGCCAGGATGTTCATCGTCACGCCGTAATCGCGCAGGAAGGACGGATCGAGCGCCAGCATGGTGGCATTGTAGGCCCCGGCCGAGTGCCCGGCCAGGAACAGGCGGCTGGTATCGCCGCCATAACTGGCAATATTGTCCTGCACCCATTTGAGCGCCTTGGCGCTGTCTTCCAGAAATCCGGGATATTGCACCTCGGGCACCAGCCGGTAGTCGGCGATAACCACCACAAAGCCGCGTGCCGCGAGGGCCCGGCCGACAAACTGGTAGTCGCTGCGCTCGCCCCGGTTCCAGCCGCCGCCATAGATGAAGAACACCACCGGCGCCAGGCTGCCCCGCGCTTCGGGTGCATAGACATCCAGCTTGTGGCGGGGGCCGTCGGCATAGGCCACGCCGTCTCCGGCCTTGATCGTGCCGCCATCCATGGCTGCCGGCAGATTGAACGGATCCATCACCGACAGGGCAAAGCTCTGGGCGGGCGCAAAGGCGAGCATCAGCATAAGCGCCAGCAACACAAGGCGCGAATTCATCATTGGACGGAGCATGGATCTATGGCTTCAAACGGATAAAGGAGTTTGCTAGCGGACAAAACCGGACTTTGTATGGCGGTGCCGGAATGGGCGAGGGCAGGCGTCTCAATTGCTGAAACTGGCCTGCCCTCTACTTAAGCGACCTCAGATTGTCCCTAATTCGTTACCGAAAAGTTAACCCCAGCTCAGCGCTGCAGCCTTTCGAGCAGCAGCCCGGACACATATCCGTCAGCCGGCAGGCCGGCCCGGTTCTGATAGGCCAGCACGGCGGCCTGCGTCTTGGGCCCGACCACGCCATCGGGCGTGCCGACGTCATAACCTGCCCGCGCCAGCAGCGTCTGCAGCTGGGTCCGCTGAGCTGCTGTCAGCGCATAGTCGCCGGCCGGCCAGGGCGTGGCAAATTCGCCGCCGCCAATGATCCGGTCGGCCAGGTGGCCGACGGCCAGGGCATAGCTGTCCGAATTGTTGTAGCGCTTGATAACATCAAAATTGGGCAATAGCAGGAATGCCGGTCCGCTGGCGCCGGCCGGCAGATAGAGACGCCCCACATCGCTCTGGCGCGGAAAGGCCTTGCCCGAGACTCGCGTTATGCCCATGGCCTGCCACTGGCTGAGCGGCGCACGCTCCGCCTGTCGGGCCGCGGCAAAATCAAAGCCCTGCGGCAGCCGCACCTCATAGCCCCAGGTCTCGCCGGGGCGCCATTTGAAATTGTTGAGGTAATTGGCCGTCGACCCCAGCGCATCCTGCACCGAGTTCCAGATATCCTTGCGCCCGTCGCCATTGTAATCGACCGCATAGCGCATGAAGCTGGTCGGCATGAACTGGGTATGCCCCATGGCACCGGCCCAGGATCCTGTCATCTTGTCCGGGCTCACATGACCGTCGCTGACGATGCGCAGCGCCGTCAGCAGTTCCTCGCGGAAAAAGCTGGCCCGATAGCCGCCCTCGGTCAGCGTTGCCAGGGCATGGATGGTATTCTCACCACCCATGAAGCCGCCGAAATTGGTTTCCATGCCCCAGATCGCCAGCACGATCTCCGGCTGCACGCCCCAGCGCTGCTGCGCCCCGCTCAGGGTCTGCCGCCATTCCTGGCGCATGGCCTGGCCCTTGGCGGCCTGGCCATTGGTAATGCGCTTGTCCAGATATTGCTGCACCGTCTGGCGGAATTCGGGCTGCTTGCCGGTCAGCTCCATCACCTTGGGCTGATAGCTGTAATTGGCAAAGGCTGCGTCATAGGCGGAACGGTTGACCCCGCGCGCCGCCGCATCGGGCCAGAGCGCCCTGACGAAATCGGCGCTATTGGCCGCGGCCGGCAGCGCCGTGCCAAGACAGAGCAGGCCGGCAAGGGCCAAAGCCGACAGGCGGCGATAAAACGGAACTGTGCTGCCGTCGACAACAAACATGACGAGCCTCGCAATACGCAAACAATGAATGGCTCGGTCGGGCCCACGGACCCAACCGGCGCGTATCACATTATTAACCCACCAAATTAAGAGGGGTTTAAGGCCATGCCGCTCCTGGCTTCACGAAGACGTCAGGCCTTGCCCGTTGGCACGTCGTCGCCGTCACCCGCTTCGCCGGGCAATTCGGACCGGCCCGGCAGGTCTGGCCCGGTCGACGCGCTGGCGGCTGGCGCGCGCGCTGCCAGCAATGGGGGCGGCCCATCCAGGTCGGCCTTGGGGCGGCTGGGCGCGTAGGTAATATGCGGATAGGGGATCTCGATCCCGCGCTCTTCGAACACGGTCTTGATGATTTCGTTATAGGCGCGACCAGTGCTCCATTGTTCGCCCGGCACCGTCTTGATCCGCGCCCGCACCGTGACAGCGGAATCACCAAAGCCGGTGACCCCATGCATGTCGAGGTGGTCAAGGATGTGGTCCTTGTGCTCGGTTTCCATCAAGCGATCGAAGGCTTCGAACATGGCCTTCTTGACCTCGGCAATATCGCTGTCATAGGCCACGCCCAGTTCGGCCAGATGGAAGGAGAAGCCGCGCACCATATTGCTGACCTGATCAACCGAAGAGAAGGGTATCAGGTGCACGGTGCCTGACAGGTCACGTATCGTCACCGAGCGGATAGTGAGCTTTTCCACCACGCCCGACTTGTCGCCCACGGCCACCACATCGCCCTCGTTCATCACATTTTCGAACTGGATGAAGATGCCGGTAATGATGTCCTGCACCAGTTTCTGCGCGCCAAAGCCGATGGCGAGGCCGATCACCCCGGCGCCGGCCAGCAGCGGCGCGATATTGACCCCGATCTGCGCCAGCGCCAGCATCAGCCCGAAAATGACCAGGGCAATGGTGAAGGCATTGCGGAACAGGCCCAGCAGCGTCTTTTCCCGCGCCGTCGGCGTCTTGCCGAAATTGGGGTTGAGCCGGTATTCGACCCAGGACGAGACAGCGACATAGAGCGCCATGCAGACCAGCACGATCAGCGCCGCCGAGATCACCGAGCCGGCAACCGCCTGCCCCTCCTCGCTGCTGATCCAGCCGCCGAAGTCGAACAGCGACCAGGCCTGGGCAATGGCCAGCACCACCCCGGCAATGACCATCCAGCGCACCACCTGCATCACTGTGGGCACGAAGGTCTTGAGCCGCGTTTCCAGCAGCGGCAGGCGCTCCCTGATATCGGCCGGCAGATTGAGGCCGGCGCTGACAAAGCGGGCGATGAAGCTGACGATGACGACGCCGATGACGATGGCCACCAGCGACTGCAGCGTGGCGGCCAGCATGAAGGGCAGGGCCTGCTCGGGATTGGCGAACCACACCACCAGCAGGGCCAGCAGATAGACAATGGCCACCACGTGCCAGTGGCGCGACAGCAGCAGCAGCAGGCCCATGCCGTCATTGTCGCGCTTGGCGGCAAGACTCTCGAGCCAGTGGCGGACATCGTCCCGGTTCTGCAGCACCACGATGATGGCAATGGTCACCGCCGTGGCCATCACCAGCACCTGCACCGCCGCAGCAATGGCTGGCGACAGGTTGGCGCTCAGCAGCGGCGCCACGAACAGGAAGGTATAGCCAACCAGTGAAATGATGCGGGTCAGCCAGAATGACCAATAGGCCGCATTGTCATCGCCGATCGGGATCAGCCGCAGGGGCGCATGGCGTGGCGCCATGATGGTCCGGATCACCAGCTTGGTGATTTCCACCAGCAGGAACGCATTGAGCAGCAGCGACTGGTTGATGCCCATCCGGCCCGGCATGTCGCCGACAAAGGCCAGCGCCAGCGCATAGCCGATCCCCCAGGCCAGCACGACCATGCTCAGATCGATCAGCATGGCGACCAGCGCCGTGCCCAGCCGGCTGGGCCAGCCCTTCGAGGCCACGCGCGCCGCCATGCGGCCCTCCAGCCAATGGGCCAGCAGCCGCAGCACGAAGAAACTGCCGAACAGGCCTATTGCCGTCAGGAACACGCCGCCCAGCAGGCCGGCAAAAGTGGAGAAGTCGCTGCTCCGGGTGCCCCCGAGGCCCTCTTTCAGGTCGACGAAGACCTGCCCCAGCGACCTGATGGTGGCAGACGCGCCTTCGGCGGCGGCGCGCGTATATTCGGCCAGCTGACGCACAATGCTCAGATCGGCCGGCGCCTCGACTGCCGCAGCCTCGTCGGCCCCGCCTTCCGCCTGCTGCAGTCGCGCGATCAGGGCCGCGCGGCTCTGATCGTCCTGGAGGATGCGTACCAGGGCATCGATACTGGCATCCGTTGTCGCCGCATCGCTGGCTTCGGATGGTCCGCTGGCGGCCGTGCTCTCGGTGGCGGGCAGGAAGGGCACCTGCGCCTGGGCCAGGCTCGGCAGCAGCAGGGCCAGCATCAGCAACGGCAAGAGGGTGAAGGAGCGCATGGGAGAATGATCCAGACAGAAAGGAGTTGGCAGCCAGCGCAGCCAGGTGGGCGACCGCCCCTGTGGATACGCCGGACTGGCCTGCCTGTTCAACCGCTGCCGGGCCAATTCGATCCAATCCGGTCGCGAGAGCGACGTTCTGGATCGGGTTGCCGCGGGTTTAGTGCGGGTGACGTTGCCCCCTGCGCCTAATCCAGTTTGAAGTAGGCTCTGGCCCCATCAGAAGGACCAGAGATGAAGCGAACCAGGTTCACCGAAGAGCAGATCATTGCGATCTTGAAGGAGCAGGAGGCCGGCGTTCCAGTTGCCGACCTGTGCCGCAAGCATGGCGTCAGCAATGCCAGCATCTACAAATGGAAGGCCAAGTATGGCGGCATGGACGTCAGCGAGGCCCGACGACTGAAGGCGCTTGAGGACGAGAACGCCCGGCTCAAGAAGCTGCTGGCCGACAGCATGCTCGATAATGCCGCGCTGAAAGATCTTCTTGGAAAAAAATGGTAGCGCCCGCCGCCGAGCGGGATGCTGTCGCCCATCTCCAGACTGCCTATGGGATGAGCGAGCGGCGGGCGTGCCGAGTATTGGGATGTTGCCGGATGACGATGCGCTACCAGGCGCTGCGAACCGATGACATCGTGCTGCGCGACCGGATGAAGGCCATTGCCCATGAGCGGCGACGGTTTGGCTATCGGCGGCTGCACGTCCTGCTGCGGCGGGAAGGGTATCAGGTCAATCACAAGCGCCTGTTCCGGATCTATCGCGAGGAGAAGCTGATGGTGCGCCGTCGAGGCGGCCGCAAGCGTGCCATGGGCACCAGGGCGCCGATGCTGATCCCAATGGCGCCCAACGAACGCTGGTCCCTGGACTTCGTCTCCGACCAGATGACCGACGGTCGGCGCTTCCGGGTGCTGACAGTGGTCGATGACTGCACACGCGAATGCCTGACCTTGGTTGCCGACACCTCGCTGTCTGGTCTGCGCGTTGCCAGAGAGCTGGAGACGCTGATGGCTACTCGAGGACGCCCCAAGATGATCGTCAGCGACAATGGGACTGAGTTCACGTCCAATGCCATCCTGGGCTTCGCTGACCGGATGGGGATCGACTGGCACTACATTGCCCCTGGCAAGCCGATCCAGAATGCCTTCATCGAGAGCTTTAACGGCCGGCTGCGGGACGAACTGCTCAACGAGACCCTGTTCCCATCGCTTGCTCACGTCCGGGCCACCGTGGCGTCTTGGCGCGCCGATTACAATCTGCACCGGCCGCACTCGCGGCTGGGTTGGATGACGCCTGCCGAATACGCCGACACCTTCAACCCGCGACGGGATCTGCCGCTCCGCTCAATGACCAGCTCCGCGCCAGCCCCCGTCGCTCACCCCGGCCAGATCGACCAAACTAACCGCCCGAGTCTACTTCACGCTGGATAGAAGTTGGGGGCAACGTCACGGGGTCTGGCGGGGGGTGGGGCCTTGCGGTTTACTGTGATTTGGCTTTTGGAACGCAAAAAGCCCACCCGGTTTCCCGGGTGGGCTTTTTAGTATTCTGTTTCGACATTGTAATGAGATCATACGTTTTTGGCAGACCTTGCAGCGACCTACTCTCCCAAGCCTTAAGACTTAGTACCATTGGCGCGGAGGAATTTGACGGTCGAGTTCGGGATGGGATCGGGTCTTGGGCTCCTCGCAAGAACCACAAGGTCAGCGAAAAACGTATGAGTGAATTCTGGTTTTTTGGTTTTAGGACCAACAACGCGCCCATGCAAGGCGTGTTGGTCTGGTGTATTATCTGAGCCGATCATTCACAATCTATGCGGACATAGATTAATGAGAACGATCAAGCCAATCGAGCTATTAGTACCGGTAAGCTTCACATATTGCTACGCTTCCACACCCGGCCTATCGACGTGGTGGTCTTCCACGGCTCTCAAGGGAATACTAGTTTTGAAGGAGGCTTCCTGCTTAGATGCTTTCAGCAGTTATCCCGTCCGAATTTAGCTACCCTGCAATGCGGCTGGCGCCACAACAGGTCCACCAGAGATTCGTCCAACCCGGTCCTCTCGTACTAGGGTCAGCTCTTCTCAATATTCCTACACCCACGGCAGATAGGGACCGAACTGTCTCACGACGTTCTAAACCCAGCTCACGTACCACTTTAAATGGCGAACAGCCATACCCTTGGGACCTGCTCCAGCCCCAGGATGTGATGAGCCGACATCGAGGTGCCAAACAATGCCGTCGATATGGACTCTTGGGCATTATCAGCCTGTTATCCCCAGCGTACCTTTTATTCGTTGAGCGATGGCCCTTCCACGCGGGACCACCGGATCACTATGACCGACTTTCGTCTCTGCTCGACTTGTCAGTCTCGCAGTCAGGCAGGCTTATGCCATTGCACTCAGCGACCGATTTCCGACCGGTCTGAGCCCACCATCGCGCGCCTCCGTTACTCTTTGGGAGGCGACCGCCCCAGTCAAACTACCCACCATACGCTGTCCCGGACACTGTTATGCCGCGGTTAGACATCTATGACGATAAGGGTGGTATCTCATCTTGCGGCTCCACACGAACTAGCGTCCTTGCTTCAAAGCCTACCACCTATCCTGCACATGCCGACACAAATGCCAGCGTAAAGCTATAGTAAAGGTGCATGGGGTCTTTCCGTCTGACCGCAGGAACCCCGCATCTTCACGGGGAATTCAATTTCGCTGAGTCTATACTGGAGACAGTGGGGAAGTCGTTACGCCATTCGTGCAGGTCGGAACTTACCCGACAAGGAATTTCGCTACCTTAGGACCGTTATAGTTACGGCCGCCGTTTACCGGGGCTTCAATTCAAAGCTTTCACCTCTCCTTTTAACCTTCCGGCACCGGGCAGGCGTCAGACCCTATACGTCGTTTTGCAACTTCGCAGAGCCCTGTGTTTTTAGTAAACAGTCGCCACCCCCTCTTTTGTGCCACTCCTATAAGGTTGCCCTCATAGAAGTCATGCTTATCCCGAAGTTACGCATGCAATTTGCCGAGTTCCTTCAGTATAGTTCTCTCAAGCGCCTTGGTATACTCTACCAGTCCACCTGTGTCGGTTTAGGGTACGGTCAATATTGGTGGAGCTATTTCCTGGAACCGGCTCATCGCACCCCCAATCCAATAAGGGGATACGAACCTGCGCGATCCGTCACTACCACCTGGTTCACGAATATTAACGTGATTCCCATCGTCTACGCATTTCTGCCTCGACTTAGGGGCCGACTAACCCTGCGCTGATTAGCATTGCGCAGGAACCCTTGGACTTTCGGCGAAAGTGTCTCTCACACTTTTTATCGCTACTCATGTCATCATTCGCACTTCCGATACCTCCAGGACCCCTCACAGGTATCCCTTCGCAGGCTTACGGAACGCTCCGCTACCGCTTACACATAAGTGTAAACCCTAAGCTTCGGTGGATAGTTTTAGACCCGGTACATCTTCGCCGCAGGATCGCTTGACCAGTGAGCTGTTACGCTATCTTTAAAGGATGGCTGCTTCTAAGCCAACCTCCTGGTTGTCTAAGCAATCCCACATGCTTTCCCACTTAACTATCACTTGGGGACCTTAGCTGTAGGTTAGGGCTGTTTCCCTTTTGACGACGGACCTTAGCACCCGCCGTCTGTCTCCCGAGTAGTACTTGTGGGTATTCGGAGTTTGGTTAGGTTTGGTAAATCGGTGAGATCCCCTAGCCCATCCAGTGCTCTACCCCCCACAGTATTCGCTCGAGGCGATACCTAAATATCTTTCGCGGAGAACCAGCTATTTCCGAGTTTGATTGGCCTTTCACCCCTAGGAACAAGTCATCCCCGTCTTTTTCAACAGACGTGGGTTCGGTCCTCCAGTAAGTGTTACCTTACCTTCAACCTGCTCATACCTAGATCACTCGGTTTCGGGTCTAATCCGACTAACTTAACGCCCTATTCAGACTCGCTTTCGCTACGCCTACACCTAACGGCTTAAGCTTGCTAGTCAGACTAAGTCGATGACCCATTATACAAGAGGTACGCAGTCACCCTTGCGGGCTCCTACTGTTTGTATGCATCCAGTTTCAGGAACTATTTCACTCCCCTCGTCGGGGTGCTTTTCACCTTTCCCTCACGGTACTTGTTCGCTATCGGTCGTGCACGAGTACTTAGGCTTGGATAGTGGTCTACCCATGTTCAGACAGAATTTCACGTGTTCCGCCTTACTCGAGGACCTCAATGCTTTCTACCGGTACGGGGCTATCACCCACTATGGCGGATATTTCCATATCCTTCCCGTTCTTACAAAGAGGCCACTGGCCTGGTCCGCGTTCGCTCGCCACTACTAACGGAGTCTCGGTTGATGTCCTTTCCTC